>NZ_JAQQDB010000027.1:0-100056 GCF_046030135.1 Caballeronia jiangsuensis
CAGCTATCCCCAGCCTAAGCACTTCACACCGGCCGCGGCACAGGCGATTGGCCTAATGGCCCGGCAATAGCGAGTGCCCCCACAAGCAGATAAGGGCTTGGACCGCGCACGGTCCGACACATCGCACCACGCAACAGACTGGTTCAGCACGAAAGAGCTCCGGCCCGCTTCGCGGCCGATGGGTCAATCGGGTTTGCGCGTGCCTATCGTCGGTTTCCTTCGCACACCCAACGGCAGCGCGTAGCGCTGTGCCGGAACCTTTTCGTGCTGAACCAGCGCGCTGAAACGTCTCGGGCGACAGACCGTGCGCGATCCAAGCCCGGTAAGTCCTTCGAGGGCGACACTTAGGCGAGTGCCATCGACGGCTGGCAAGCATGGCCAACGTGCGTGTGACCGCGGGCTTGAACGAGCTGCTTTCTTTGCCTACTTTCTTTGCAGCAGCAAAGAAAGTAGGTGCCGCCCCGCACAGGGGCACCGCCAATAGACCGACACGAAATCAGGCCATCCATAGAAGCCCGACGCATCCCAGACCGCCACGATACCCCCTTCGCCCCATTGCAGGCACAATCGTCGTTTTGCATTTCAAAGTGCCCTTGCCGCATGACTCTTCTCACTTCGCATCCCGACCTCGCCTGGACCCCGTCCGACGCCCCCGACCCCTTCATCGGCCTCGAAGCGCTGGACGACGCCCGCGTGCAAGCCTGGGTCGATAGCCAGAACCGCCGCACCGAAGCCGCATTCGGCAACACGCCGCAAGCGCGCACACTCGCCGCAAGGCTCGAAAAAGCCTACACGTCGCAAGACCGCATCGTGTCGTGCTCGCGCTATGGCGACTGGGCCTACAACACCTGGCAGGACGACGCGCATCCGCTCGGCATCGTGCGCCGCACGCCGTGGCCTTCGTGGCTGGAAGGCAAACCCGTGTGGGAAACGATCCTCGACGTCGACGCCCTCGACCTCAACACGCAAGATAACGACGACACCCGCTGGGCGCTCGCCGACTTCGACATGCGCTACCCCGACTACGATCGCGCGCTCGTGAGCCTGTCGCCGGGCGGCTCGGACGCGTGCATGGTGCGCGAGTTCGACATCCCGTCGAAAAGCTTCGTCGCGGATGGCTTCGTGCTGCCCGATGTCGGCAAGCACGATATCTCGTGGATCGATCGCGACACGGTCTACGTCGGCTGGGACGACAGCAAGACAAACCCGCGCCCTGCCCTCACGACGTCCGGCTTTCCGCGCGAAGCGCGCCGCTGGAAGCGCGGCACGCCGCTCGCGGACGCGCCCGTCGTGTTCGACGGCAACCGGCGCGATGTATCGGCGGGCGTGGACTACGATCCCATCGAAAAGCTGCATCTCGCATCGCGCGCGGTGTCGTTTTATGACACGCTCAACTATTGGCTCGACGAGACATCGAACGAATGGCGTCAATACGACCTGCCGGCGCACGCGGAAATCGAGCACTGGAACGGCTGGCTGTTCGTGACGCCGCGCAAGTTCTGGAACGCGGGCGGCCATCGCTACGCGCCCGGCACGCTGACCGTGATCCGGCGCGACGCGTTTCTCGATGGCTCGCGTCATTTCACCGCGTTGTTCACGCCATCCGATCGGCTCGTGCTTGCCGGCATCGACTTCACGAAGCACTGGCTGATCGTCTCGCAGATGGACGACGGCACGCCGCGCGTCACGCTGCTGCGCCCGCCCGCGACGTTCGAAGGCGAATGGCAGGCGCGCGACTTCGCGCTGCCGGAAGCGAGCCAGTCCTGGGTCGATTCGATCGACAGCGAGCGTGACGACACCGTGCTCATCCACGTCGAGCACTTTCTGATGCCGCCATCGCTGTACCACGCCGATCTCGCGAACGACGCGCCGTGGCAACTGCTCGCGCGCCTTCCCGCACAGTTCGATGCGACCGGCCTCTCGGCCGTGCGCCGCCACGCCATCGCGCCGGACGGCGAGCGCATTCCCTACTGGCTGATCGGACGTGATGTCGACACGCGCACGGACGCGCGCCCTTGCCTGCTCTACGGTTACGGCGGCTTCGAAGTCGCGCTCGATCCCGGCTACGACGCGACGACCGGCATCGCGTGGCTCGAGCGCGGCGGGCTTTACGCGGTCGCGAACATTCGCGGTGGCGGCGAATTCGGTCCGGCGTGGCATCAGGCGGCGTTGCGTGAGAATCGCCAGATTTCCTTCGACGATTTCAACGCGGTGGCCGAGGCGCTCATCGATACGGGCGTCACCACTGCAAAGCAACTGGCGATTCGCGGCGGCAGCAACGGCGGCCTGCTCACGGGCGTGTGCATGGTCCAGCGGCCCGAGCTGTTCGGCGCGGTGCTGTCGGAAGTGCCGCTGCTCGACATGGCGCGCTTTCACTTGCTGCTGCAAGGCGCATCGTGGATCGACGAATACGGCGACCCCGACGACGCCGCCGATCTGCGTCATCTGATGGCGTACTCGCCGTATCAGAACGTGAAGGCGGATGTCGCGTATCCGCCGGTGCTTTTCACGTCATCGACGAGCGACGATCGCGTGCATCCCGGCCACGCGCGCAAGATGGCCGCGAAGATGCAGGCGCAGGGTCACGCGAACGTCTGGTATCAGGAGACCGGCGACGGCGGACACGGCGCGGGCGTCGAGCCGGAAGCGATCGCGCAGGCGGAAGCGGCCGCGTTCACGTTCCTCGCATCGACGATCGGGCCGCTCGCCTGATTCAAACCTTTACCGGCACCGCATGCGAGCGCAGCACCAGCGTGCGCCCGGCAAAGGTCAGCACGCCGCATACGCCGATCACAATGCCCATGCCGTGCGGCGACACGTCGTGAAAGAGCCCGACCGCGAGACTCGCGAGCGCGCCGAGCGCGAGTTGCATCGCGCCGAACACGGCGGCGGCCGCGCCCGCGTTGCGCGGATACCGGTGCATCAGTTCGGTCGTGCAATTGGCCGACAGCAAGCCGACCACCCCGACGACGAAAAACAGCGTCGCCACGATCGACCACAAGCCGCCCCAGCCCGTCAGCGACACGAGGGCGACCGCGAGCGCCGCCGCGACGCTCACGAACGACGCGGCCGAGATCATCTTCATCGCGCCGACGCGGCCGACGAACTTCGTGTTGAGCACATTCCCCGCGATGATCCCGATGATGTTCAGCCCGAACAGCAGCCCGTAGTACTGCGGCTTTACGTGGAAGTAGTCGATATAGACGAACGGCGTCGCGGTGATGTACGCGAACATCGACGCGAACGCCATGCCGCCGCACATCATGTGGCCCCAGGTGACGGGATCGGTCAGCAGATGCCCATACGCGGCGAACGACTTGCCGACCGCCGCGCTCGCGCGCTTCTCTTTCGGCCAGGTTTCGGGCACGCGCAGAAAGGCGGTCACCGCGCAGGTCAGGCCGAAGAGCGTCAGCGCGACGAACACGATCCGCCAGCCGCCGAGCAGCAGCAATTGCCCGCCGATCAGCGGCGCGAGCAACGGTCCGATCGACGTGACGATGGAAAGCATCGACAGCACGCGGGCGGCGTCGCCCGGTTCGTGGGCATCGCGGGCGATGGCGCGCGCGAGCACCGACGCCGCGCCCGCACCGAGCGCCTGCAGAAAGCGCACGAGGACGAGCGCATCGATCGAAAACGCCACCGCGCAGCCGATGCTCGCGAGCGCGTACAGCGCGATGCCGCCGAGCAGGACGGGCCGGCGGCCGTAGGCGTCGGACATCGGGCCATAGAGCAGCATGCCGAACGAGAAGCCGAACATGAAGCTCGTGAGCGTGCTCTGCGCGGCGGCCGGGCTCGTGCCGAACGAGGCGGCGAGCGAAGGCAGGCTCGGCAGATACATGTCGATCGACAGCGGGCCGCACGCGGCCAGCGCGCCGAGCAACAGAATCAGCCGGCCATCGGGCCGGCGACGGGTGGTGTCGGACATGGAGTTCGCAAGACGGGGATGAGTGGATGCGACACGGCCTCGTGCCGCGCAAGCGATCGGTCATTGTACGCGACGCCCCGCCGTGATCCGGCCCTGATCGCCGCGTTGCGCTAAGCTCTTCTCTCGTTTTCCTTCCCGTTTCATCGACGCGATGACCGCCTTTCTGCTGATCTGGAGCCCCAAAAAGTGGCCGTGGCCCGAGTTGCCCGACATCGCGCGGCGCGTGGCCGCGGGCGATGCCGTCGCCGATGTATGGGGCTGCGGAACCGCGCGCGGGCTCCTGCCGGGCGATCGCGTGTTCGTGCATCGCGTGTCGCAGGAGCCGAAGGGCGTATTCGCATCGGGCTGGGTGACGCGCGCGCCTTACGAAGTGGCCGACGCCGGAAGCAAACGCGGCTATCGGCTGTGCATCGACTTCGTGTACGACTGGCTCGTCGATGCGCACGAGGAAGTCGTCGTCACGCGCGACGAATTGCGGGCGCATCCGTTCTCCGTGCAGACGTGGGACGCGCAGATGTCCGGCACGCTCATCAAGCCGATTGCCGAGGGCGCGCTGGAAAAGCTCTGGACTGCGCGAACCGGCCGGCGCTCGCAGCCTCCCGCGCCGTCCGCGCCCGCGAAACGTACGCCATCGTCATAGGCGCGACACCGCCCGTTCGCAACGACTCCGGTACAATTTCAGCATCGATTTTTCGCGCCGGACCGCGCGTCTCGCACGCCGCGCTCGTCGCCGCTCGAGCCCGGTCCGCCCTTCGCGACTCCCGCTTCCACTTTCAGCGCAGGCCTTCATCCATGTCCAAGAATCAAGTTCTCTTCGAACGCGCCCAGCGAACCATTCCCGGCGGCGTGAACTCGCCGGTGCGCGCGTTCCGCTCGGTCGGCGGCACGCCGCGCTTCATCGAGCGCGCAGAAGGCGCGTATTTCTGGGATGCGGACGGCAAGCGCTATATCGACTACATCGGCTCGTGGGGCCCGATGATCCTGGGTCACGTCCATCCCGAAGTGCTCGACGCCGTGCAGCGCGTGCTCGCGAACGGCTTTTCCTTCGGCGCGCCGACGGAAGCCGAAATCGAGATCGCCGAGGAAATCTGCAAGCTCGTGCCGTCGATCGAACAGGTGCGCATGGTCTCCTCCGGCACCGAAGCGACGATGAGCGCGCTGCGCCTCGCGCGCGGCTTCACGAACCGCAGCCGCATCATCAAGTTCGAGGGCTGCTATCACGGTCACGCGGACAGCCTGCTCGTGAAGGCCGGTTCCGGCCTGCTGACGTTCGGCAATCCGACTTCCGCGGGCGTGCCCGCCGATATCGCAAAGCACACGACCGTGCTCGAGTACAACAACGTCGAGCAACTCGACGAGGCGTTCAGGGCGTTCGGGTCGGAGATCGCGTCGGTGATCGTTGAGCCGGTCGCGGGCAACATGAATCTCGTGCGCGCAACGCCCGAGTTCCTCAACGCGCTGCGCGAGCGCTGCAGCGAGTACGGCGCGGTGCTGATCTTCGACGAAGTGATGTGCGGTTTCCGTGTCGCGCTCGGCGGCGCGCAGGAGGTCTACGGCATCAAGCCGGACCTAACGTGTCTCGGCAAGGTCATCGGCGGCGGCATGCCGGCGGCGGCGTTCGGCGGACGCCGCGACATCATGGCCCATCTCGCGCCTTTGGGCGGCGTGTATCAGGCAGGCACGCTGTCGGGCAATCCGATCGCCGTGGCCGCGGGCCTCAAGACGCTGCAACTGATCCAGCGCCGCGGTTTCTACGACGATCTCGCGAAGCAGACGCGCAAGCTGGTCGACGGCCTGACCGCCGCCGCCCGCGATGCGAAAGTGCCCTTTTCCGCGGATTCGATCGGCGGCATGTTCGGCCTGTACTTCATGGACTCGGTGCCGGGCAGCTTCGCGCAGATCCAGCAGGGCGACACCAGGCGCTTCAACGCGTTCTTCCACGCGATGCTCGATGCGGGCGTGTACTTCGCGCCGTCGGCGTTCGAAGCGGGCTTCGTGTCGAGCGCGCACGACGACGCCGTGATCGACGCGACCATCGACGCCGCGCGCGGCGCGTTCGCGTCGCTCGCCGCCTGACGCTCGCGGGCCGCGCCGATGTTCTCGCAAACCGACTTCACCCACATGGAGCGCGCGCTCGCGCTCGCCTCGAAGGGCATGTATACAACCACGCCGAATCCGCGTGTGGGCTGCGTGCTCGTCAAGAACGGCGAAGTGATCGGCATGGGCTACACGCAGCCGGCCGGCCAGGATCACGCCGAAGTGCAGGCGCTCAAGGACGCCCGTTCGCGCGGCAAGGATCCGCGCGGCGCGACGGCGTATGTGTCGCTCGAACCGTGCAGCCATTTCGGGCGCACGCCGCCGTGCGCGCACGCGCTCATCGATGCGCGCGTCGAGAAAGTGATCGCCGCGATGGAAGACCCGAATCCGTCGGTGTCCGGTCGCGGCCTCACGATGCTGCGCGATGCGGGCATCGACGTGCGCTGCGGGCTGCTCGCGAACGAGGCGCAGGAGATGAACATCGGCTTCGTGTCGCGCATGACGCGCCGCCGTCCGTGGGTGCGCATGAAAGTCGCGGCCACGCTCGACGGCCGCACCGGCCTGCCGACGGGCGAAAGCCAGTGGATCACCGGCGAGGACGCGCGCGCCGACGGCCACGCGTGGCGCGCCCGCGCCTGCGCGATCCTGACGGGCATCGGCACGGTGCGCGAGGACGATCCGCAACTGACCGTGCGCGCGGTGGACACGCCGCGCCAGCCGCAACGCGTCTTGATCGACAGCCGTCTCGACGTGCCCAAGGAAGCGCGCATTCTCGAAGGCGCGCCGCCGTGGATCTTCCATTCCGCCGACGCCGATCCGGCGCGCATCGACGCGCTGCGTGAGAAAGGCGCGGACCTGATCGAGCTGTCGAACGAGCACGGCAAGGTCGATCTGCCCGCGATGCTCACCGCGCTCGCCGATCGCGGCATCAACGAGCTGCACGTGGAAGCGGGTCACAAACTGAACGGCTCGCTGCTGCGCGAGGGCTGCGTCGACGAGTTGCTGGTGTATCTCGCACCGAGCCTGCTGGGCAACGCGCCCGGCATGTTCGACTTCGCGCCGCCCGCAACGCTCGATGCGCGGCCGCATCTGAAATTTCATCGCATCGACCGGCTCGGCGACGATCTGCGCATACTCGCGCGCTTCGTCGAGTCGATCGCTGCGAGCTGATTGCACACCGATTCAAGGAACGAAGCGATGTTTACAGGAATTGTCGCGGCGGTGGGCCGCATCGAGAAAGTCACGCCGCTCGGCTCGGAGCCGGAAGCGGGCGTTCGTCTGACGGTCGCCGCGGGCGATCTCGATCTCGCCGATGTCGAACTCGGCGACAGCATCGCGATCCAGGGCGCGTGCATGACGGTGATCAAGAAGTCGGCCGATGCGTTCGATGTCGACGTGTCGCGCGAAAGTCTCGACAAGACGGTCGGGCTCGGCGATGCGGGCATCGAAGTGAATCTGGAGAAGGCATTGCGCGCGCACGACCGGCTCGGCGGGCATCTCGTATCCGGCCACGTCGATGGACTGGGCGTCGTGTCGAAATTCGAGCCTGTCGGCGAATCGCATGAATTGCGCATCGTCGCGCCGAAGGACATCGGCAAATATCTGGCTTACAAAGGTTCCGTGACGGTGAACGGCGTGAGTCTCACCGTGAACTCCGTCAGCGACCGCGCCGATGGCTGCGAGTTTTCCATCAACCTGATTCCGCATACCGTCGAAGTCACGACGCTCAAGGCGCTCGCCAAAGACGTGAAGGTCAATCTGGAAATCGATCTGATCGCGCGCTATGTCGAACGGATGATGAGCGCGCAGTGATCTGAGCCTCTTTTGCCGGGCGCCGGGGCTGCTCGTTTTGCAACGAGGCCCTCCCGCCCGACTGCCCGCCGATTTCAGCGACTGTCCATCGGCCGTGGCGTAAAATACGCGCTTTCCCCAAACCGGACCCCGCACGGGACGTCATCATGTCGCTCGCCTCCACTCCTGAGATCATCGCTGAACTGAAAGCCGGCCGGATGGTGATCCTCGTCGACGAAGAAGACCGCGAAAATGAAGGCGATCTCGTCGTCGCCGCCGAATTCGTCACGCCCGAAGCCATCAACTTCATGGCGAAGCACGGCCGCGGCCTCATCTGCCTCACGCTCACGCAGGAGCGTTGCAAGCAACTGAATCTGCCGCTCATGACGCACCGCAACGGGACGCAGTACGGCACGGCCTTCACGGTCAGCATCGAAGCGGCCGAAGGCGTGACGACCGGCATTTCCGCCTCGGACCGGGCGAAGACGATCGCCGCGGCGGTCGCGCACGACGCGCGCGCCGAGCATATCGTCCAGCCGGGCCACGTGTTCCCGATCATGGCGCAGCCGGGCGGCGTGCTCGTGCGCGCGGGCCACACGGAAGCCGGCTGCGATCTGACCGCGCTCGCGGGCCTCACGCCGGCCGCGGTCATCTGCGAGATCATCAAGGACGACGGCGAGATGGCGCGCCTGCCGGATCTCATCGAATTCGGCCAGCAGCACGGCATCAAGATCGGTACGATCGCCGATCTGATCCATTACCGCAGCCGTACCGAATCGATCATCGAGAAAGTCTGCGAACGCACGATGCAGACCGCGCACGGCCCGTTCCGCGCGGTGCTGTATCGCGACGAGCCGACGCACTCGCCGCATATCGCGCTCGTGCGCGGCACGCCGCATCCCGACCGCGACACGCCGGTGCGCGTGCACGAGCCGCTCTCGGTGCTCGATCTGCTCGAAATCGATTCGTCGACGCACTCGTGGACCATCGACGCCGCGATGAAGGAAATCGCCGCGCGCGATCTCGGCGCGATCGTCATGCTCAATTGCGGCGACACGAAGGAGCATCTCGTCGACGTGTTCCGCGCCTTCGACCAGAAGGACAAGGCGGCCGAACTCAAGCGCCGCCCGATCGACTTCAAGACCTACGGCATCGGCGCGCAGATTCTGCGCGATATCGGCGTCGGCAAGATGGAAGTGCTCGCGACGCCGCGCAAACTCGGCAGCATGTCGGGCTACGGGCTCGAAGTGACGGGCTTCGTGCCGATGCCCGGCTGCCCCGCCACCGCCGCGCCGACGGAAACCGCCATCACCCAGTTGCGCTCGGTCTGAGACCGCCGGCCGCACACCCTTATTCCACACAATTCCAAGGGAAGGACCATTCATGGAAATCGGACAGTACCAGCCGAATATCGACGGCGACGGCCTGCGCATCGGCATCGTGCAGTCGCGCTTCAACGAACCGGTGTGCAACGGCCTCGCCGACGCGTGCATCGAGGAGCTGGAGCGCCTCGGCGTGATCGGCCAGGACGTGCTGCTCGTCACCGTGCCGGGCGCGCTCGAAATTCCGCTCGCGCTGCAGAAGCTCGCGGAATCCGGCCAGTTCGACGCGCTGATCGCGCTCGGCGCCGTCGTGCGCGGCGAGACGTATCACTTCGAGCTCGTGTCGAACGAAAGCGGCTCGGGCATCTCGCGCATCGCGCTCGATTTCGGCATTCCGGTGGCGAACGCCGTGCTGACGACCGAGAACGACGAGCAGGCCGTCGCCCGCATGACCGAAAAGGGCCGCGACGCAGCACGCGTGGCAGTCGAAATGGCGAATCTCTCCGTCGCGCTCGAACAGCTCGACGGCGACGATGAAGACGAAGACGAAGAAGACGAGGACCGCGCATGAAGAGCGCTCGACGCCGTTCGCGCGAACTCGCGACGCAAGGGCTTTATCAATGGTTGCTGTCGGGCGCGCCCGCCGGCGAAATCGACGCGCAACTGCGCAACGCGCAAGGCTTCGACAAGGCCGATCAGGCGCATCTCGATGCGATCCTGCATGGCGTGATCAAGGAATCCGCCGCGCTGTCCGAGCAGTTGCAGCCGTGCCTCGACCGCCCGATCGAGCAGTTGTCGCCGGTCGAGCGCGCGGTGCTGCTGGTGGCCGCGTTCGAGTTCAAGCACCACATCGACGTGCCGTATCGCGTCGTCATCAACGAGGCGGTCGAGCTGACGAAAACCTTCGGCGGCTCGGACGGCTACAAGTATGTGAACGGCGTGCTCGACAAGCTCGCCGTCGTAATGCGTCCCACCGAGGCGCAGGCGCGCGGACGCGGAGCATAAATGAACCAGGGTGCGGAACCGCTCGTCCGGCTTGCGTCGCGTGTCGATGCGATCGAGCCGTTCTACGTGATGGAGCTGATGAAAGAGGCTCAGGCGCTCGAGCGCGCGGGCCGCGACATCATCCACATGAGCATCGGCGAGCCGGACTTCACCGCGCCCGAGCCCGTGATCAACGCCGCCGCCGATGCATTGAAGCGCGGCGTCACGCAATACACCAACGCGCTCGGCATCACGCCGCTGCGCGAGGCGATCGCGCGGCATTATCGCGATACGTTCGGCCTCACGGTCGATCCGGAGCGCATCGTCGTGACGGCGGGCGCGTCGGCGGCGCTGCTGCTCGCGTGCATGGCGCTCGTCGATAACGGCGACGAAGTGCTGATGCCCGATCCGTGCTATCCGTGCAACCGGCATTTCGTGTCGGCGGCGGATGGCAAGCCGGTGCTCATCGCGAGCGGTCCGGCCGAGCGCTTTCAGCTGACGGCCGAGCATGTCGAAGAAAACTGGGGACCGGCCACGCGCGGCGTGCTGCTCGCGTCGCCGTCGAATCCGACGGGCACGTCGATCGAGCCGGACGAGCTCCGGCGTATCGTCGAAAAAGTGCGTGCGCATGGCGGCTTCACGATCGTCGACGAGATCTATCAGGGTTTGAGCTACGACGCGAAGCCCGTGTCCGCCCTCTCCTTCGGCGACGATGTCGTCACCGTGAACAGCTTCTCCAAGTACTTCAACATGACCGGCTGGCGGCTCGGCTGGCTCGTCGTGCCGCACGCGATGGTGAGCGCGGTCGAAAAGCTGTCGCAGAACCTGTTCATCTGCGCGTCGGCGCTGGCCCAGCACGCGGCGCTCGCGTGTTTCGAGCCGCAGACGATCGCGATCTACGAATCGCGTCGCCTCGAATTCAAGCGGCGGCGCGATTACATCGTGCCGGCGCTTCGTTCGCTCGGCTTCGGCGTGCCGGTGGTGCCCGACGGCGCGTTCTACGTCTACGCCGATACGACGACGGTTCATCACCCCGCCGCCGGCGACAGCGACGCGCTCACGCATTCGATGCTCCACGACGCGGGCGTCGTGCTCGTGCCGGGCGTGGATTTCGGCTTTCATGCGCCGGAGCGCTACATCCGTCTTTCGTATGCGACGGCGTACTCGAAGCTTGAGGAAGCGGTCGAGCGGCTGGGCACGCTATTCCGCCGATAAAACCGCATCGCAAGAACGAAAAAAGGGCACCGTGAAAGGTGCCCTTTTTCTTTGCGTCCGACGAAACGTTTAAGCGCCGAACTCCGCCGATGCGACGTGCTTCGTTTCCGCGTCGCCTTCGTCCTGCGAGACCGACTTCTTCGAATCGATGGTCACGTGCACGCGCTTGTCCGCGGCGGTCGAGGCCAGAACCTGCTTGGGCGCGGCCTGAACCGGCGCCTGCGGCGCGTTGATCGGCACGTTGCGGCCGCGTGCGACATCGCGCAGACGCGTACGCTCGGCCAGCACCTTCGCGCCGTAACCGCCGTCGTCCTGCGTCGAGGAGCCGACGTAGTAGCGCAGGCCGCCCGCAACCGAACCGCCGCGCGCGATGCAATCCTTCAGCACGAGCGCGCCGACCTTGATATTCGCGAGCGGATCGAGCGCTGCGTGCGAGCCGCCGAAGTATTCGAACTTGTCGGAATGAACCTTCGACATCACCTGCATCAGGCCCTGAGCGCCGACGCCGCTTTCAGCGTACGGATTGAAGCCCGATTCGATAGCCATGACGGACAGCAGCAGCAGCGGATCAAGACCGACTTCGCGGCCCGTGTCGAACGCGGCGCGCACGAGCTCGGCAACCGGCTCTTCCGCCACGCGATAACGCCGCGCGATGAAGTTCGAGACGAGCTTCTGCTCGCGCGTGGAAACGAGCACCCGGTCGTCGCGTGCGTCGGCGACCACGCGTTGCGCGGGAATCATGCTCGCCAGCATGCCGACGGACGGCATGGTGCGCGGGTCGAGCCCGTTGGGCGACACGGCGAGGCTGATGCCGCCGGTGAGCTGATGCGTGCTTGCGTCGTCGCTGGCGGCGGCGCCGAGCGATGGCCCCGTCGACGGCGCCTTGAGGCTGTCCGACGGCGCGGTGTTCGCGGCGACGTTCACGGGCAGCGAGGCGTCTCCAGACGGATGATGCACCGCCGAGAACGGCGGCAGCGGCTGGCCCGCGAGCAGGCGAGCCGGTCCCGCCTGAACGGCGGCCGACACGAAAGGCATGATCTTTGCGGCAAAGTTCGTGCGCCACGAAGGCAGCAACCACAGTGCGAGCGCGCTGACGACGGCGGCACAACCGACCATCGCGAAGACATGGTGACTCAAACGGCGTCCGCGACGGAGCGCTATGCGCATGATCTGCGCGGCGCGGGTGTCGGAACCCCACCAAACCGAAGTGTTCATCGATACTCCCAATGTTGCATGATTTGCGCAGATGAATACGAATAAAGCGCGTATTCGGAGCGCAAATCAGACACCACTCGCTCTCGGCAAGCGTAAGCGGCATCGGGGATACGGCATGCGCCGTCTGGAAAGCCGATCCGGCAAAAAACTGCCGGGTTGCGCGGCACGAACTGCGTGCCCTCAATGCGCGGGTGGCTCTCCACGCGAAAAACCGGCGCGAGAAACGCCGGCATGACAACCAAACACCATGAATCGCCGGGCAGGAGCGGCGCAGGCGACGCATGTTGCGTCAAGAAAGACCTGAGGCGAAGGTAAAAAGTTTCAAAACCTGCAAGAGATGCGAGCTGATTCTATCAGGGTTTAATTATCCGTCAATGCTAAAGACTTGTGTTTCAATTACTTACAGTTATATTGAACAGCGTTCAGAGCCCGAAAACCACGTCTCGCGGGCGATTCCCAGCGGAATTTGCTGAATGTCGCCCAACGCACCGACGCTGTCGCAGGTAAAATCGACAATCGCCTTGCGCGCAGCCGTCCCGCCCGTCGAGCCTCGTGCTCCGGCGCCTTCGAGTCCAATTTCGACCATCGATGAAATACAAAGATCTGCGCGACTTCACTGCCCGCCTCGAGGCGATCGGTGAACTCCGCCGCATTCGGCAGCCCGTTTCCCCCGTTCTCGAAATCACCGAAGTCTCGGATCGCGTGCTACGCGCGGGCGGACCCGCTCTGCTTTTCGAAGCTCCCACGGGCCACACGATGCCCGTGCTCGCCAACCTCTTCGGCACGACGCGGCGCGTCGCGCTCGGCATGGGCATCGAAACCGAAGCGCAGAGCGGCGCCGATGTCAGCCTCGGCAGCGATGTCGCCGCGCTGAGTTCGCTGCGCGACGTCGGCAGGCTGCTTTCCGCGCTCAAGGAACCCGAGCCGCCGAGAGGCCTGAAGGACGCGGGCAAGCTGCTCTCGCTCGCGAAGGCCGTGTGGGACATGGCGCCGAAGTCGGTCAGCGCGCCGCCTTGCCAGGAAGTGGTGTGGGAAGGCCAGGACGTCGATCTCAACCGGTTGCCGATCCAGACATGCTGGCCCGGCGACGCCGGACCGCTGCTCACCTGGGGCCTCACCGTCACGCGCGGACCGAACAAGCCGCGCCAGAATCTCGGCATCTATCGGCAGCAGCTCATCGGGCGCAACAAGCTCATCATGCGCTGGCTCGCGCATCGCGGCGGCGCGCTCGACTTCCGCGAATTCGCGCTTGCGAATCCCGGCAAGCCGTATCCGGTGGCGGTCGTGCTCGGCGCCGATCCCGCGACGATCCTCGGCGCCGTGACGCCCGTACCCGATTCGTTGTCCGAATATCAGTTCGCGGGCCTCTTGCGCGGCTCGCGCACCGAGCTCGCGAAGTGCCTGACGCCGGGCGTCGATACGCTTCAGGTGCCGGCGCGCGCCGAGATCGTGCTCGAAGGCTTCATCTATCCGCAGGACGGCACGCCGCCGCCCGCGCCCGAAGGCGCGCCGCCGCGTCCATCGGCGTCCGCGGCGGCGAAATACGAACACGCGCTCGAAGGGCCGTACGGCGATCACACCGGCTACTACAACGAGCAGGAGTGGTTTCCGGTCTTCACCGTCGAAAAGATCACGATGCGCCGCGACGCGCTGTTCCATTCCACCTACACCGGCAAGCCGCCCGACGAGCCCGCAGTGCTCGGCGTCGCGCTGAACGAAGTGTTCGTGCCGCTCCTGCAGAAGCAGTTCACCGAGATCACCGATTTCTATCTGCCGCCCGAAGGCTGCAGCTATCGGATGGCCATCGTGCAGATGAAGAAGAGCTACCCCGGCCACGCGAAGCGCGTGATGTTCGGCGTGTGGAGCTTCCTGCGGCAGTTCATGTATACGAAGTTCATCGTCGTGGTGGATGAAGACGTGAACGTGCGCGACTGGAAAGAAGTCATCTGGGCCATCACGACGCGAGTCGATCCGACGCGCGACACCGTGATGGTCGACAACACGCCGATCGACTATCTCGATTTCGCGTCGCCGGTGGCGGGCCTCGGCTCGAAGATGGGACTCGATGCGACCAATAAATGGCCCGGCGAAACGAATCGCGAGTGGGGCCGCCCGATCGTCATGGATGAAGCGGTGAAGCGTCGCGTCGATGCGCTGTGGGCTGAAATCGGACTGGATAAATCATGATCGCGGCCACGCTTTATCGAGGCGATGTCATCGAGAACACGCACGCGGCGCACGTCGCCGTCGTCGATGCGAACGGGCGCCTCGTGCATTCCTTCGGCGATCCTCATCGCGTGACGTTGCCGCGCTCGGCGGCGAAGCCCGCGCAGGCGCTCGCGGTCATCGAAACGGGCGCGCTCGAGCGCTTCGGCTTCACCGACGAAGACCTCGCGCTGATGTGCGGATCGCATAGCAGCGAGCCGCGTCATATCGAGCGCGCGCTCGCGATGCTCGGCAAATCGAACGCGAGCGAAAGCGATCTGCGCTGCGGCGGCCATCCGCCAATATCGGACGCCGTGTTCAAGGACTGGATCAGGCGCGACTTCACGCCGACCGCCGCGTGCAGCAACTGTTCCGGCAAGCACGCCGGCATGCTCGCGGGCGCCCGGGCGATGAACGCGCCGCTCGCTGATTACCACTTGCCCGATCATCCGCTGCAGGCGCGCGTGAAGCACACCGTCGCGCGCGCGGTCGATCTCGCCGACGACGACGTGCAATGGGCCATCGATGGCTGCAATCTGCCGACGCCCGCGTTCCCGCTCGAACGTCTCGCGCGACTCTACGTGAAGATCGCCGCCGCGCCCGAAGGCTCGCCGCTCGCGCGCATCCATCGCGCGATGACGTCGCATCCGGAACTCGTCGCGGGCGAAGGACGCTTCTGTACGCTGTTGATGCAGGCGTTCGGCGGAGCGCTCGTCGGCAAGACGGGCGCGGATGCGAGCTATGCGATCGGCGTGCGCCGCGATGAAGGTCCGATCGGCATCGCGGTGAAGGTCGAGGACGGCAACACGTCGGTGCTCAACGCGGTCGTCGTCCATGTGCTCGATACGCTCGGCATCGGCACGCAACAGCAGCGCGACGCGCTCGCCGCCTTCCGCAATCCGCCCACGCGCAACACGATGAACGTGCCGACCGGCCGTCTCGACGTGAGCTTCCCGCTTCACAACCATCAATAAAAATATGCACTCGTGGTCGTTGCTGTCGGACGGTTTTTTTCTGTCGCTGTCGCTGTGTCTGGATATCGGGATCGCGAATGTCGCGATCATTTCGCTCGCGCTGTCGCACGGCTTCAAACCGGGGCTCGTGCTCGGCCTGGGAACGTGTTTCGGCGATCTCGTCTACGCGATGCTCGCGCTCGCGGGCATGTCGGCGCTGCTGCAGTTTTCCGCGGTGCGCTGGGTCGTGTGGATCGGCGGCGCGATCGTGCTGCTCTTCCTGACGTGGAAGATGGCGCGTGAGGCGCTCAATCCCGCGTCCGCGCCGCCCGTCGAAGGCGAAGCGGATCTCACCGTGCCGCGTCCCGGCCACTTGAAAAGCTTCTTGCGGGGATGCCTGCTCGCGGTGTCGTCGCCGAGCGCGATCCTGTGGTTCGCGGCGGTCGGCGGCGCGCTCATCGCCAAGTCCGGCGCGACGAGCCCCGTCTCCGCGTCCGTGTTTCTGATCGGTTTCTTCTGCGGCGGACTCGGCTGGACGATCTTCATCTGCACGCTCGCGAGCCACGGCAGAAAGCGCGCCGGAACCCGGCTCCTGCGCGCGTGCCACGTGATGTCCGCCGTGCTCTTCGCGTACTTCGCGTACAGCGTGATCGTCAACGGCTACCGCGATCTGATCGTCAACGCGACTTCATGACGATGCGGCGTCACGCGACGAACTGAGCGAGCTTCGCGAGATCGACGTTGCCGCCCGACACGATCACGCCCACCCGCTTGCCTTCGACCGGCACGACCTTCTGCAGCACGGCCGCCGCCGCGAGACAGCCGGTCGGTTCGACGACCATCTTCATGCGTTGCGCGAAGAAGCGCAGCGTCTCGATCAACTGCGCGTCGCTCACGGTGACGATCCGGTCGACGTGACGCTGGATGATCGGGAAGTTGTATTCGCCGACATGCGTGGACGCGGCGCCATCGGCGATCGTGCGCGGCACGTCGATATGCACGATCTCGCCGCGCGCGAGCGATTGCTGCGCGTCGTTGCCCGCTTCCGGCTCGACGCCGATCACCTTGCAGTCCGGCGACAGCGCCGCCGCCGCGAGCGCGCATCCGCCGATAAGTCCGCCGCCGCCCAGGCACACGAACAGATAATCGAGCGGACCGGTTTCCTCGATCAGTTCCTTCGCCGACGTGCCCTGCCCCGCGATCACATGCGGATGATCGTAGGGCGGAATCAGCGTCATGCCGCGCTCCTCGGCGAGCTTGCGGCCGATTTCCTCGCGGTTCTGCGTGTAGCGGTCGTACGTGATCACTTCGCCGCCGTAACCGCGCGTCGCTTCCATCTTCGCGGCGGGCGCGTCCTCGGGCATCACGATCGTCGCGCGGATGCCGGCGAGCTTCGCGGACAGCGCAATCGCCTGCGCATGATTGCCCGACGAATAGGTGATCACGCCCGCGGCGCGCTGCCGATCGTCGAAATGCGAGAGCGCGTTGTACGCGCCGCGAAACTTGAACGCACCCATGCGCTGGAAGTTTTCGCACTTGAAAAACAGCGACGCGCCCGCGATGGCATCGGCGGTGCGGGAAGTCAGGACGGGCGTACGATGGGCGACGCCTTCGATGCGCCGGGCGGCATCGGCGACGTCATCGAAAGTCGGGGCGGGAAGAGAGGACATTGGCGTGAGAGCGCGACGTGAAAGGATCACCATTCTCCCAGTTCCATCAGCGGAATTCAAAAGCGCCCTTCAAACAAAAAAGGCGATGCCAACTCGCATCGCCTTTTTGGATTCGTCGCTCGGACGGATCAGTAGCGCCAGCCCGGACCGTGACGGTAATAGCCGTGATGCCGGTAGTATGGACGGCCGTAGTAGCCATAGCCACCGCCGTAGCCACCCACGACCACGGCGGGCGGCGGCGCGTACACCACGGGCGGCGGCGGCGCGACATATACCGGCTGCGGCGGAACCACATAGACAGGTGCAGGCGGCGCGGCATAGACCGGATAGGCCGGCACCCCGATGCCCACGCCAATTGAAACGTGCGCCTGCGCGGCACCGACGAAACCGGCACCGAGCGCACCAGCAACCAACAAACCACCGAGCTTTTTCACTTTCGTTCTCCTCGCCGCTTCGCGTGTTGGCCGATTCCCACGGCTCACGAGCGACGGTATGAGATCAATTTATCGAAAAACACGGTCGGTCGCAGGAGCCATTTGTTGCAAATTGCAAGTTCCTTAACGCCGGCGTGGATTTGAAAGGCCGGCGTCGCCCGCAAGTGCGTCCGGATCGGCCGTTCGGCGGAGGTCTGCGCCCTGTTCGCGACGTTGCGCGGTTCGAGCGCTTAAAACCGCGTAACTTATATTTACAAATGAACGAAAAAGCCCCGCCGGACAATGCATCCGGCGGGGCTCTTAATGTATTGCGCGAAAGTCTTAAAACGACGCGAGTTTTAGCCGACTTTCACATAAGCGAATTCACGCGTGACGTTTGGCGGAACATACGCCCCACCGATCACAACCCGGGGCGTCAGGCGCTTTTTCTGGTCCCACCAGCGACGCCGCTGGGCCTGGCTCAAGAATCGCAGATGCTTTCGATAAGAGAAAATGCTCATGGCGACCTCCGAACGTAGCGAATGAAACCTGAAGGGAGAGCGACGGCCTCAGGCCGCATGCCGTCTCCCGCTGAATCCGTGTTCTGTTTAGTATTGAGCGCCTGTCCGTTCCTCGATGTTCGCAAAGAAACCAATCTTTCACGTCGATGTGCGTCTAACCACACACAGCAGAAAATATGCCCTTTGGGGCCGGGGAAAAGCTGCCAATAGAAACAATAGCGCGCTGCACGACGATTCGCTCTTTCGCTATCCGTATTTATATCCTGCCAGTTTTGCGTGAAATGCGCCTTTTCGCGATCGTCTCAAATTGGCAACACTAGGGTTTTCAGATGCTGGCGTCGGGTGCCCAAACCGACCGCGTCAACGACTTTCACTTGCCTTTCATGTGATTGTCCGGAGAATCGCTTCCGCCACGTGCGACAACGTCCCCAAGCCGCATTAAAGCCATGTTATGGTGACGTCCGGCACCCCATCAGGCACGCCTGCTGGGCGGGGAATTCGAGTCGCCGCATGCAGTGAATCGCGAAGCTTCATCGAACGGCACGGGTGCATTCGCGCGGATCGCGCACGATGCGCCGCGCACCGCGTTGGCTTCGGCACGATATTCAAGTCCAGAGAACGAACAATGATCAAGGTCAGCATTCCCGATTCGCGCCGCACAGGCGGCCGCCGCTCCGAGACCACCATCAGGCGGATCTTCGCCCGCTAGCGCCTCCGCTTCCCTTCACTTTTCGTCAATACGACCCGGCGCAAGTCGCGACACTGCGCACGCATCCTAGAGGACCCGAGATGTTCGGCGATATCGCCCGTTTTCTGCTCAACACCCTGTTCACCCTGTTCGGCGCGGCGCTCCTGCTGCGCGCGTGGATTCAGGTCGTGCGCATGCCGCCCTACAACCCCGTTTCGAACGCCGTGATGCAGGCGACCAACTGGATCGTCCTGCCGCTGCGCAAGATCCTGCCTGGCGGAAAGATCGACTGGGCAAGCATTGTCGCGGCGTTCATCGCATCGGCTGTGTACGTGACGCTGATGGTCGTGCTCGCGGGCGTCGATCCGACGCTCATGGTGCCGATCCTCCTGCTCGTCGCGCTGCTGACCGTCGTCAAGTGGGCGCTGAATCTGATCATCTGGGTGACGATCCTGATGGCGCTGCTTTCATGGCTCAATCCGCAATCGCCGGCGATGCCGCTGCTCTATCAGATCACCGCGCCGTTCCTCGATCCGCTGCGGCGCATTCTGCCGCGGCTCGGCGGCATCGATCTTTCGCCGATCCTGCTGTTCGTGATCGTGCAGGTGCTGTTGATGGTCGTGACGCGCGTCGCCGTATCGATGACGCTGTTCGGGATCTGAGCCGCCGGCGCAATTGCGCCTCGCGGCGCGTTGCGCTTACAATAGCCGCCTCATGCGGGCGTCGTATAATGGCCATTACCGTAGCTTCCCAAGCTACAGACGTGGGTTCGATTCCCATCGCCCGCTCCAGAAATCCAGCGAAAGCCGCCCCGAGTCACGTTTGGGCGGCTTTTTAGTTTCGCGCATCTGTTTCCAGCATCGCCTCATGAACCACGATCCACAGGACGACGCCGGCGCCGACGGCAACGATCAGCCCCACGTCAACATCGCCGAGAATGCCACGCTGCGCCATCGCCGCATCCGCAGTTTCGTCACGCGCGCGGGCCGTGTATCGCCGGGCCAGCAGCGCGCAATCGACGATCTCGGTCCGCGCTACGTCGTGCCCTACACGCCGCAGCCCGGCGACTGGGATGCACTCTTCGGCCGGCAGGCGCCGCGCGTGCTGGAGATCGGCTTCGGCATGGGCGCGACCACGGCGGAGATCGCGGCCGCGCGTCCCGGCGATGACTTCATCGGCGTGGAAGTGCATGAGCCTGGCGTCGGCGCGCTGCTCAAGCTGATCGGCGAGCAAGGGCTCGGCAATATCCGCATTCTTCAGCACGACGCCGTGGAAGTGCTCGAACACATGATCGCGCCCGACAGTCTCGACGGCGTGCACATCTATTTCCCCGATCCGTGGCACAAGGCGCGTCATCACAAGCGCCGCCTGATCCAGCCGAAGTTCGTCGCGCTGCTCGTGTCGCGCATGAAGCCGGGCGGCTATATCCATCTGGCGACCGACTGGCAGAACTATGCCGAGCAGATGCTCGAAGTCCTGTCCGCCGAGCCTGCGCTGGAAAACACCGCGGACGGCTACGCGCCGCGTCCCGAGTTCCGTCCGGTCACGAAGTTCGAGCGACGCGGCCTGCGGCTCGGGCACGGCGTGTGGGACCTGATGTTCCGCCGCCGCTAAAGCGCCGCGCACAAAGGACAACGCCACGGCAAGCCGTGGCGTTTTGCATGGTGCGCGGCGAAAGCGCGGTCAGTCGGCCCAGCTCAGGCCGCCGCTATATCCGACGATCAGGATCAGCAGGCCGAAGCCGATGCGATACCACGCGAACGCGGTGAAATCGTGCGACGCGACGTAGCGCAGCAGCCAGCGCACGCAGACGAAGGCGCTGACGAAGGCCGCGACGAGACCGATCGCGAACAGCCCGAAATCGTCCACGGTCAGCGTGCGCCAGTACTTGGCCATTTCGTAGAGCGTCGCGCCGAAGATGATCGGAATGGCGAGGAAAAACGAAAACTCCGTGGCGACGCGTCGTTCGAGTCCGAACAGCATCCCGCCGATGATCGTCGCGCCGGAACGCGAAGTGCCCGGAATCAGCGCGAAGCATTGCGCGAGACCGACCTTGAAGGCATCGGAGTAGGAAAGATCATCGACGGAATGTACGCGCGGGGCGACGGCGCGTTCGCGCTGGCGCGACTCCGCCCACAAAATCACGATGCCGCCGACGATCAGCGCCACCGACACCGGCACCGGCGAGAACAGCACCGACTTGATGCCCTTCTCGAAAAGCAGACCGAGGACGATGGCCGGAATCGTCGCGATGATCACGTTCAGCGTGAAGCGCCGCGCGTCGGCGCGCACGGGCAGGCCCGTGACCACGGAGCCGATCTTCGCGCGATATTCCCAGCAGATGGCGAGAATGGCGCCGAACTGGATGACGACATCGAAGGTTTTCGATTGGGCGTCGGTGAAATTCAGCAAGCTGCCCGCCACGATCAGATGCCCCGTGCTCGAAACCGGCAAAAATTCGGTCAAGCCCTCCACGACGCCCAGAATGAGCGCCTTCACCATCAATATCCAGTCCATCCGTTCAGCCCTTGTCGCCGTTATCGCCGTTGCTTGTGGAGCACATTGCGCAGAGATTTCGACTCACTTCTCAACAATCTGCACACGTATGCCGTTTGTAAGGACTGTGATTGTACCGGGTTCGTAAGACACGCCGGCGAACTGGAGTTCCTCGGGCTTGAACGTGTGAATCGGATAGCGGTCGAGCAGCTGCGCCGCGAGTTGCGCGCCGACCGACGCAATCTGTTGGTTGTACTGCGCGGCGTCACCACTGAACTGCGCATTGTCAACGGATGGTGAAACGAGAATGACCGAACGGCTCGGCACGTCGTAGGCGAGTTGCGTCGAGAGCGTGAACGCACCGATCACCGGATTCGGCATGAAGGGCGTGGACAGACGCGCATCGACCCGCACCGTCACGCGATTGCGATCCGGCGCCATGCCGACGACCGGATTGCTCAGGACGACATCGAATATCTGGGAAGCCGTGCGTTGCAGCGGGAACTTGCGCGCGACCGCTTCCTGCACCTGCTGCGTCGAAAATGTGTAGTGATCCGGAATGAAGGGGAATATCGAGTTCGAGGCGGATCGAGCCTCCGATGTGAATGCGAGTGCCGACAGGGACAACAGTCCTGCGAGCACGAACCGGCGCCGCAGCGGCGCGACGGGTTCCGTCATGCGTAATCCTCCAAAGCATTATTCAAGTCTGCGCCGCGTGGCGCGGTTCGGAACTTCGACTGCCGATCGTCAAGACAGTTGCGTGGGCCGCGTCTGCGCTTCCAGTCGTTCGATCCACGTCAACGCGTATTCGCGCGTCTCGCCGCACATCTCGCCGGACGGCTGCAAACCGGAACAACACGCCGGCCTGCGCGGATCGCCGAAAATCCTGCAGCGCAGATCATCGCCCAGTTGAACGCAACGCTCGCCCGCGCGCTTGCCATGCGGCATCCCCGGAATCGGGCTCGAAATCGAAGGCGCGATGCAGCACGCACCGCACGCTTCCCGGCAGGCATGAGACGAAGAATCGATCGACATGGCGACACTTACCGCGCAAAAAGAAGCGATATTGTCCCACGCCTCATCCTTGCGCTTCGTCAAATCGCTGCGACCGTATCACGCGATTGTTGCGCTCATCGGCCAACTACACTCGGACGATTCCCAGAGATCCGTCATGACTGCCGCCGCTCCGTTCTTTCGTCCCGATCTGCTCGCGCGTTACGATGCGCACGGCCCGCGCTACACGTCCTATCCAACCGCCGTCCAGTTCACCGAAGCGTTCGACCCCGCGCATTATCGCGAAGCCGCGCGCAAGGCGAAAGCGAACGCCGATCTCTCGCTGTACTTCCACATCCCGTTCTGCGACACCGTCTGCTTCTACTGCGGCTGCAACAAGATCGCGACGAAAAATCGCGCGCACGCACGCCCCTATCTCGACCGGATGAAGCGCGAACTCGCCTTGCAGGACGCGCTCTTCGACACCTCGCGTCCGGTCACGCAGCTTCACTGGGGCGGCGGCACGCCGACCTTCCTCTCGCACGACGAGATGGCCGAACTGATGTCCGCGACGCGCGAGCATTTCAATCTCGTCGCCGACCAGCGCGCCGAATATTCGATCGAGGTCGATCCGCGCGAGGCATCGCCGGCGACCATCGCGTTGCTGCGCGAGCTTGGCTTCAACCGATTGAGCCTCGGCGTGCAGGACTTCGACGAGCGCGTGCAGCGCGCCGTCAATCGCATCCAGCCGCGTGAAATGACGGAGACGGTGCTCGACGCCGCGCGCAGGAACGGTTTCAAGTCCGTGAGCGTCGATCTGATCTACGGGCTGCCGCATCAGAGCGTCGAGAGCTTTTCGCGCACGCTCGACGCGATCATCGATCTGAAACCCGATCGCGTGTCCGTGTTCGGCTATGCGCACATGCCGTCGCTCTTCAAGATGCAGCGGCAGATCGACGAAAGCGCGCTGCCCTCGCCCGCCGTGCGCCTCGCGATTCTCGAACGCGTGATCGCGCGCATGTGCGATGCAGGTTACGTGTACATCGGCATGGATCATTTCGCGCTGCCCGGCGACGAGCTCGCGCGCGCGTTCGAAGCCGGCACGCTGCAGCGCAACTTTCAGGGCTACAGCACGCGCGCGGATTGCGATCTGATCGGCATCGGCGCGTCGTCGATCGGCAAGATTGGCGATGTTTACGCGCAAAACGCGCGCGAGCTCGCCGATTACACCGCCGCGATCGATGCGGGCGAACTCGCCATCACGCGCGGCGTGCGCCTTTGCGCCGACGACGAACTCCGCCGCGACGTCATCATGCGTCTCATGTGCGGCGGCGAGCTGCGTTTCGACGATGTCGCGAGGACGCACGGCATCGAATTCCCAACCGCTTTCGCCGATGAACTCGCGCGCCTCGCGCCGATGGCGAACGACGGCCTCATCGACCTCTCGCACGACGCGATCCGCGTTCTGCCCGCCGGACGCATGCTGGTGCGCAACGTCGCGTCGGTATTCGACCGTTATCTGGGACAGGCGAGCCTGCGCCGTTTCTCGCGCACGATCTGAGCGGTGTTCGATCGGCGTCGGTGGCTTAGAATGACAGCCACCTTGGACGCCCCAAGTTTGCGACACGGCGCGCCCATCCACTCACTGCCGATGCGAAGCGCCGGGCGTGCCCGGCCTTCTCGCATGAGGCAACGCCACTGCCCGACGCCATGCCCACCACTTCGCCGCAGTTCGCCCCGCTTGCCCAACTCGCCGCCGATCTGAAAAGCGGCCGCACGACGAGCCGCGCGCTCGTCGAGGCGGCGCTCGAACGTATCGCCGATCCTGCCGGCCAGGGCTCGACCGTCTTCCTCCATGTCGATGCCGAACACGCCCGCGCCGCCGCCGATGCCCACGACGCGCTGCGCCGCGCCGGCACCGTGCTTTCGCCGCTCGCGGGCATTCCGGTGTCGATCAAGGATCTCTTCGATATCGAAGGCGAAGTGACGCGCGCCGGCTCGAAAGCGCTGCGCGATGCGCCTCCCGCCAAGGCCGACGCCATCGCTGTCGCACGCCTGCGCCGCGCGGGCGCGGTGATCGTCGGGCGCACCAACATGAGCGAGTTCGCCTTCTCCGGTCTCGGACTGAACCCGCATTACGGCACGCCGCGTTCCCCGTGGCATGCCGACGTGCCGGGCGACGCGCGCATCGCGGGTGGGTCGTCGTCGGGTGCGGCGGCGTCGGTCGCGGACGGCATGGCCGCCGTCGCGCTCGGCACCGACACCGGCGGTTCCATCCGCATTCCCGCCGCGCTGTGCGGCCTCACGGGCTTCAAGCCGACCGCGAGCCGCATTCCGAAGCAAGGCGGCGTGCCGCTCTCGAAGACGCTCGATTCGTTCGGGCCGATCGGCATGTCGGTCGCGTGCTGCGCGCTCGTCGACCGCATTCTCGCCGGACGCGACCCCGGCGTGCCCGCGACGCGCCCGCTCGACGGTGTGCGCCTCGGCGTGCTCACGAACTACGTGACCGATGGCGTCGAATCTCCCGTCGCGAGCGCGGTCGCTGCGGCGATCAATCATCTGGCCGCCGCGGGCGCGCTGGTGGAAGACGTGCGCTTCGCGCCGCTGGATCGACTGCCGGAAATCAGCCGCTATCCGCTCGTGGCAATCGAGGCGTATGCGTGGCACCGGAAGCTGATGGCCGAGCGCGGCGACGAATACGATCCGCGCGTGCTCGCGCGTCTGAAGCGCGCGGAAGCGGCGAGCGCGGCCGACTACATCGACTTGTGCGAAGCGCGCGACGCGATGATCGAGGCAGCCCGCACGACGCTCTGGCAGCGGTTCGACGCGATCGTCTGCCCGACGGTGCCGGTGCTGCCGCCGCGCATCGCCGATCTGGAAACCGACGACGACGCCTTCACGCGCACCAATGCGCTGATCCTGCGCAATCCGACCGCCTTCAATTTCCTCGATGCGTGCGCGCTGTCGCTGCCCTGCCATCCACGCGGCGAGGCGCCCGCCGGCCTGATGCTCGCGGGCGCGCCGAACGCCGACGACACCCTGCTGTCGATCGGGCGCGCGGTCGAAGCCGTGCTGGCGACGACGCGCTGAGCGGCCCGAAAACCGTCTGAATATCGCGGCTGATTTTGCGCATCGGGCGTTCGCGCTAGAATTCACCGCGATACCCGCGCAACTCAGGTGCTTCCTTCTCGAATCGTTGCGAAATAATGAACAACTCTTTAAATCACTTCACGATGCATCAGGACGACCGGGTGCTGCGCCGCGAGCGCCGCCTGCTCGTGTTGCTCGGCTTCGTCAGTCTCGGTCTCGTCGGCGGCGCGCTGTATCTGCAATTCTTTCATGGCGAAGATCCCTGCCCGCTGTGCATCATTCAGCGCTATTTTTTCGTGCTGATCGCGATCTTCGCGTTCCTCGGGGCGGCGTTCCGTAACTGGCGCGGCATCGCGCTGCTGGAAACGCTCGTCGCGATTTCCGCGCTCGGCGGACTCGCCACCGCCGTGCGCCACGTGTACGTGCAATCGCATCCCGGCTTCAGTTGCGGTTTCGATGCCCTCCAGCCGATCGTCGATGGTCTGCCGCCCGCAAGCTGGCTGCCGCAGGTGTTCAAGGTCGCGGGGCTGTGCGAAACGCCGTATCCGCCGATCCTCGGTCTGTCGCTGCCGCAATGGTCGCTCATCGCGTTTGCGCTGATTTTCGTGCTGGTCGCGGCAAGCGTTCGGCTGAAGCGCAAACTGCGCACGACGGTCCGGTAAATTATTCCGGGCGGCGACCTCAGCGCGCCGCCCGTTTTCCCCGCTTCGCCGCGCTCTACGCGCTTCCTCCTTTCCCGCATCAGCGCATCCGCATAATCTTGATACGTACCCGGCAATATTTTTGGGATATTGGGGTGTTAAGGTCGTGTCTGGATGGCGATCTACGTGCGCGCAGTCCGTTTCGCTCAAAGGCAGCCTGAGTTTTTTCTCACCGCAACCCATGAAGCGATCGGAAACCGCGTAACGCGCGCCCGGTCCGCAATGTCTTCCTGAATCATGACAACGCAAACCATCCGCTTCCTTCAACGCGGCGCCGTGCGCGAGATCGGCGACGCGCCCGCCACGCGCACGGTGCTTCAGCATCTGCGCGAGGACGCGCTTTGCACCGGCACGAAGGAAGGCTGCGCCGAGGGCGATTGCGGCGCATGCACCGCCGTGATCGGCGAACTCGACGCTTCCGGCGCGCTCGCGCTCAAGGCCGTCAACGCGTGCATCCAGTTTCTGCCGACGCTCGATTCCCGCGCCCTTTTCACCGTCGAAGATCTGCGCGGCGCGGATGGCGCGCTGCATCCGGTGCAGCAGGCGCTCGTCGACTGTCACGGCTCGCAATGCGGGTTTTGCACGCCGGGCTTCGTGATGTCGCTGTGGGCGCTCTATCACCAGCATCCGCGCGATGCAGGCCCGCCGTCGCGCGATGAAATCGCCGCCGCGCTCTCGGGCAATCTGTGCCGCTGCACGGGTTATCGGCCGATCGTCGATGCCGGGCAGCGCATGTTCGAGTATCCGCGTCCGCCCTTCGATGCCGACGCCATCACGCAACAATTGACCGCGCTGAAGCGCGCGCAGACCTTCGAATACCACGCGTCCGATTCTTCCGGTCCGCACACGTTCCACGCGCCCGTCACGCGCGCCGAATTCGCCCGATTGCGCGCCGCGCATCCGAACGCGCGCCTGCTCGCGGGCAGCACCGATGTCGGCCTGTGGGTCACGAAGCAGTTTCGCGATCTCGGCGATGTGCTGTATATCGGCAACGTCGACGAGCTGAAGACGATCGAACGCGACGCGCAAACGCTGACGATCGGCGCGGCGGCCTCGCTCGAAGATGCGTATGCCGCCCTCGCCGCCGACTATCCCGAGCTTGCCGAACTGTGGACGCGCTTCGCGTCGCGGCCGATCCGCAACGCGGGCACGCTCGGCGGCAATGTGGCGAACGGCTCGCCGATCGGCGATTCGATGCCGGCGCTCATCGCGCTGAATGCGGAACTCGTGCTGCAGAAGGCAGATAAAACCCGCACGATGCGCCTCGACGCGTTCTATCTCGGCTATCAGAAGACCGCGCTCGATGCCGGCGAATTCGTCGCGGCGATACGCGTGCCGCGTCCGGTCGCGGCGCTGCGCTTTCGGACCTACAAGGTCTCGAAGCGATACGACCAGGACATTTCGGCGGTGTGCGCGGCGTTCGCGATCAGGCTCGACGAAAGCCATCGCGTGACGGATGCGCGGATCGCGTTCGGCGGCATGGCTGCGACGCCCAAGCGCGCGGCGCAGGCCGAAGCGGCGCTCATCGGCCACGAATGGAACGAAGCGACGGCACGCACCGCGATGGCCGCGCTCGACGCCGATTTCCAGCCGCTCACCGACATGCGCGCATCGAGCGCCTATCGCGCGAAAGTCGCGCGCAACGTGCTTTGGCGGTTCTATCTGGAAACGCGTCCGGACGCTCCGCTCGCGCTTGCCGAAGTGAACGCCTTCGCGTACGGCGCGCACGTGGAGGATGCCCCATGAACCGACTGACCGAACCGATGGTCCTCGACGCCGCCGGGGCCGCGCTGCCGCACGAATCGGCGGCGCTGCACGTGAGCGGCGAAGCGATCTACACCGACGACATCCCCGAGTCGCGCGGCACGCTGCACGCGGCGCTCGGTCTGTCGAGGCACGCGCATGCGCGCATCGTGTCGCTCGATCTGGATGCGGTGCGCGCCGCGCCCGGCGTCGTCGCGGTGCTGACGGCCGCGGATATTCCCGGCGAGAACAATTGCGGTCCGGTGCTGCACGACGATCCGATTCTCGCCACCGATGAAGTGCAGTACCTCGGTCAGCCGGTATTCGCCGTCATCGCCGAGAGTCACGATCTGGCGCGCCGCGCCGCCGCGCTCGCAAAAAGCGAGGATGTCGTACGTTACGAGCCGCTCGAAGCCGTGCTCACGCCGCGCGAAGCGAAGGCGCGCAACCAGTTCGTGCTGCCGCCGCTCCATCTGCGCCGCGGCGACCCGGACGGGCGCATCGCGGCGGCGAAACATCGGCTCGCAGGCGAGTTCGAAGTGGGCGGCCAGGAGCAGTTCTATCTCGAAGGACAGGTCGCCTACGCGCTGCCGAAAGAGCAGGACGGCATGCTCGTCCATAGCTCGACGCAGCATCCGAGCGAGATGCAGCAGGTCGTCGCGCACATGCTCGGCTGGCCGACCCACGCCGTGCTCTGCGAATGCCGGCGCATGGGCGGCGGTTTCGGCGGCAAGGAGTCGCAGTCGGCGCTGTTTGCGTGCGTGGCGTCGCTCGCGGCGCATCTGCTGAAGCGCCCCGTGAAGCTGCGCGCCGATCGCGACGACGACTTCATGATCACCGGCAAGCGTCACGACGCGGTCTACGAATACGAATGCGGCTTCGATGACGACGGCCGCATCGCCGGCGCGCGCGTCGAGATCGCGTTGCGGGCGGGCTATTCGGCGGATCTGTCGGGCGCGGTCGCCACGCGCGCCGTGTGCCATTTCGACAACGCGTACTACCTGAGCGATGTCGACATCCGCGCGCTGTGCTGCAAGACCAACACGCAGTCGAACACCGCGTTTCGCGGCTTCGGCGGCCCGCAGGGCGCGCTCGTGATGGAAGTGATGCTCGACGAGATCGCGCACCGGCTGAAACGCGATCCGCTCGACGTGCGGCGCGCGAATTATTACGGCATCGGCGATCGCGATGTGACGCCTTACGGTCAGCCGGTCGAGGACAACGTGATCGCGGCATTGACCGACGAACTCGTCGCGTCGAGCGAGTACCAGACGCGCCGCGCCGATATCGCCGCGTTCAACGCGAAAGGCGGCGTGCTCCGGCGCGGCATCGCGTTCACGCCGGTCAAGTTCGGCATTTCGTTCAACGTGCCGTTCCTGAATCAGGCGGGCGCGCTCGTGCACGTCTACAAGGACGGCTCCGTGCTCGTCAATCACGGCGGCACGGAAATGGGTCAGGGGCTGAACACGAAAGTCGCGCAGGTCGTCGCGAGCGTGCTCGGCATCGGCTTGCAGCGCGTGCGCGTGACGGCGACGGATACATCGAAGGTCGCGAATACGTCGGCGACGGCGGCATCGACGGGTAGCGACCTGAACGGCAAGGCCGCCGAAGCCGCGGCGCTCACGATCCGCGCGCGTCTCGCCGAACTCGTCGTGAAGCAGCTCGGCGGCAATGCGGCCGATGTGCGTTTTCATGGCGGCGTCGTGGACGTGAACGGCGGACAGATGCCGTTCGATCAGCTCGTCGCGGCCGCGTATCTCGCGCGCGTGCAATTGTGGTCGGACGGTTTCTATTCGACGCCGAAGGTTCACTGGGACGCGAAGACGCTGCAAGGCCATCCGTTTTACTACTTCGCGTATGGGGCGGCGGTATCGGAAGTCGTCGTCGATACGCTCACCGGCGAGTGGAAACTTTTGCGCGCCGATCTGCTGCACGACGCGGGACGCTCGATCAATCCGGCGATCGACATCGGCCAGGTGGAAGGCGGCTACATCCAGGGCATGGGCTGGCTCACGACCGAAGAACTGTGGTGGAATCGCGACGGCCGCCTGATGACGCACGCGCCATCGACCTACAAGATTCCGGCCGTCAGCGACGCGCCCGCGATCTTCAACGTCGCCCTCTTTCGTGACGCCGGAAACGACAACGCCGAGCCGACCGTTTTCCGCTCGAAAGCGGTCGGCGAGCCGCCGCTGTTGCTGGCGTTTTCGGTGCTGCTGGCGATTCGCGCGGCGATCGCATCGGTGGCGCCCGATTCGACCGATGCGCCGAAACTGCGCGCACCGGCGACGCCAGAGGCAATTCTTGACGCGCTGACTGTCGGGGCCGAAGAAGCCGCCCCGGTAAACTAGCGCCTGCGACGACGCACAACGACATTTTTGGAGCTCACTCGATGCAAGTTTGGCTGAACGACCTGCAACACCTGCTCGCGCACGGCGACGCCGTCGTGCTCGTGACGGTCGCGCGTGTCGAAGGCTCCGCGCCGCGCGAGCCGGGCACGAAGATGATCGTCACGCGCGAGGAAGCGCGCTATACGATCGGCGGCGGCCATCTGGAATGGAAGGCCATCGAGACCGCACGGCAAGTGCTGAAGGACGGCATGCGCAGCCCGCGCATGAGGAGGCTGGAGCGTTTCGCTCTCGGCCCGAGCCTCGGCCAGTGCTGCGGCGGCGCGGTCGTACTCGCGTTCGAGCGGCTCGACGTAGCGGATCTGAACTGGGTGACGACGCTTTCGAAACGCACCGCGCAGGGGTTGTCGACCGTGCGCAGCGTCTCGTTCGCGCCGATGCCCGACGCCGTCATGCTCTCCGATCCCGAACCGGGCGCGACCGACGCCGACTGCCTCCTGTGGGACGGCGCCGGTTTCGACGAGAGCGGCGCGCTGCTGACCGAAACCATCGCGCCGCGCGACTTCCAGGTCGTGCTGTTCGGCGCGGGTCATGTGGGCGCAGCGCTCGTGCGCGTGCTCGCGACGCTGCCCTGCCACGTGACCTGGGTCGACGAGCGCGACGCCGCGTTCCCGGCGCCGCAGTTCGTGCCGGAGAACGTGACGATCGAGCCGAACGATGCGCCCGACGAAGCCGTCGACCGCGCGCCCCCCCACACGTACTACATCGTGATGACGCACAACCACACGGTGGATCTCGCGCTGGCGGAATGCATCCTGAGACGCGGCGACTTCGCGTTCTTCGGCATGATCGGCTCGTTCACGAAGAAGAAGCAGTTCGAGCACCGGCTCGCGGCGCGCGGCATCGACCCGGCGCTCATCGCGCGCATGGTGTGTCCGATCGGCATCGACGGCATCGTCGACAAGGCGCCCGAAGTGATCGCCGTTGCAGCGGCCGCCCAACTGCTGCAGGCGGTCGAAGCCAACGCTTCGAGCCACGCGTCGTCGCAACAGACCGCCTGACCCACAGGCGCAACCGTAGCCCCAACACAACCAAGCCCACATGAATCCCACACTCGCCGACAAGATTGCGCGCGCGCCAAAAGCCGAGCTGCATATCCATATCGAAGGGTCGCTCGAACCGGAGCTGATTTTCGCGCTCGCAAAACGCAACAACGTGAAGCTCGCGTACGACTCGATCGATGCGCTGCGCGCCGCTTACGCGTTCACCGACCTGCAATCGTTCCTCGACATCTATTACGCGGGCGCGAGCGTGCTGCTCACCGAGCAGGACTTCTACGACATGACGATGGCCTACGTCGAGCGCGCGCTCGCGGACCACGTCGCGCACACGGAAATCTTCTTCGATCCGCAGACGCATACGGAACGCGGCGTATCGATCGAAACGGTCGTCGCGGGCATCGATGCCGCGCTCGCCGAAGGTGAGAAGCGCGGTCTTTCGAGCAGGCTGATTCTCTGTTTCCTGCGCCATCTTTCCGAAGAAGACGCGCTCGCGACTTATGAGAGCGCATTGCCGCTCTTCGACAAGTACGCGCATCGGCTGATCGGTGTCGGGCTGGATTCGTCGGAGCGCGGCCATCCGCCGTCGAAATTCGAGCGCGTGTTCGCCAAGGCGCGCGAGCGCGGTCTGAAGCTCGTCGCGCATGCGGGCGAGGAAGGCCCGCCGTCGTATGTGTATGAAGCGCTCGATTTGCTGAAGGTGGATCGCGTCGATCACGGCGTGCGCAGCATCGAGGACGCGGCGCTCGTCGCGCGTCTCGCGGATGCGCGCATCGCGCTGACCGTGTGCCCGCTCTCGAACCTCAAGCTCTGCGTGTTCGACGACATGACCAAGCACACGCTGAAAGACCTGCTGGATCAGGGCGTCGCGGTGATGATCAACTCCGACGATCCCGCGTACTTCGGCGGCTACGTCAACGCGAATTACTTCGCGATCGTCGATGCGCTGAAGCTCACGGATCACGAGGTCTACACGCTGCTTAAGAACAGCCTCGAAGCCTCGTTCGTCACCGAAGAAGAACGCGACGCAATGGTCGCGCGCCTGGATCAGCACTGGAAGCAGTAAAGCGCATGGAAACCACAGCAACAACACCACAACAGGACTCGACCGCGCTCGAACGCTTCTTCGGCATTCGCGCGGCGGGCTCACGCACGAAGACGGAAATCGTCGCGGGCATCACGACGTTCCTCACGGCGATGTACATCATCGTCGTCAATCCGGGCATTCTTTCGCAAGCGGGCGTGCCGTTCCCGGCCGCGCTGACGGCGACCGTCATCGTCAGCTTTCTCGGCAGTTGCGCGATGGGCCTTTACGCGCGCAATCCGGTGCTCGTCGCGCCGGGCATGGGCATGAACGCGCTCTTCGCGTTCGTCATGGTTCACGGCGGCAAGATGCCGTGGCAGACCGCGCTCGGCTGCGTGTTCTGGTCCGGCGTGATCTTCGCGGTGCTCGCGGCGTTCAACGCGCGCAAGCTCGTCGTCGATGCGATTCCCGCGAATCTGCGGCACGCGGTGTCGTGCGGCATCGGCTTGTTCATCAGCCTGATCGGCCTCGTGAACGCGAAGTTCGTCGTCGGCGATCCGGTGACGATCGTGCATTCGGCGTCGCTGAATCCCGTCGTCATCACGTTCCTGATCGGCCTCGCCGTCACGACGATCCTCGTCGCGCGCAAGGTCACCGGCGCGCTGATGCTCGGCATCGTGTTCACGACGATCATCGCGATTCCGATCGGCCGCTTCTGGGGCGACGGCACCGCGTACTGGCCGGCCGCGATCGCCACCAAGACGCTCGTGAACTGGAACGGCCTCGTCTCCGCGCCGGACTTTTCGGCGGTCGGACAGCTCGACCTCGTCGGCTCGCTGAAGGTCATTTACTGGCCGTTCATCTTCGTGATGCTGTTCACGTCGTTCTTCGACGCGCTCTCCACGTTCATGGCGATTTCCGAAGCCGGCAAGCTCTATGACAAGGACGGCAATCCGCGCAACATCCGCCAGTCGATGATGGTCGATTCATTCTCCGCGCTCATCTCCGCGCCGCTCGGCACGAGCCCGGCTAACGCGTATATCGAATCCGCGGCGGGCATTTCGGCGGGCGGGCGCACGGGCCTCGTCGCCGTGGTCGCGGGCCTGTGCTTCCTGCCCTTCCTGTTTCTTTCGCCGCTGCTGTCGCTCGTTCCGGCGATCGCGACCGCGCCCGCGCTCGTGCTCGTCGGCGTGTTCATGATGGAAGCGATCACGCAGATCGAATGGCATCGCTTCGACGAAGCCATTCCCGCGTTCCTCGCGATGATCCTGATCCCGCTGACCTACTCGATCACCGATGGCGTCGCGTACGGCTTTCTCGCGTTCGTCGTGCTGAAATCGGCGACGGGGCGCGCGAAGGAAATCAAGCCGGCGATGTGGATCATCGCTGCCTTCTCACTCGTGCTGCTTTCACAGCTTTAAACCCAGAAACGGAGACGTTGCATCATGACTCAAACCGCCTACCGCGCCCAGTTGCTGACCTTCCGGGAAGATCCCGCGCATGCCGCTGACGGCGCGGTCTACGAGGCCGATGGCCTTCTGCTCGTCGAGGACGGCAAGGTGGTCGCGGCAGGCGCGTATGCGTCGCTGCGCGACAAGATAGCCGCCGACGCGACCGTCCACACCATGCGCGACAAGCTGATCGTGCCGGGTTTCATCGACTCGCACATTCACTATCCGCAGACGGACATGATCGCGTCGCCCGCGCCGGGCCTGCTGCCGTGGCTCAACACGTACACGTTCCCGACCGAGCGCGGCTTCGAGAATCCGGCGGTGGCGCGCGAAACGGCGAGCTTTTTCATCGACGAACTGCTCGCCTGCGGCACGACGACAGCGTTCGTGTACTGCACGGTGCACAAGCAATCCGCCGATGCGTTCTTCACCGAAAGCGAGGCGCGCAATCTGCGCATGGTCGCGGGCAAGGTGCTGATGGACCGCAACTGCCCCGAGTTTCTGCGCGACACGGCGCAATCCGGCTACGACGACAGCGCGGAACTCATCGCACGCTGGCACGGCCGCGGACGTCAGCATTACGCGCTGACGCCGCGTTTCGCGCCGACATCGACGGAAGCGCAGCTCGAAGCGTGCGGCGTGCTCGCACAAAAGCATCAGGACGTGTTCATCCAGAGTCACGTCGCGGAGAACACAGACGAGATCAAGTGGGTCGAGAGCCTCTTTCCGGGGCATCGCAGCTATCTCGACATTTACGATCACTACGGTCTGCTGCGTCGCCGCGCGGTGTACGGCCACTGCATTTATCTCGATGAGCGCGATCGCGAGCGCATGGCGGAAACGGGCGCGGTGGCATCGCACTGCCCGACTTCGAATCTGTTCCTCGGCAGCGGCCTGTTCGACTTCGAGAAGGCGGGCGAGTCGAACATGCCCGTGGCGCTCGCGACGGATGTCGGCGGCGGCACGTCGTTCTCCATGCTTCAGACGATGAACGAGGCGCACAAGATCGCGCGCCTGACCGGGCATCATCTGACCGCGACGCGCATGTTCTGGCTCGCCACCACGGGCGCCGCGCAGGTGCTCGAACTCGACGACAAGATCGGCACACTCAGCCCCGGCAGCGAAGCGGATTTCGTCGTGCTCGATCCGAACGCGACGCCGCTGCTCGCGCGCCGCACTTCGCGCACGGAATCGCTGGAAGAACTGCTGTTCGCGTTCGCGCTGCTCGGCGACGATCGCGCGGTGTTCGAAACGTACGCAGCCGGCAAACGCGTGCATTCGCGCGACAAGCGCAACACGGCGAGGCTGGAACTGGCGGCCTGAGGCGCTGTAGTCGATTCATCCGACAAGCGGCCCGCGGGCCGCTTTTTTGTTGGCGCGGCCACGCGCCCCGCGACGATTCGTGCAGATTTACTGCAATCTCGCTAAAGTGCAAGCTGTCCTGAACATCGCGTCAACATGATGCACGTCGTCCGAACCTGTCGAATCGCCCTCGCCGTGACGCTCGCGTCACTCGGCGCGCTCGCGCATGCGAAACCGATCGATGCGCAACTCGACTGCAAATCGACCGCGCACGATTTCGTCGCGCCGTTGCAGCAGGACGGACTGCTCGAAACGAAGCCGATGCGCGTGGAGCCGAACTCCGTCAACGCGTTCAAGCCGGTGAAAGGCGCGACGCTGACGGCTTACGGCTTCAAGGTTTATGTGGTCGTCGCTTACCAGAAGGATGACCCGATCTTCAAACTCGGCAAGGGCGAGCCGATCGCCGATTCGGCCTACGGCGTGGTCGTGTGGGGCGGCGACAAGGAGGTCGAACAGCAGGTGCGCGCCGCGGGCAGCGACGCGGATGTGCACCACGTCGCGCCCTTCATTACGGCGATTTTTTGCAAGCAGTGATCAGCGCAGCAACGCCACGAACGACGAAATCAACCGGTCCATATCGTTCGCATCGAGCGCGCCCATCGTCGAAATGCGGAACAGCTCCTTCGACAAACCGCCCTGCCCCGCGTAAATCACGAAGCCCTTCGCCTTGAGCGAGTCGTGCAGCGTTTCATACGTGACGCCGGCAGGCAGCCGATACGCCCGCAACACCACCGACGACTCCTCCGGCGACAACGCGCTCTCGATGCCGAGCGCAGCCAGCCCCGCGCGCACCTGTTCCGCGAGCTTCGCGTAACGCGCGTGACGCGCGCGCCAGCCGCCTTCCTCTTCGAACTCGCGCAACGCTTCGACGAGCGCGTAATACGCGTGCACGGACGGCGTGAACGGCGTGTTGCGCTCGTCCTGCAACTTCGCGAGTCGCGCGATGCCGAGGTAGTAATTGCGGCTCGCCGCTTTCGCCAGCGTATCGCGGCGCGCGATGACGAACGCCGCGCCCGGCACGCCGTGCAGGCATTTGTTCGCGGTCGCGGCGATAGCGGCGATGCCGCCGCCGTCGAAATCGATCGCTTCGGCGCCGAAGCTGCTCACCGCATCGAGCAGCAGACCGATGCCGCGCTCCTTGCACGCGCGGGACAACTGATCGATCGCGTTCAGACGGCCCGTCGTCGTTTCGTGATGGATGATCGCGACGTTCGTGAACGGCTTGCTGTCGAGCAGCGCGATGATCGCGTCGATGTCCGGCGCCTGCATCCACTCGTATTTGGCGACTTCGTACTCGATGCCATATTGCTTCGCGATCTGCGCGATGCGATCGCCATACACGCCGTTCTCCACGACGAGCAGGCGCCCGCCTTCGGGCACGAGACCGGCGATCATGCTTTCGACCGCGGCGGTGCCCGAACCCGTCATCAGCACGGCGCTCCACACGGCCGGATCGAGTTCGTAAGCGGCGACGAGACGCTTGCGCGCCTCATCCTGCAAATCGAAAAACTCCGGTTCGCGATGGCACAAGTCGGTTTGCAGCAGGCTCTTGCGCACGCGTTCGCTCAGCGTGACAGGACCCGGATTGAGCAGCAGCATCAACGGTCTCCAATGTGTTGTTGCAAACGTGCGCGCACGTCCTCGGGCGTGATCTTCGGGCGCGGCAGGTCGCCCGGCGTGCCGGTCCTGATCGACAGGCGCGCGAAACGTGCGCCGTTCACGTCTTTCGCGTCGAAGAGACGATCGATTACGCCGATATCGTCGCCGTCGAGCGCGAGCGCGTAACCGCATGCCGACGCGATCGACGCGAAATCGACTTCTCGCGACACCGTCGCCTGGCCGCCCGTCGATTCGTGCGCGCCGTTATCGAGCAGCAAGTGAATCAGATTCGACGGTCCGTACGCGCCGAGCGTCGCGAAAACGCCCATGCGCATGAGCGCCGCGCCGTCGCCGTCGAGCGCAACCACGCGCAGGTCGGGACGCGAGAGCGCAAGGCCGAGCGCCATCGGCGTCACGCAGCCCATCGAGCCGACGAGATAGAGCTGGTTCTCGCGGTCGTCGATCGCGTAGAGCTCGCGGCCGCAGAAACCGGTCGACGCGAGCACGACAGTCGTGTCCTTCGGCGTGTTCCCGATGACTTTTTGCAGCGCGTCGTGGCGCGTCACGCGCTCGCCTTCGAAGCGCTCAACGGTCGCGGGATGCGCATTGGCGCGCACGCCCGACAGCCCCGTCTTCTTCAACTCGTAAGGCGCGACGCTGCCCTTTTGCATGACGAGCGCATACGGACGGCCGGTGCTGTCCATGTACTCCGTCGCGCGATCGAGCGCCGGGCCGATCTCGTCGGCTTCCGTCGGGAACAGCTCCCACGGAATCTCCATCGTTTCGAGCATCTGCGGCGTGATCGGACCCATCAGCGCGTGCTGCGGCTCGTCGTGAACGCCCGGCTGGCCGCGCCAGGTGACGATCAGCAATTGCGGCAGACGGAACGTCCATGTCAGCGACGTCAGCGGGCTCACCGCGTTGCCGAGACCGGAGTTCTGCATCATCGCGATGCCGCGGCGCTTGCGACCCGCGCCGAGTTCGACTCCAGCGATCAGCGCGACCGCATCGCCTTCGTTCGCCGCCGACACGTAATGCAGCGATTCGTCCTGCAACACGTAATTGATGAATGGCGTGAGAAACGAGCAAGGCACGCCCGCGTACCAGTCGAAGCCACGCTCGCGCGCGGCCTCGACGAACTCGGCGGCCTCAATCACGCGCGTTCTCCGTCCCTTCGGAACCGATGGGCGTCTGACCGTGCGCGAAATCGCCTGCGCGACGGAAATCGTCGAGATCGTTCACGCCGCGCCAGTGGCCGTGCACGTACTGCACTTCGATCTTCTGCCCCGCGGCGATCAGCGCGTTGAGCAGCGCGGCCATGTCGAGCTTGTCGAAATCGGCGCGCTGTTGCAGCGTGTCGAGCGTCGCGAGCAGGCGTTCGCGCGCACCGGCGCGCACCTTGATGAGGCCCATCCAGCGGCCTTGCGGCGCGCGGCCGTCCGTCAGCGCCTGGCCCGCGCCGACCACGCTGTCGAGCCACACTTTCTGGCCGAACAGCGCACGGTCGTCGGCGGTCGAGCAGTACGCGAAATCGGTCGCCGCAGCGCCTGCTTCCGGCGCCTGCGACGAATCGACGACCACGCAGAAGTCGCTGTCCGACTCGGTCAGATCGCGCAGGATGTAGCTGCGGAACAGCAAGTCGCCGTAGGAGATCACGGTATCGCCGTTCATGTGCCCGACCGCGCATGCGAGCGATGCAAGCTCGCCCGTCGTGTCGTGCCGCTCGTTGACGACGAGACGGATGCCGCCCTTCTCGATCGCATCGGCGCGATATCCGCCGACCACGGTGATGTCGTTGATGCTTTCCTTCTTGAACGCCTCGACGAGGTGACGCAGAAGCGGCTTGCCCGCGACCGGCAGCATCACTTTCGGACGCGCTTCGGTCAGCGCTTCGAGACCCGCGCCACGGCTCGCTGCCAGCACGATCGCGCTGCGCTTCTCATTGGCCGCGCTCAGATAGATGTTTTCGGCAGCCGAGTACTCGTCCGCGTCCTGCAGACGGAAGATCTCGTTCACCGACGCGATGCGGTCTTCCACGTTCACGAGCGTCTCGCTGTCGTGGATTTCCTTCGCGATGGCCTGCATCGCGGACACGGCGCCGCGAATCAGATGGTTCGCCCAGATCACGCAACTGATGCCGGCCTGACGGAACGCGTCGGTCGGCGTGCTGTAGTACTTCGTCGGCACGATGACGAGCGGACCGCGGCCGGCCCACTCGCGCGCGAACGTCAGGATCTCGTCGGGCTTCGACAATTTGCTGTGGATCAGGATCGCGTCCGCGCCCGCCTGGCGGTACGCCTCGGCGCGCTTGAGCGCTTCTTCCATGCCCCAGCCGGCGATCAGCGCTTCCACGCGCGCGACGATCGAAAAGTTCGGATCGCTCTGCGAATCCTTGCCCGCCTTGATCTTGCCGCAGAACTCGTCGATGTCGGCGAGCGGCTGCGCTTCGCCGTTGATGAAGCTGTTGGTCTTCGGAAACTGCTTGTCCTCGATGCACACGCCCGCGATGCCGCGCTGCTCCAGCTTCTTCACGAGACGGCGCACGTTGTTGAAGTTGCCGTAGCCGGTGTCGCCGTCGAGCAGGATCGGCAGATCGCTCGCATCGGCCATGAATTCGAGGTTGTCGACGACCTGCGTCCAGCTCGCCTCGTTGTTGTCGCGCACGCCGAATTGCGCGGAGATCGACAGGCCCGAGCCCCAGATCGCCTTGAAGCCAGCTTCCCGCGCGATGCGCGCCGAAATGCCGTTGTGCGCCTCCATCAGGAATTCGAGGCGATTGCTTTGCAGCATCTCGCGCAGGCGCATGGTGCGCGAGTAGCCGACGGGAATGTTTTCGGGTGCGTTCATTGTTGGGATGCTCCTGCAAACTGACGCAGCGCGTTCAATTGCGGCAGCACTTCATCGGCCGCGCGCTTCACGTCGTTCTGAAAATCGATTTCGATCCACGGTGCGCCGGTCACATCGGCGATATCGAACACGTGGGACTTTTCCAGCAACAGGTCGCGCACCGCTTCTTCATGCGGCATCTTCGCGCGGCCCGTCGCCGCGTAATCGGCGCAGATGTCGGCGAGGCGCGTGGCCGTCGCGTGATCGAAACGGAAGAAGCCCACCGATTCACCGATGGTGTCGTACTTGAGGCCCGCCGCAACCTGTTTGCGCAGTTCGACCGGCACGCCGTTCTCGACGCACAGCTTCACCGGTTCGTCGCCGGCTTCGAAATCGCGGTCGATCAACAGGCGATTCACCGAACCGCCCGCGACGAGTGGCTCGAAGATGCGTTCGTCGTACAGCACGTCGGCGTCCATCAGAAGGACATCGCCGCCGCGCGTCATCGCGTCGCGCGCGGTATGCACGGACAGCACGCTGCCGAGCGTGAATGCTTCGTTGACGACGATTTCGGTCTTCGGCTTCCAGTCGATGGAGGCCAGCTCGGCTTCGATCTGCTCGCTCTTGAAGCCGGTCACGAAGACGACTTCATCGACATTCGCCGACTTCAAAAAGTGCAGATGACGCTCCAACAGCGAAGCATCGCCAAAGCGAAGCAGACATTTCGGCTTTTGCTGGCCTTCGGGCTGAACGAGGCGCAAGCCCATCCCGGCCGCAAGAATAATTGCGCGCATGCTTGTGTTCCCTTCTGGGTGGGTCAGTCGATATCCGGCACGCGCGCGAGACGGCGGCGCTGCCAGCCTTTTTCAACGAAATGCAGATAGACGATGCCCGGCACGCCGAGCAGCAATTCGCGCGCGCGCTTGGCGAGCGACAGCGCGAGCGCGGCCTCGGGCGGCAGGCCGACCAGACGCGCGAGCAGCAGATAGCCGCCCTCCTGCACGCCGAGCGAGCCGGGAATGGCGAAGGCCGCGCCGCGAATCGCCTGGCCGAGACTTTCGAGCAGCAGCGCTTCCGCCCAGCCGACCGGATGACCGAGCAGATGCAGCGCGAGCCACACTTCGCCCGTGCCGACGATCCAGCCGACGAGACTCAAGCCGAAGCTCGACGCCACCTTGCCTCGCTCGCGATACATCTCGTGCACGGCGGCATCGACGGCTTCGGCGCGCGTAACGAGCGACGACCAGTCGCGCTTGGCCGAGAATTTCGCGGCGATGCCCGACGCGAAGCGCATCGCGCGGCCGAAGAGACCGCGCCGCTGCGCGAGATAGAAACCGAAGATCATGAGGCCGATCACGCCGATCACCGCCAGCACCGCGATCGTCACCGTTGACGACGAGCCGCCCGACGCGTAACCCGTCAGCAGCACGACGCCGATCAGCGCGAAGAGCAGTTGCGCGACGGTTTGCATCGTCGTGCTGACGGTGATGACCGCGGCCGCGTCGCGCGCGCGCATGCCGCGTTGCGCGAGATAGCGGACCATCAGCATCGGTCCGCCGATCTGGCCCGCGGGCATCAGGCTGTTCACCGATTCGCCGGCCCAGCGCGCGAGCAACGCGTCGAGCAGGGACACGTCGCGCTGACGGTCGGCGAAGAGCACGCTGATCGCGCCGGCATCGATGATGAGCGGCACGAAGTGAAACGCCGCGACCGCGAGCAGCCCCCAGCCCGCCGCGGCCAGCGTCGATGCGACCGATCCGAAGCCTTGCCAGCCGAGCAGCGCGACGAACAGCACCACGCCGACCGACAGCAGGAATGTGCCCGCGCGGCTCATGCCAGTCCGTTCTTGCCGCCCTTGCGGCGAAAGACCTGCCTGAACCCGAAATACGCGATCGAGTCCTTCATGTTCGAAATGAAGCGCTGGAACGGACGCATGTTGGGGTTCGTCACGTACTCGAACGTGAGCGACACGCGCATTTCGTTCTCGCCGAGCGGCGTCACGCGATGGCGGAGCTTGTCGCCATCGAAGAACACGAACGCGCCGGGCGGATATTGCACCGAGCCCGGCTGATCCGGAATGCCGGGCGTCTTCGTGTGCAGTTCGTAGTCGAGCTTGCAGGAGGAATCGTCGATCACGCCGAGCAGGAGCGTGTAGCGGCGGCCGTCGTAGTACGAGGTGTCGTAATGCCAGCCGATATGGTCGCCCGGACGCGTGTAGAAATAGAGCGCGTAGGCGTGCGGATCGTCTTGCGGCGAGAGTTGCAGCTTGTCGCCGGTGATCGACTCCAGCCATTTGATGAGCGCGTCCGAACGATACAGATCCGCGATGAACGGCGCGAGCTTGTCGAGCGTATGGCGGCTGACGCTCCCGCCCGCCTTGTGCCCCGGCAGATAGTTGCGGTTCACCGACGGCATCACGTCATGCACGGCGGCGATCAGGCGCTCGGTGAAATCGCGCGGCAGGAAATCTTCGATGTAGAGAAACGAGCCTTGCTGGCCGTATTCGTCGCGCAGCTTCGGCGTGGGCAGCGTGGCAAGCCGCGCGTTCATGGTCGAATCGATGTCGCGCTTCGACGGGCGAGTCACCGCCGCCGCATGCGCGGGCTGCGTCAGCGTGTTGTCCGGAGTTGCCGTATCGCTCATCTCACCGCCTGGAAATCGTTGCCGTCTTTTGCAGGGGATGCCTGCGCGCGGCGTTTCAACTGCGAGCTCACGCGCTGATAGTCCACCGCCACATAGATGGCGAAGAGCGGCGCGCCGATCGCCGCCGCGATCAGAAACGGCGTCATGCCGTTCAGAAGCGTCACGACCGGCAGCAGGTACAGCACGTCTTCCGTTTCGAATCCGGCCATCGACGCCTGCTTCGTGCCGGACTTGCCGACCATCGACTCGATACGCATGCGCAGAAAGAAGATCAGCGCGACCGCCACGCCCGCGATGCCGCCGAGCCATTGCGCGGGCAGGAGCATCGACGGGTGATGTACGGCGACGTAAAACCCGATGCCGAGAAAGAGCAGCACGGTCACGAGCGCGTCGCACGCGAGGTCATAGAGATGGCCGATCTTGCTCGACTGTCCGCTGATGCGGGCGAGCTCGCCGTCGGTGTGATCGACGAGGTTCGACAGCGCGATCAGCAGCGCGCCGAGCGTGCACATCCAGAACTGACCGAGCGACAAATAATACGCCCCGGCCAGACCGATGGCGAGGCGCAGCGTGGTCAGATGGTTGGGCGTTACCGGCGTGCCGACGAGCGGCGTGACGAGGCGGCGTGCGAGCCGCGCATCCCATGTGGTGGGCTCGGGAACGGCTTCAGGACGGGGCGGACACGATTTTGTCATCTCGGAAATATATCGCTAATTCGCCGAAGCTGCATATATTGCGGCCCGCCGTCGCGTCGATAATTCCCTGTTTAGTCAAGGCCAGCGGGCGTTTTTTAAACTTTCGCTGGAGCCGTGAGCAGAATCAGGCCCGGCACGCCGCGGCAATAATTTCCGACACGATTTCACGACGATGCGACGGCGCGCGGCCGTCGCATCCGTCCCGCGATCAATCGACGGTTTTGGCCGCGGGCGCGGGCGCCGCGCCGCCGGTCGAACCGGCCGCAGCCGTTTCGTTGGAGATGCCGCCGTTCTTGTCGACGGGCAGCGTCACCGTGCGCACCGTGCCGTTGCCGAGCGGGAAATCCGCGAGCGCGCTGCGCACGAGGTAAGGCATCGCCTGATAGAGCGACGCGTCGCCGGTCGAGTTGACTGCCGTCACCTTGTACGTCTCGCGACCGGTCTTGCGGTCGTTCATGCGGATCTGCAGCGCGTGGATATAGACCGGATAGCTCTGGTCGACGTAACCCGTCGCCCCCCACGGACCGTACGGTCCCCAGCCGCCCCACGGTCCGCCCCAGTACGGACCCGCGCCCCACGGACCGTACATCGGCCACGGATCATAGTAGACCGGCTGACGCACGGTCACCGTGTCGCCGCGAATCGAATAGGCGAGCGCGATCTGATAATTCGCGCTCGCCTCGGGGACCTGCCGGAAGTTGTATTTCGACAGCTCGTTCGCGACGAGCGTCTCGTAGGTCGTCTGCTCGATGCTGTTCTGCTGCTCGCCCTTGCGCGCGAACGCATACGTGCGCGTCGTGTCGCTGCCGCTCCAGTCCGAGAACGCGGTGACCTGCGTCTGGACATAGGTGGTGCAGCCCGTGAGCCACATCGCCGCCAGGATCAGCGCGGCCCATCTGGCGAGCGCCTTGATCGGGAAATTCATGGTCATCCTCACTTCGTTGAGCACCCTTCTCAGTTATAGACAGCACCGCCGTGACCCGCACGGCGGCGTCCTGTTTTGTGGGTTCCACGACGCGCTGCGCCGCCCGATTCACGATCTCCGGACGGCTTGTACAATGGTTCGACCAGGCGCGCATGCGTTGGTGCGCTCGACCCGCGCACGCGAGACGCCGCCGCCGTTCAATCCAAACATGAAGATCTTGCCATGTCTACCACGACCGCATCCGTTGTGATTCGCCGCCAGGACTACACGCCGCCCGCTTTCCTGATCGACTCCGTCGCGCTCGAGTTCGATCTCGTGCCGGCGCGCACGGTCGTGAAGAACACGATGAAGCTGCGCCGCAACCCGGACGCCCGGGGCGATGCGTCGCGCCTCGAATTGATGGGCGAACAGCTCGAATTCGTGAGCGCGGCGATCGACGGCGTCGCGCACGCGGATGTCCGTGTTCATGAAAACGGACTGTCCATCGGCAATATTCCGGCCGATGTTTTCGAGCTTAGCATCGAGAGCATCTGCAATCCGGCGGAGAACACGACGCTCTCCGGACTTTATGTCTCCAGCGGCAACTTCTTCACGCAGTGCGAAGCGGAAGGCTTTCGCCGCATCACCTACTTCCTCGATCGCCCCGACGTGATGGCCACTTACGTCGTCACGCTGCGCGCCGACAAGAGCGCGTATCCGGTGCTGCTGTCGAATGGCAATCTGATCGAGGAAGGCGATCTGCCCGGCGGCCGCCACTTCGCGAAATGGGAAGACCCGTTCAAGAAGCCGAGCTATCTGTTCGCGCTCGTCGCGGGCAAGCTCGTGTGCATCGAGGAGCGCATCCGGTCCGGATCGGGCAAGGAGAAGCTGCTGCAGGTGTGGGTCGAGCCGCACGATCTCGACAAGACCCGCCACGCGATGGACTCGCTCATCCATTCGATCCGCTGGGATGAAAAGCGCTTCGGACTGGAGCTGGATCTGGACCGCTTCATGATCGTCGCGGTGAGCGACTTCAACATGGGCGCGATGGAGAACAAGGGCCTCAATATCTTCAACACGAAGTATGTGCTCGCGAATCCCGAAACCGCGACGGACACGGATTTCTCGAATATCGAGGCCGTGGTCGGCCACGAGTACTTCCATAACTGGACAGGCAACCGCGTGACCTGCCGCGACTGGTTCCAGCTCAGCCTGAAGGAAGGCCTGACGGTGTTCCGCGATCAGGAATTCTCCGCCGACATGGCCGCGGGCGATGCCGAAGGCGCCGCGAGCGCGGCGGCGCGCGCGACCAAGCGCATCGAGGACGTGCGCGTGCTGCGCCAGATGCAGTTCGCCGAGGACGCCGGCCCGATGGCGCATCCGGTGCGCCCGGAAAGCTACGTCGAGATCAACAACTTCTACACGATGACCGTCTACGAAAAAGGCTCGGAAGTCGTGCGGATGTATCAGACGCTCTTCGGCCGCGACGGCTTCCGGCGCGGCATGGATCTCTATTTTCAGCGCTTCGACGGCCAGGCCGTGACCTGCGACGACTTCCGTCACGCGCTCGCCGACGCGAATCATCGCGATCTCGCGCAGTTCGAGCGCTGGTACAGCCAGGCGGGCACGCCGCGCGTGGCGGTCCGTGCGCACCATGACGCCGCGAACGGGCGCTACACGCTGACGCTCACGCAGGGTTACGGCGACGGGTCCGAAGCCGCGCGCGACACGCAGGAAGGTCCGCTGCTGATTCCGTTCTCGGTCGGCCTGATCGGCCGGAACGGCGCGGATCTTCCGCTGCGTCTCGAAGGCGAGAAGGAGCCGAACGGAACGACGCGCGTGCTCGAATTCACGGAGCGCGAGCAGTCCTTCACGTTCGTCGATGTGAACGAAGCGCCGCTGCCGTCGCTCCTGCGCAATTTCTCGGCGCCGGTGATCGTCGAATACGACTATACGAACGACGAGCTCGCGTTCCTGCTCGCGCACGACAGCGATCCGTTCAACCGCTGGGAAGCCGGCCAGCGTCTCGCCACGCGCGAGCTGCTCGCGCTGGCCGGACGCGCGGCCAACGGCGAAGCGCTCGCCATCGACGAACAGGTGATCGCCGCGTTCGCCCGCGTGCTCGACGACACCACGCTCACGCCCGCGTTCCGCGAACTTGCGCTGATGCTGCCGTCGGAAAGCTATCTCGCCGAGCAGATGGCCGTGTCCGATCCGGCCGCCGTGCACGCGGCGCGCGTCTTCATGACCCGCCGTCTCGCGTCGCAATTGCGCGACAAGTGGCTCGCGACGTATGAAGCGAACCGCACGCCGGGTGAATATCGTCCGCTGCCGGAAGATGCGGGCAAGCGCGGCCTGAAGAATCTCTCGCTCGCCTATCTGAGCCAGCTCGACGATCCGCGCGAGGCCGTCGGGCTCGCGCAGGCGCAATACGATGCCGCCGACAACATGACGGACCGCTCGGCGGCGCTTTCCGCGCTCTTGCTCGCGAGCGCGACGAGGGGCGCGGATGCGACCGTCGCGGACGCGGCGCTCGCGGACTTCTACAGGCGTTTCGAGAACGAGGCGCTCGTCATCGACAAATGGTTCGCGCTTCAGGCGACCCAGCGCGGCGGCCCGGATCGCAAGGTGATCGAGATCGTGCGCAAGCTGATGCAGCATCAGGCGTTCAACATCAAGAACCCGAATCGGGCGCGCTCGCTGATCTTCAGCTTCTGCAGCGGCAACCCGGCGCAGTTCCACGCCGACGACGGTTCGGGCTATGCGTTCTGGGCCGAACAGGTGATCGCGCTCGATTCGCTTAATCCGCAAGTCGCGGCGCGTCTCGCGCGCGGGCTCGAACTGTGGCGCCGCTTTACGCCGCGCTTGCGCGAGAAGATGCACGCGGCGCTGAGCGAAGTCGCATCGAAGGCGAAATCGCGCGACGTGCGCGAGGTCGTCGAAAAAGCGCTCGCGGCCTGAAGGCTGTTTTGCGACCGCCGCGTGAAGTTTTGGCGCGGCGGTCGCTGTCACATGGGGTGGCCGGGTCGAGCGGTTAGAATCGTGAATATTCGTCTAACGCTCACGGAGCCCTAGCATGTCCTCCATCTCCAGCCGCACCACGCTGTCGAAGTACCTCATCGAACAGCAGCGTGAACACCAGAACCTGCCGGCCGATCTCCGTCTGCTCATCGAAGTCGTTGCGCGCGCGTGCAAGCAGATCAGCTATCACGTGAGCAAGGGCGCACTCGGCGAAGCGCTCGGCTCGGCCGGTAGCGAGAACGTTCAGGGCGAAGTGCAGAAAAAGCTCGACGTGCTCTCGAACGAAATCCTGCTCGAAGCCAATGAATGGGGCGGCAACCTGGCCGCGATGGCATCGGAAGAAATGGAAAAGATCTTCCCGATTCCGAATCGCTATCCGAAGGGCAACTATCTGCTGACGTTCGATCCGCTCGACGGCTCGTCGAACATCGACGTCAACGTGTCGATCGGCACGATCTTTTCGGTGCTGAGTTGCCCGGACGGCGTCGAGCCGAGCGAAGCCGCGTTCATGCAACCGGGATCGCAGCAGGTCGCGGCGGGCTACGCCGTCTATGGCCCGCAGACGGTGCTCGTGCTGACGACAGGCCACGGCGTGAACTGCTTCACGCTCGACCGCGAACTCGGCTCGTGGGTGCTCACGCAGCGCGACATGACGATCCCGGACGAAACGCGCGAATACGCGATCAACGCGTCGAACGTGCGCCACTGGTACGAGCCGGTGCAGCGCTATGTCGACGAGCTGAACGCCGGCAAGGACGGCGCGCGCAAGGAAGACTTCAACATGCGCTGGATCGCGTCGATGGTCGCGGACGTGCATCGGATCCTAAATCGCGGCGGCATCTTCATGTACCCGGCCGATAAGCGTGATCCATCGAAGCCCGGCAAGCTGCGCCTGATGTACGAAGCGAACCCGATGTCGTTCATCGTCGAGCAGGCCGGCGGCGCCGCGACCAACGGCGAGCAACGCATCCTCGATATCGTTCCGACGAGCCTGCATCAGCGCGTGGCCGTGTTCCTCGGATCGAAGAGCGAAGTCGATCGCGTGACCCGCTACCACCTCGAAAAGAAAAATTGATTCGAGCTATTGCCAAAACGAGAATGTGGTCGCTATAATCTTGTTTCTCTGATGCCGGAATAGCTCAGACGGTAGAGCAGCGCATTCGTAATGCGAAGGTCGGGGGTTCGATTCCTCTTTCCGGCACCACAAAGATTCAGGCAGCATCAAAAACCCGCGATTACGCAAGTGATCGCGGGTTTTTGCTTTTGGGTCGATCCTGTGGAACGCGAGCAACGGTTTCGCGTTTTTTGCAACGGACATCGAGTTCGTACACGGGATTGCGATGCCAGCCAAAATCGGCTTCACCAATTTCACGAGCCGCCGCTCCGCGCACCTGATTCGCCTTATATGTGCGCTTTCGTACAACAACGAGCCATTTTCCGCTCCGCACCATCAAGCGTCAACGCTGGTTTCCCGGTATCGTTATATCCATAGAGGAAAAGCTACAGTTTAAGTACGCAACGGGTGTACTTCGCGCAGAGCCATGCTGGGTACGGCTCTCGGGGCTGCCGTAAAAACTGTACTTTTTGCAGCAATTGAGTAGATACGGCAAGCAATTACCGATATCGACCAGTCCGCAACACGAACGATCATGCGTTGAAACATCGAATCGCGCGAATGGACTCAAGCCGAAGCTTTCGCGATCCGATAACGCATCTATAGAGAGAACCGTATTGGGTATTTCGGCTGCATGTGGCGGCGCAAAAGCTGCATCGGCCAAGTTGGCGCAATTGTTGTAGTCATTGAGGAGAGAAATCATGGACGCAAAACCGACCAAAATCCCGACGCCCGACACAGTGCACTGTCCGGATCCGGAACCGGTTGGCGTCGAGTTTCTCGCGACCGAGCTGCCCGAGCATGTGCGCGCGTTCTTCGACGAACAGCGCAACTCGGCGCAGTCCAAATAGGCGGACATACTGGATCACGCCGTCGTCGTGAGAACGACGCCCGCTGCGCGCGGCGCACTTGGACCGTCCGGTCCGGATATGGCTCAGGCCAGGACGCGTCGCGCCCCTTGTTCATGACCGCATTCGGGCGAGTCGTGCAGTGCGGCTCGCCTCGTCGAATCGTTTTCCATCAATTGGCTGCTGTCGTTCAGATTTGAGGGCGGTGCGCTATTCTGGCGCTTTTGCCGGGACACCGATGCGCCGCCGATCGAACTCATCCCTCCTCGCCTCCGCCGCTTTCGCCTGCGTGCTCGCGCTCGCCGCGCCCTCATCCGTGCACGCGGACGGCGACGATACTCCGTTCACTAACCTCATTGCACTCGTGTCGCAACGGCTCGCGCTCGCGGAACCGGTCGCGCGCTGGAAGTGGGCTCACCAAGAGCCGATCACCGACGCGCCGCGCGAAGAGGCATTGCTCAAGCATGTCGAAGAAAAGGCGTCGGCCGCGCAAGTCGATCCTGAATTCGCGCGGCAGTTCTTCCGCGATCAGATCGACGCCAGCAAGGATGTGCAGAACGCGCTCTTTGCCAACTGGCGTGCGCTGAAAGCGGTGCCGGAAGGATCGCCGCCCGATCTCGCGAAGGACACGCGGCCGAAGCTCGATCGGCTCACGCAGTCGCTCGTGTCGGCGCTTGCGCATGTCGAGCCGATTCGTCATGCGGAGGACTGTCCGGTGCGGCTCGCCGAAAGCGTCGCGCGCTGGAAGCATTTGACACGCTACAACTCGTCGATGAACGCGCCGCTCATGCGCGCGCTCTCGCACGTTTGCGCGTCGGGCGGCGTGGGCGCGGTCGGCTGATCGCTCTCAGACTGTGGACGCAACTGTTCCGCAGGCGATCGGTGTCACGACAAGCCCGCGTGCGAGGCGCTCGCTCAGGATGCGATAGGTCGACAGCTCGAACGCGGGTGAATCGGCGCTCGCGTGCAGCGCGCCGGCCTGCCCCAGTGCGCTGGCGGTGCCGAGATAGCACCAGTTGTCGATGACATGCCACGCGCGTTGCCCCGATGCCTCGTCGCGCTCCTCGATCGCGATCGCGCCCGCGTAAGGCCACGGCGCGCCGCGGGCATCGCCCGGACGCGACTTCGGCGCGCGATTGTGCGCCGGACGCGCGCTCGCTATCCATTGCGCCTCGGCCAACAGCGCGCCGATCTCGCCGCCCGTCGCCCTCCATTCGAGGCGGCGCACGAGCGCCGACAGACGAAGATCTTTCGCCGAACGTCGCGGGCCGACGAGATGCGAGCGCACGCGCTGACGCAAGCGCACGCTTCGGCCTGCGTAGAGCGGCGTGTCGTCGTCGCCATAGAACATATAGACGCCACAGCCCGCGACGATCTGCTCGATCGTGTCTTCGTCGATGTGCGCCGCAAGCTGAAACCGGCGCGTCACGCGTTCGAGGTGCGCACGCATGACATCCTGCGTGTTTGCGCGATGCAGGTGTTGCCAGAACTGCCAGAGCAGGTCGGCGTCTGCCAGCGCCCGGTGCCGCGCCGAAGGTACGAGCGCGTGGCGCTCGACGAGTGCATCGAGCCCGTGACGGCTTTCCGCCGGATAGATCGCGCGGGAAAGCTGCACGGTGCACAGCACGTCCGGCGCGAAGCGAAGACCCATGCGCCTGAATTCGCCTTTGAGGAAACCGTGATCGAAGTGCGCGTTATGCGCGACGAAGAGCCGCCCGTTCAACCGCTCGAGCAGACCGGATGCGAGTTGTTCGAACGTCGGGGCGTCGCGCACCATCGCGTCGGTGATGCCGGTCAGCTGCTGGACGAACGCGGGAATCGGCTTTTGCGGGTTGACGAGCGATGACCATTGCGAGATGCCCGACGGCCCTGCCTCCACGATGCCGATCTCGGTGATGCGGTCCACGCCGAACGTGGCGCCGGTCGTTTCGAGATCGACGAATACGATGGGCTTGGATGGAAAGACAAGGTTTGCGGACAGATCGGGATGCATCGTGGACGGCGAAGGCGGCGCGGCGGGCGCCGGTGTGGACGTTGGCTGGATTGCCCATTCTAACGCAGCGTCGGATCGAGGGCTTTGGTCACGGAAGTCGCGGATGGCGGCTGGTTTGGATTATCTCCAAGTGCCGAACGAATTCGGCTCGAATGAACCGTGCTGAATATGATTTTTTGTTTCTTTATTATTCAGCTTTTGCTGATTTGTAATTCACGCAATGGCGGATAACCCGTAATAGCATTCCCGGATTACCAGAGTCTTAGGTCACGTGCGTCGGTAGCTCGATCATGTCCGGGCAAATCTGCATCGAAGGTGGCGACGGCGTAGGCCCGCGACCGCAGGCTCTACGCGGCGAACGGCCGGCGTTGTCTCGCGGGATGGCGCGTTGCGCCCATCTACGGACGCGAATATCACGTTTAATTTTCGCTAAAAGATAATCGACCTTATCGCCCGACTTTCAAAGGCAAATCTGGTCCGAACTACTGGAAACATCTACAGTCAGGGTCACGTTCGAATAAACCCCGAACAATATATCGACGCACACGAAGCATATTCATTCAAACTGAAACTAGATTATTCGAATCGTAAGTGTTTACTCCTCTTGCCCGATCCTCCAGCATTAAGCAACATGGAAACTAAGCTACGACTTAAATGTAATGGAGGGCAACCGACGATGATTCCACTTAATCGATTCGTGCATTGGTTGAAATCGTTCGCCGCGCCATCGATCACGCCAGCGACAGAGAGCGCTTCATCTCTCGATTTCGATCCCGTCTGGCATGGCGACCACTGGCAGAACCTGCTCTCATCGCCTATCGATGCCAGGCACTACGTGATGGAGGACTGGGCTACGCCGCTCGACGGCGACCTCGTGGCAGCCGAAGGCACCCAGGCGCGGTAACGCAATGGGCAAAAAAAAAGCGCGACCGGGAAGTCGCGCTGACAAAGTTTGGAGATCTTTTTCCGTCAACGAAAAAGTCTGCTTCGGAAAGCAGAAATGACAGTATAGCGATACGGTCCGCATTAATTACCTGCAAAAGCCGCAAACTTCTGTTTCAGATATCTCAACAATCGAACTTGAGAAATTTCCCGTCATTTTTTCACGCGAATCATGTCGCGCATGCGCAACGTCATTTGGTTGACACCTCTGTCCTTACGACTTTATTCCCAGATAAATCATTGTATATAAAGAAAAATATACGCTGCAACGATCATTGTGGCATCAACAATGGTTTATTGTGGAAATTGGAACGTCCCGCCTGTAACACCGTCTTTACACTTCGTCTGGTCCGGAAACAAATGTGTCGCATCGTCGATGCATTGCTCCTCCGCCCGCGCCTCTCGCAGCGCGCCGGAGCGAGGTTTCCTCAAAGCCTGGGTCCCCGGCCCAATCTGCTCTCGGAGTTACAAAGATGAAAAAGACTCTCGTGGTCGCCGCCCTGTCGGGCGTTTTTGCTACCGCCGCTCATGCGCAAAGCAGCGTCACGCTGTACGGCCTGATCGACGCCGGCATCACCTACACGAACAACCAGCAAGGCCATAGCAACTGGAAGGCGACGAGCGGTTCCGTCAACGGCAGCCGTTGGGGCCTGCGTGGTTCCGAAGACCTCGGCGGCGGCCTGAAGGCTATCTTCACGTTGGAGAACGGCTTCAACATCATGAACGGCACGAATGGCCAAGGTGGTCGCGAATTCGGCCGTCAGGCATTCGTCGGTCTGTCGAGCAACCAGTTCGGCGCCGTGACCCTCGGCCGTCAATATGACTCCGTGGTCGACTTCCTCGGGCCTCTCGCTCTGACGGGCACGCAATACGGCGGCACGCAGTTCGCCCACCCGTTCGATAACGACAACCTCGACAACACGTTCCGCGTCAACAACTCGGTCAAGTACACGAGCGCGAACTACGCCGGCTTCAAGCTGGGCGCGATGTACGGCTTCTCGAACGAGGCAGGCGGCTTTGCGGATAACCGCGCTTACAGCGTCGGCGCTTCGTACAACTACGGCCCGTTGAACGTTGCGGCCGCGTACATGCAACTGAACAACGTCGGTTCGCCGACGAACAACGTCAACGGCGCGATCACGACCGACAACACGCCGTTCGTCGCTGGCCGTCAGCGCATCTTCGGCGGCGGCGTGAACTATGCGTTCGGCGCGGCAACCGTCGGCTTCGTGTTCACGCAAACGATGCTGGACAACGCTTCGTCGATCACCAACGTCGGCTCGCAAGGCGCTGGCTCGATCAACCTGACCGACGGTCACGTTCGCTTCACCAACTACGAAGTCAACGGCCGTTACAACCTGACGCCGGCTCTGTCGCTCGCGGGTGCCTACACCTACACCGACAGCCGTATCGACGGCGAAAAGCCGAAGTTCCACCAGTTCAGCCTGCAAACGGCGTACGCGCTGTCGAAGCGTACCGACGTGTACCTGCAAGGCGAATACCAGCACATGACCGACCAGGAAGGCCTGCCGTTCGGTGCGGTGATCAATGGTGTGGGCATGTCGTCGAACGGCAACCAGGTTTCGGCGACGGTCGGCATGCGTCACCGCTTCTAAGCTTCACAGGCAGTCTTGTTGTAGAAAAGCCGCTCTTCGGAGCGGCTTTTTTTCGTCTGTACGGCGAGGTTCGATCAGTCCGGATAGCGCACATCCAGAATGTCGATCTGCTGCACGCCCGCCGGCGTGTGCAGCGCGACCGTGTCGCCGGTCTTCGCCTTCAACAGGGCCCGCGCGACCGGCGAGATCCAGCTCACGTAGCCGATGTCCAGATTGACTTCATCCACGCCGACGATGGTCACCGTCTTCGTATCGCCGTCTTCGCCCGCGTAGTCCACCGTCGCGCCAAAGAAGACCTGATCGACGTTCTCTTGCTTGCTGCTGTCCACCACTTCCGCGAGATCCAGGCGCTTCGTCAGGAAGCGAATGCGGCGGTCGATTTCGCGCAGCCGCCGCTTGCCGTAGATATAGTCGCCGTTCTCCGAGCGATCCCCGTTGGAAGCGGCCCACGAGACGAGCTTGACCACTTCCGGGCGCTCCGTATCCAGAAGCTGCAGAAGCTCGTCACGCAGCCGCTTGTGGCCCGCTGGCGTGATGTAATTCTTCGTGCCCGCCGGGACATCGGGATGGCCGAGCTCGAGGTCGTCGTCGGTGTCATCCGACTCTTTGACAAATGCCTTGTTCATGATGCGGTCGAAGCCGAGTGAAGTCCGATTGCGTGGGGTACTTGCGTTCCAGATACCAACTTACCACGCCGGAAGTCCCTTTCGTCGAACGCTTTCTGATAGAAAATTCGATAGTCTGGGCAAAACCCCTTCCTTTTCGGAATGGACTTGGCTATAATTCCGCTTCTGCGTGCGGCTGTAGCTCAGTTGGATAGAGTACTTGGCTACGAACCAAGGGGTCGTGGGTTCGAATCCTGCCAGCCGCGCCACCTATTCTGATGTTTTCACGCCCGGCGGTCGCGCCGCTCGATGAAAAGATCAAGCGCTTAACCAAAAGCGCCGTGCAGTATAAGCAGTACCGTTTTGCGTGCGGCTGTAGCTCAGTTGGATAGAGTACTTGGCTACGAACCAAGGGGTCGTGGGTTCGAATCCTGCCAGCCGCGCCATCTTTCGAAGGGCCTTCCATACGGAAGGCCCTTTTTGTTTCTGGCGAGCTTGAAGCGTCGCCTATTGACGCGGCACCGAGCCGATATCGCCGATATGCAACTCCGGCCTCGGCACGTCCTCCACCGACGCCACCGCGCTCGACTCCCCGATCGCCTCCGCCCGCGCGCCGAGCAAGGTCTGCGACCGGCGCGGGAACTCATCATCGACGTTATCGCCGAATGTGTGCCGCACGAAGGCGCGCAGCAATGCGATCCGCAGCGACGCCCCCCGCCCTTCCATCGGCTCGCCGTCCTTGCCGAAGCTCACGGTGCAGACTACCTCGCCGCGCCCGTGATCGTGCATCTCCAGCTTGCAGGCACGCTCCAGAACGACGGCCGCCGCCTCCCAGGAGGTCGACGGCAGGAAACGTCCGTCCCACGGCTTGCCGCGGTCGTTGCCGCGTATGGAGAGCGTCTCTCCGCTGTCGGTGAAGTGAATCTCTCGGATGAATTCGTGCAGTCCGCGCGCGACCCAGTAGTCGAGCGTGGCGCCTTCGAGATCGGAAGTGTTCATTGCGGCGCGTTCTCCTGTTCGTCGATCGACGACAGGCATGCACGCCGCATACCACGCCGCGTCAGTAGTCGGCGCGCTCGCGGTCGATGCGCATGCCGCCGTCCTGATTGCGGTGATGCGGTTCGTCGCTCGGACGCTCGCGCGCGATGCGCATCACGTCCGGATTGGTGCGCACGCGGCGCATGACATTCGCCAGGTGCACGCGATCGCTCACCTGGATCACGAAGCGCAAGAGCTTCGCTTCCTGCGACACGTCTTCGTCCATGGCGATATGCACGATGTTCGCGTCCGCCGACGTGATATCCGCCGCGACGCGTGCGAAGACGCCCTTCGTGTTTTTCACGAGCACCTTCACGGCGACATCGAAGAGCCGTCCCGGCTGCGGCGCCCATGCGACATCGATCCAGCGGCCCGGATCGCGCCGATGAATCCGCTGCGCGACGCGGCATTCGGTCGTGTGAATCGCCATGCCGAGACCGATGCCGATATAGCCCATGATGTCGTCGCCGGGGATCGGCCGGCAGCACGGCGACAATTGCACCGACATACCTTCCGTGCCTGTGATGACCACCGGCGGCGCGGTATTGGTGTTGTGATGCTCGCGCGGATGCTCGTCATCATCTGCGATGCCGTTCATCAACACTTCGATGCGCTTGGCCATCACCGCTGCCACGCGACGGCCGAGACCGATATCCGCGAAGATTTCCTGCCGCGTCTTGTTGCCGGTCCACTGCACGAGCCTTTCCCACACTTCCGGCGTGACGTCGGACAGCGCGAGCCCGTAGCCCTTGAGACTCTGATCGACGAGCCGCTCACCCAACTGGACGGACTCGTTCAGGCGCATCGTCTTCAGGTAATGGCGGATCGCCGAGCGCGCCTTGCCGGTGCGCACGAAACCGAGCCACGCGGGATTCGGCTTCGAATACGGCGCGGTGATCACTTCGACGATATCGCCGCTCTTCAGCTCCGTGCGCAGCGGCAGAAGCTCGTTGTTGATCTTCACCGCGACGCATTGATTGCCGAGGTCGCTGTGGATCGAATACGCGAAGTCGAGCGCGGTCGCGCCGCGCGGCAGCGGCATGATCTTCGACTTCGGCGTGAATACATAGACCGCGTCCGGGAACAGGTCGATCTTGACGTGTTCGAGGAATTCGCTCGAATCGCCTGCTTCACTTTGGATATCGAGCAGCGATTTGAGCCATTGATGCGCGCGCTTCTGGACGTCGTTCAGATCCGCGCCGCCGTTCTTGTATAGCCAGTGCGCCGCGACGCCCGCCTCGGCGATCTCGTGCATCTTGCGCGTGCGGATCTGGAACTCGATCGGCGCGCCGAACGGACCGACCAGCGTGGTATGCAGGGACTGATAGCCGTTCACCTTCGGAATGGCGATGTAGTCCTTGAACTTGCCCGGCACGGGCTTGTAGAGCGCATGCAGCGCGCCGATGCACGTATAGCATTCCAGCGCGCTTTCGACGACCACGCGAAAGCCGTAGACATCGAGCACCTGCGAGAACGACAACTGCTTGTCGCGCATCTTCTTGTAGATGCTGTAGATCGTTTTCTCGCGGCCGGTGACTTCCGCGTTGATCTTGGCATCCGCGATGGTGCGCTGCACCGCTTCGAGAATCTTGCCGACCACTTCGCGCCGATTCCCGCGCGCGGCCTTCACCGCTTTTTCGAGCGTGGCGTACCGGTTCGGATTGAAGTTCGCGAAGGACAGGTCCTGCAGCTCGCGATACGTATTGTTCAGCCCGAGCCGATGCGCGATGGGCGCGTAGATATCCAGCGTCTCGCGCGCCACGCGCCGGCGCTTCTCCGGCGGCACCGCGCCGAGCGTGCGCATGTTGTGCAGCCGGTCGGCGAGCTTGACGAGAATGACGCGCACGTCGCGCGCCATCGCGAGCAGCATCTTGCGGAAGTTTTCCGCCTGCGCTTCCTCGCGATTGCGGAATTCCATCTTGTCCAGTTTGGACAAGCCATCGACCAGTTCCGCGACCTTCGCGCCGAAGCGCTCCGCGATCTCGGTCTTGGTCACGCCCTGGTCTTCGATCACGTCGTGCAGCAAGGCCGCCATGATCGATTGCGCGTCGAGCTTCCAGCCCGCGCAGATTTCCGCGACCGCGACCGGATGCGTGATGTACGGCTCGCCGCTCTGACGATACTGCCCGAGGTGCGCTTCGTCGCTGAAGTGGAAAGCCGCCTTGACTTCCTTTATCTCTTCCGGAGTGATGTAGCTCGCGAGCCCGTTCGTCAGTTTCGCGATGGAAACGACGTCGTGCTTGCGCGGCTGCTCCGGCGTGGCGGTCGGGCCGAACAGATGGCGGAAGGACTGTTCGAGGACCGCGTCGATGTACTTGCGCGCCGCATGCGGCTTGTCGGCATCGAGCAGGGAATCCTGATCGATTTCGAGGTCGGGGTCCACGGCGGCGGAGATGGGCAACGGTGTCTGACTCATCTTCCCCTCCGTGGTGGTGTGACGCGCTGGGTTGTCGGTTGCAAAAAACCGGGCGGAACGGCGGCCCTTAGACGGGCACCTTCTTCAACATTTCGATGCCAACCTGGCCGGCGGCGATCTCGCGAAGCGCGACGACGGTCGGCTTGTCGCGGCTCTCGATTTTCGGCGTGTGGCCCTGCGCGAGCTGGCGCGCGCGATACGTTGCCGCAAGCGCGAGCTCGAAGCGATTCGGGATTTGTTTCAGGCAGTCTTCGACGGTGATGCGGGCCATGTTTGTTTCCTTCTCAATATGGGTTTTATTCTACCTTATGTGACCGAACGACCCGGCCACTGCAGTGCGTCATGCTTGCGGCGTCGAGTGGATGCCGAGGTCCACAAAAAGCTGCGTGTTGCGCGCGTATTGCGACGTGAAGCGCAGGCGCGTCGCGGCGACGAGACAGCGCAGTTCGTTGAGCGCGCGATCGAAGTTCTCGTTGATGACGACATACTCCGCTTCCGACGCATGCGCCATCTCGCTGCCGGCCGCGAGCAGGCGTCGCACGATCACTTTGTCGGAATCCTGGCCGCGTTTCTTGAGACGGTCTTCGAGCGCATCGAGCGACGGCGGCAGAATGAAAATTTCCACCGCGTTGCGGAACTGCTTCTTCACCTGCTGCGCGCCCTGCCAGTCGATTTCGAGCAGCACGTCGTGGCCCTGCTTCATCTGGTCCGCGATCCACAGCTTCGACGTCGCGTAGTAGTTGCCATGAACTTCGGCGCTTTCGAGAAACTCGCCCTTTTCGCGCCGCTCCATGAATTCGTCGACGGACACGAAGTGATATTGCACGCCGTTGGTTTCCTTCGAACGCGCCTCGCGCGTCGTGTACGAAACCGACAACAGGATGTCCCGGTCCTCGGCGAGCAGCGCGTTCACGAGCGTCGACTTGCCCGCGCCCGAAGGCGCGACGACCATGAACAGATTGCCGGGATAGATGCCCGTGTAATGACTATGCGAGCGGTGCGTGGTATTCGGCATGATGGTGCGTTACTCCAGATTCTGTACTTGCTCGCGCATCTGCTCGATGAGCAGCTTGAGCGTCATCGATGCATCCGCGAGTTCCTTCGCGGCCGCCTTCGAGCCAAGCGTGTTCGCCTCGCGGTTCAGCTCCTGCATCATGAAGTCGAGCCGCTTGCCGACCTTGCCGCCCTTTTGCAGCACGTGGCGCGTCTCGGCGAGGTGCGCGGTGAGACGCTGCAATTCTTCCGCGATGTCGATACGGATGCCGTACATCGTCACTTCCTGACGGATGCGTTCGGCGATTTCCTCGCGCGGCACGCTCGTCGTGACCGTCGCGCCGCCTTCGGTGGTCGCGATGCCGAGCGCGTCCTGAAGCCGCTCGACGATCTTCTGCTGATGCTTCGCGATGAGTTCCGGCACGAGCGGCGTGATGCGCGCGACGATCGCTTCCATCTCCATCACGTTGTCGATCAGCACGCGGCCGAGCGCCGCGCCTTCACGCGCACGCACTTCGATGAGATCGGCGATCGCCTGCTTGCCGCACGCGAGCACCGCTTCGCGCAGCGTTTCCTGCGATACCGCGCTTTCCGCGAGCACGCCGGGCCAGCGCAGGATTTCGCCGGTGCGCATGCGCTCGGCGCCGTCGAAGACATCGAGCACGGCGCGTTCGAGCGTGGCGAGCTGCGTGAGCGCCTCGCGATTGAGCGCGCCCGCGTTCGCGGTCTGCTCGACGCGATTCAGGTTGATGCGGATATCGACCTTGCCGCGCGAGAGCTTCGTCATCAGCATTTCGCGCAATTGCGGCTCGGTCGCGCGCACGTCTTCGGGCATGCGGAAATTCAGGTCGAGAAAGCGCGAATTCACCGTGCGCAATTCCACCGATACGCCGACGCCCGAACCGCCCGCGCCATTGGGTCCCGCGCCATCCGCGACGACTTCGCGCGTCGCGCTGGCATAGCCTGTCATGCTGTAGATCATGGTACGTCTCGCGATGTGCGCCTTCATTGCGAAGGCCGATTCAACGATACGCCCGGCGCTCTCGAAAGTGCTTTGGGATTGGCACGCGTTTGGCTGCCGGGCGAGGAATCCGCATTATCCCATTTTTGGCGCGAAGCCCGCCCGGACGGCGGGTGCGCGACCGACGCCCGGCGGTGAATGACGATAAAATCGCCGGGTTACGCCGGGTTTTCCCGTCTCCTTCTCTCGAACACGACCCATGACCGACTCTCCCCTGCTCAAGCCTTCTCCCCCGCGCCCGAGCGGCCGCCGCGCGAACCAGTTGCGCGACGTGCGCATCACGCGCAATTACACGAAGCACGCGGAAGGCTCGGTGCTCGTCGAATTCGGCGATACCAAGGTGATCTGCACGGCGAGCGTCGCCGAGCGCGTGCCCGAGTTCTTGCGCGGACGCGAGCAAGGCTGGCTCACCGCCGAATACGGCATGCTGCCGCGCGCCACGCATACGCGCAGCGACCGCGAAGCCGCACGCGGCAAACAGACGGGCCGGACCCAGGAAATCCAGCGGCTGATCGGCCGCGCGCTGCGTTCGGTGTTCGACCTGAACGCGCTCGGCGCGCGCACGCTGCATATCGATTGCGACGTGATCCAGGCCGACGGCGGCACGCGCACGGCGAGCATCACGGGCGCGTTCGTCGCCGCGCACGACGCGATCGGCAAACTGCTCGCGTCGGGCAAGATCGCGAAGACGCCGGTCAAGGAATTCGTCGCGGCGATCTCGGTCGGCATCTTCGAAGGCTCGCCCGTGCTCGACCTCGACTACGACGAAGACTCCCAATGCGACACCGACATGAACGTCGTGATGACGGGCGCGGGCGGGTTCGTCGAAGTGCAGGGCACGGCGGAGGGCGCGCCCTTCACGCGTGACGAGATGAACGAGCTGATCGCGCTCGCCGACAGCGGCATCAAGGCGCTGATCCTGAAGCAGAAGGAAGCATTGGGGATTCATGGTGTCTGACGCATTGGGTCTGGGCCGCGTGGTGCTCGCGTCGAACAACGCGGGCAAGCTGCGCGAATTCGCATCGCTCCTGGATGCGGCGGGCATCGAACTGATCGCGCAAGGCGAGCTCGGCGTGCCCGAGGCGCCGGAGCCGCACGCGACCTTCGTCGAGAATGCGCTGGCGAAGGCGCGGCATGCGTCGACGCTCACCGGACTGCCCGCGCTCGCCGACGATTCCGGACTCTGCGTGCGCGCGCTGAACGGCGCGCCGGGGGTGTATTCGGCGCGCTATGCGTCGATGAACGGCGGCGAGAAAAGCGATGCCGCGAACAACGCGCGCCTCGTCGCCGATCTCGCCGGTACAACCGATCGCCGCGCGTACTACTTCTGCGTGCTCGTGCTCGTGCGTCACGCGGACGATCCCGAACCGCTCATCGCGGAAGGACGCTGGCATGGCGAAGTGATCGACGTCCCGCGCGGCGCGAACGGCTTCGGCTACGATCCGTACTTCTTCCTGCCGACGCTCAACGCGAGCGCCGCCGAGCTCGATCCGGCGCGCAAGAACGCGCTGAGCCATCGCGCGCTCGCGCTGCGTGACTTGCTGCAACGATTGAAGGAACTCGCGTGAGCGCCGGACCGAAGACCATCAACGTGGTGCAGGCTTTCACGTCGCCGGGAAGCATCCGGCTGACATCGTTGCCGCCGCTCTCGCTGTACGTGCATTTCCCGTGGTGCGTGCGCAAATGTCCTTATTGCGACTTCAATTCGCATGAATCGAAGGACGACACGTTCCCCGAGGAACGCTATCTCGACGCCTTGCGTGCCGATCTCGAAAGCGCGTTGCCGCTCGTGTGGGGACGGCAGGTGCATACGATCTTCATCGGCGGCGGCACGCCATCGCTGTTGTCGGCGAAAGGTCTGGACCGGCTTCTTTCCGATGCGCGCGCGTTGCTGCCCATCGACGCCGACGCCGAGATCACGCTCGAAGCCAATCCCGGCACGTTCGAAGCCGCGAAATTCGCATCGTTTCGCGCGAGCGGCGTGAACCGCCTGTCGATCGGAATCCAGAGCTTCAACGAAGCGCATCTGAAGGCGCTCGGCCGCATCCACGACGCAACGCAGGCGCGCAAAGCCGTCGAGATCGCCGCGAAGCACTTCGACAATTTCAATCTCGATCTGATGTTCGCGCTGCCGCAGCAATCGCTCGACGAATGCCGGCACGACATCGACACGGCTATTTCCTTCGCGCCGCCGCATCTGTCGCTGTATCACCTGACGATGGAGCCGAACACGCTCTTCGCCAAATACCCGCCCGCCCTGCCCGACGACGACGCTTCCGCCGACATGCAGGACTGGATTCACGAACGCACGCGTGAAGCCGGCTACGGGCGATACGAAGTGTCGGCGTATGCGAAACCGCATCGGCAGAGCCGGCACAATCTGAATTACTGGCGCTTCGGCGACTATCTCGGCATCGGCGCGGGCGCGCATACGAAGCTGTCGTTTCCGTCGAAGATCCTGCGGCAGGCGCGCTTCAAGCATCCGGCGACGTATATGGATCAGGCGCTCTCGCCCGCCGAGACCGCGATACAGGAAGAGCGCGATGTCGGCCCGCGCGATCTGCCGTTCGAATTCATGCTGAACACGCTGCGTCTCGTCGAAGGCTTTCCGGTGCATTCGTTCGTCGAGCGCACGGGCTTGTCGCTGTCCGCGATCGAGCCCGCGCTCGTCGAAGCCGAGAAACGCGGGCTCATCACGCGCGATATCGAGCGCATTGCGCCGACCGAGTTCGGCCAGCGCTTTCTCAACGATCTGCAGGCGCTGTTCTTGAAGGATCCGCAAAATTGAGCGCGCCGACGATGGCGCGGGACTCGGTGATGCGGCATCGCCCGTTTGCGCTTTTCTGGACCGCGCGGGTGATGTCGTCGGTGGCGTTTCAGATGATGTCGGTCGCGATCGGATGGCAGGTCTATTCGATCACGCATAGCGCTTACGCGCTCGGTCTCGTCGGCCTTGCGCAATTCCTGCCGATGTTCGTGCTGACGCTTGTCGTCGGGCACGTCGCGGATCGTTACGACAGGCGCACGATCGCGTTCGTATGTCAGTCGATCGAAGGCGTCGCCGCGCTCGTGCTGTGTCTCGGCGCGTGGCACGGCTGGCACGATGTCGCGCCGATCTACGCGATCGCCGCCATTACCGGCGCGGCGCGCGCGTTCGAATCGCCGTCGATGGCCGCGCTTCTGCCGAATCTCGTCGCGCGCAATCAGTTGCAGCATGCGAGCGCGTGGTCGACTTCCGCGAACCAGACCGCGCAAATCCTCGGTCCCGCGATGGGCGGCGTGCTCTACGGGCTCGGCGCGTTGACGGTGTACGGCGCGGTGACGGTCGCGTTTCTCGTCGCGGCGTGCGCGGTGGCCGCGATCAAAATCGACGAAGCGGTGCGCATGCGCGCGCCGTTGTCCATCGAGGCGCTCTTTTCGGGCATCGGTTTCATCCGCAGCAAGCCGGTGATTCTCGGCGCGCTGTCGCTCGATCTCTTCGCGGTGCTGCTCGGCGGCGCGACCGCGCTTCTACCGGTGTACGCGCGCGACATCCTGCACACCGGACCGTGGGGACTCGGGATTCTGCGCGCGGCGCCCGCTGTCGGCGCGCTCGCCGGATCGATCTGGCTCGCGCATTTTCCGTTGCGGCAGCGCGCGGGCAATGCGCTGTTTGGCGGCGTGATCGCGTTCGGGATCGCGACCATCGTGTTCGGGCTGTCGCGCAATATCTATGTGTCGCTTGTTGCGCTCGCGGCGCTGGGGGCGTCGGATGTGATCAGCGTCGTGGTGCGCCTGTCGCTCGTGCAGTTGCAGACGCCCGATGAAATGCGCGGGCGCGTCGGCGCGATCAATTCGCTGTTCATCGGGACGTCGAATCAGCTCGGCGAGTTCGAATCGGGGATGACGGCGGGATTGTTCGGCGCGGTGCCGGCGGTGCTGATCGGCGGAATCGGCACGATCGTCGTCGCGCTTTTGTGGATGCGGCTTTTTCCCGCGCTCAAGGCGACGAAATCGCTCGAAGGATGAGCGTTTCTCCGCGACGATGACTTGCGCTACAATACGCGCCTTGCTGGAGGTGTGGCCGAGCGGTTTAAGGCACCGGTCTTGAAAACCGGCGAAGGAGCGATCCTTCCGTGAGTTCGAATCTCACCGCCTCCGCCAGAGAATGAAGAAAGCCTCGTAAGTTAAAAGCTTACGGGGCTTTTGTTGTTTCTGCGGAACAAAGTTTCCGCTATCGGATAGTCGCCGATGCCGATTTTCGAGCCTGTCGCGATAGCGTTGCCCCGATGACGGAAGAAGCCCGTCGTCGCAGTCGTTCGATTCGATATCCTTATGATTAACGGAAAACCCTGCTAATCCAGCGACGCGCCAGACTGAAACGAAGACAATCCGCCTACCCGGTGCACAAAGAGCCATGTATCGTCGCGATGCCTCCTTTTCCGAGTTTCCCCATCTCGGTCGAAGGAGGACTTTCGATGGGTATGGAAAGACTTCGGCCTCGCCTCGAGCGAGGCTCCTTTTTCCTTCCAACACAAAACAAACCTCGCGTTCCGAACAAAATCGATGTGAACACAACGGCTCGAACGCCATCTAACCGCCTCATCGATCAAAAACGCGGAGAACCGTCCATGAAGCCAGGCCGCATCCTGCCCATCCTCTTCGGCTGCGTCGCCGCCGTAAGCCTGCCGGCGCATGCCCAGTCTCAGCCGAACGCGCAATGGGGCGCGACCGAAGCAACGCTCTTCGACCTGATTCAAAACGGCTATGGGATTGTTGCGGTGACGAGCGTCGCCGCACGCAGCTCCGGCCTGCCTGAAGACACCTACGTGCTTCAGAAAACCAACAGCCTCTATCGCTGCGTGGAAACGCGCGGGGCGGAGACCGGAACAGTCCGTGCCGCCGCGCCGATACGCTGCGCCGAACTCGTCAAGCCATACACAGACTGACGAGAGAACCGGCGTGCCTCAGTTGTCGTCGGACCTGACGGGCGGCCGAACGTGCGGAACCGGCTCCGCCTTGGCCGCGTCCGGTTTAGGCGCGGCGCGTTTCGATTCACTCTTCGAATGCGCCGCCGCGGCCGGTTGCTGTTGCCGTGCAGGCGCGCCCGACGGTGCAGGATGGTTCTTGCGTGACATGGCTCTCTCCCGAAAACCGGGGACATCCCCCAACAACAGTAGCACCGCGTCGCCGATCCCGCTCACGCGCCGAACGGCGCGACGGCTCAGCCGACCGGCGCCTCGCCCTCTCCCGACTGCTTGCCCGGCCTGTCGTTCGGGCCTTGCTTGCGATTCTCGTCATCGCGGTCCGGCAACTTGCTTTTCTCGTTGTCGCTGTGCTCGGTGCTCTTGCCGTCGTCCGGACTATTCGTTTCGCTATTCATGGCGCCCTCCTGGAGTGCTTTCGAATGAAAGCATCAGCAGCAAGTCCCGCGCCCGAGCGAGCGGTAGCGCACGTATTCGTTCCGCCGCCCGCCTTCGCAGCGACTACCATTGAAGTAACGCCAGTCTCGCCATTGCCTGCGATGTCCGCGTCACGTTCCTGCTCTATCGCCGTTGCGCTTATCGGCGCGCTCGCGATGAGCGCCTGCACAATCACACCGCCACCCAGCGTCGTGGCCACGCGCGCGGCCGCGCCCGCCGTGTCCGGTCCGACGCTCGACGAATACAAGGCACACATCGCCCAGCGTATTTTCGAGCGTAATCCTTCGCTCGTGCTGAAGGGCACGCCGCAGGCCATGCTGCGCTCTTTTGTGCTCGTGTCGTTCACGGTGGATCGCGGCGGACGGGTCGTCGACTCGTCGGTGTATCGCACCAATGGCGACGACGAAGCCGAAGCCACCGCGCTCGCCTCGCTGCGCCGTGCATCGCCGCTGCCCGCCCCGCCCGCGCGTCTTCTGAACGGCAAAGGTCAGCTGGAGCTTTTCGAAGGCTGGATGTTCAACGACAACGGCCAGTTCCAGTTGCAGACCTCGCACTCGCCGCAGGCGACGACCATCGATTGATTGGCGCCCGACCCGCACGCTCGTTATAATTTTTTGACCCCTGCCGGGCCCGCTTCCGGCGCGGCCTTCGCCTCGCGCCCACCCGCGCGTCACGCGAAGCGCCTGAGCGCAGTCAAGCTGCGCCGCGACACCGCGCGCTACTCACGCGCGCCGTCAACCCTGGCTTTACAGCCATCGCACTGCAATCCCTACAGAAAGCTGACGCGCGTCGAGCGACGATATCGCTCGTCATTTCAATCGCTCTTGCCCGGCGATGCGCGCGACAATGCTTCGCACCAAGGCAACACGACAACGGAGACGATATGTCCTCACCCTCGCTTTCCGCCGCCAAGCCCGGCGACGGATCCCAAAGCGCTTCTCGCGTCATTTTCGCGAGCTTCATCGGCACCGCGATCGAGTTCTACGACTTCTATGTCTATGCGACTGCAGCCGCGCTCGTCATCGGACCGGTGTTCTTTCCGCACGACTCGCCCGCCGCACAGGCGCTCTCCGCATTCGTCACGTTCGGCATCGCGTTCTTTGCACGGCCCATCGGCTCGTTCATCTTCGGTCACTTCGGCGACCGGATCGGCCGCAAATCGACGCTCGTCGCGTCCCTGCTCGTGATGGGCGTCTCGACGACACTCATCGGCTTCGTGCCCGGCTACGATTCGATCGGCAGCCTCGCGCCGATCCTTCTGTGCGTCCTGCGCTTCGGGCAGGGCATCGGTCTCGGCGGCGAATGGGGCGGCGCCGCGCTCCTCGCGACCGAATACGCGCCCAAAGGCAAGCGCGGTCTCTTCGGCATGTTTCCGCAGCTCGGACCGTCGATCGGCTTCCTTGCGTCGAACGGCCTCTTCTTCGGTCTCGCACTGTCGCTCTCCGACGAGCAGTTCCGCAGCTGGGGCTGGCGCGTGCCATTCATCGTGAGCGCCGTGCTAGTCGCGCTCGGCCTCTATGTGCGCCTGAAGATCGCGGAGACGCCGGCGTTCCGCGCGGCCGTCGAACGCGAAGAGCGCGTGAAGGTGCCGGTCGCGACGCTGCTTTCCAGCCATCTCGTGCCGACGCTGCTCGGCGCGTTCGCGATGGTCGTCTGCTACACGCTCTTCTACATCTCGACGGTGTTCTCGCTGTCCTACGGCGTTGCCAAGCTGCATTTCGCGCGCGAGACGTTCCTGGGACTTTTGTGCTTCGCCGTGCTGTTCATGGCGATCGCCACGCCGATATCCGCGATCGCGAGTGACCGCTTCGGCCGCAAGCCCGTGCTGATCGTCGGCTGCCTGCTGGCGATTCTGTCCGGCTTCGCGATGGCCCCGCTCCTCGGCAGCGGCGACACGATCCATGTCGCGCTCTTCCTCACCATCGAACTGTTTTTGATGGGCGTGACCTTCGCGCCGATGGGCGCGCTCCTGCCCGAGCTGTTCCCGACCAACGTGCGCTACACGGGCGCGGGCGTCGCTTACAACCTCGGCGGGATTCTGGGTGCATCGGTGGCGCCTTACATCGCGCAACTGCTCGCCAATCGCGGCGGGTTGACGTGGGTGGGCGGCTATGTGTCGGCGGCGGCGGCGGTGAGCCTCATCGCGGTGCTCTGCATGCGCGAGACTCGCAGCATCACGCTGGAATGAGCTAGCGGTCGCGCTGGTTCGTCACGTGGGCAGGCACCGGCCTGCCCTTGATGACCGGAATGCGCGGCGTCGGCCGCTCGACGCCCTTCGCGCGCGCCGCTTTCGCCGCCTTGCGGTCGGCCCAGAAGCGCGCGAGCGTCAGCAGACTGACGATGGCGATGCCATCGGCGATGAGTCCCAGAATCCAGTGCGACGGATAGCGGCCCAGCCCGAGCACGCCCATCGCGCGAAGCGCAGAGTCCAGTACGAGCGATACGCATGTTCCCGCGATGAAGCACACGAGCCCTTGCTGGCCGATCGTCACGATGCCGGGCAGCTTGCGCGCGAGCCTGCCGATCCATCCCGCATACACCCCGCGCGCGACGATCCACGCGATCGCCGCAAAACTCACGATGCGCAGTGTCGCGAGGTTCTGCTTCATGTATCCCGGCGGCGCCTGGGTTTCGAGGAAGAGCTTGTAGAACGCGAAGGTCAGCGCGATGGCGATCGCGCCCGCCGTCAGCCAGCGCGCGGCGCGGCCGGCATGAAATTCGTCGCTGATCGGCTGGACGCGCGAAAGAATGCCGGTCATGAACATCAGTTGCCAGGCGAACGGGTTGAACGACCACGCTTCGCCGTAGGTGCCCGGCAGAAAGCGCAAGAGCGGCATGGCTGCGAGCCACACGAGCAGGCTGCCGAACATCGCGATAACCGGCTTCTTCTGTGCAAGCGGAACGATCACCGGCACGGCGAGCGCGAACACCGAGTACATCGGGAGCACCGCGGACAGATACGGCTGCTGACGCAGCAACGCGATATCGACGGTCAGGCCGAACGGTCTCGTGAGGAAGTTTGGCCATTCGGTGTACTGGACCATCGGCGTGTCGACCTTGAGCGCCATCAGAAGCGCGCCGCCGACCAGCATCAGGAACGCCGTGAACAAATAGGCGCGATAGATTTCCCAACTGCGTTTGAAAAAGCGTCGGCGCGCGGCTGAATCACTACGGCGAGTCGCAAGCGCCGTATAAGCCGCCGCCGACGCATAACCGCCAAGAAACACGAATACTTCTGCGGAATCGCAGAAAGCATATTGATGCAGCGTAAAGCGGGACAGCACACTTCCCGTTATATGGTCCACCGCGATAATGAGCAGCACGATTCCTCGAAAGAAATCGACTTCGAGAGAACGTGTCGTCGGGGAAGTCATCTGGCGAATGCTCCACGGACTTGCGGTTTCGGCGCGCCGCCACAACGGCCTCGCGCACATACGGGGTTTGTACCTAGCCTGAAAAGAAAATTCCCTGAATCAACGAGTATTTAAATTAACACTCGATGGCAGTCGGCAAGCTGGCGGCAAAATGACTTTTTTGTCCGCTTTCCAGTAAATCTGCCGCTGCCTATACTCGAAACAAGTTCGACAAGAAACGGTTCGCGGAAACGAATGCCGCGAACCCGAGAATGGAGGCCGCCATGCGCATTCATCTGCAGAGTGCTCATCTCGTCGCGATGATCGCCATCGCGCTTTTGACGGCACTGCTGCTTGCGGTGAAATTCCGTCCTTCGACGTGGCGAGGCGTGCTTTTCGAAGCGGTCATCGCGAACGTGGGCGCGATCGTCGCGGTGCTCGCTTTCGAAGTGCTTTCCGCCTGATTCGATATGCCCGGTTTCGCACACCGGACCTACAAAAAAATTTCAGATCGATTGAACTTTCCCGCGCGCGCTTGCTCTGAGCAGGTAATGCTGTTCGTGAGGCTCGTTTTGCGGGCTGAACTGACAGCTCTCTTCTCCTCTCCGCTCCTGCTTATGGCGGGAGCGTTTCTTGGGCGCCCGGCGAAAGCCTCGCGCCTGTTCTTTTTTTCAGACCCCGCCAGACACCTCACACGCGCCGTTTTGCCGACGGACATCGCATGATCCGCGCGCTGCGTTCCCTCTCGGCCATCACCGCGCGACGCACACGCGGCCTGTGGCGACGCTACGGCATCTTCTGGCTCGGTGCGATCCTCGTCGGGCTCGTCGCCGTGTACTATGCGAGGCTGATCGACTGGGGCTTCGCGCTCTTCTCCGCTGCCCGCAGCGAACACCCCTGGCTGCCGCTCGCGATCACGCCGGCCGCCGCCGCGCTCTGCGTCTTCGTCACGCGACGTTTCTTCCGCGGCTCCGAAGGCAGCGGCATTCCTCAGGTCATCGCCGTACTGCATGGGCCGACAGCGGCGGCGGGCGCGCGGCTGCTCACCTTGCGCATTCTCGTCGCGAAGATCGCCGTCTCGTTCGTCGCGATCGTCGGCGGACTGACGATCGGCCGCGAAGGTCCCACCGTGCAGATCGGCGCGGCGCTGATGTTCAACATGCGGCGCTTCTACCCGCGCTCCAATTCGCTGATCGAACGGCAACTCGTGCTCGCGGGCGCGGCGGCCGGCCTGTCGGCGGCGTTCAACACACCGCTCGCGGGCATCGTGTTCGCGATCGAGGAACTCACGCGCAGCTTCGAAGCGCGCGCGAGCGGCGTGCTCATCACGGGCATCATCATCGCGGGCGTCATCGCGCTCGGGCTCAGCGGCAATTACACGTACTTCGGCACGATTCAGGCCGGCGCGCTGTTCCCGCGGTTCTTCCTCGTGGCGATCATCGTGACAGGCATCGTCACCGGCATCGCGGGCGGCGTCTTCTGCTGGCTGCTGCTCAACACGAGCAAGTGGATTCCCGTGTCGCTGCGACACCTTCATGCGTCGCGGCCGGTCGTGTTCGCGGCGCTGTGCGGCTTCATCATCGCCATCGTCGGCTTGCTGGCGGGCGGCACGACCTTCGGCAGCGGTTACGCCGAGGCGCGCGGCCTGCTCGAAGGGCGCGAGCAACTGTCGATGTTCTATCCGCTCCTGAAGATGATCTCGATGATCGGCTCGTATCTGCCGGGCATTCCGGGCGGCATTTTCGCGCCGTCGCTGTCGATCGGCGCGGGCTTCGGCAACGTGCTGCACACGCTCTTCCCGCGCATGTCGCTGCCGATGCTGATCGCGCTCGGGATGGTCGGCTATCTCGCGGCCGTCACGCAGTCGCCGATCACCGCGTTCGTCATCGTGATGGAGATGATCGACGGCCACGCGCTCGTGATCTCGCTGATGGCGACGGCGCTGGTCTCGAGCCGCGTGTCGCGCCTGTTCGCGCCGCCGCTCTACGAGGCACTGTCGGAGCGGTACATGACGCCGCTGGAAAAGCTCGCGCCGTCGCCGGAAGTGCCCGAGGGCGGAGAAAAGGCGCCCGCCGGAACGCAGGACGAGGCGCCACAGAAGTAGGCCGTCAATACACGTAGACGTGCGCCGGCCGATACGTGTAAGCGTGCTCGGGCACGACGATGCAACCGGCGAGCGCATCGGCGAGCAGGACAGCCATGAGGACGAGCAGGAGTCGTTTCATCGCGCGCTCCCGCTTCACGCCCAGTGCGCCGGCACCCAGCGATACTGCGCGCCGTGTCCGACCCACTCGCCCGGCACCCATCGATGACCCACGCGCTCGGCTTCCCAATGACCGCCGGCCCACACGTAGCGGCCATGCTCCCAGTTCCAGTGACCGCGATCCCAGACATAACCCGCGCGGGCGGGCGGCGCAGCCTCGTAGCGCGGCGCGGGCGGCGCGCTCGGCGCGACGATCACGAATTCGGCGGCGGACGCGGCCGTCACGGTGATTGCGCCGGCGACGACCAGCGCGGTTTGGGCGAGCAGTGTGCGGAGGGATGTTTTCATGGTGTACCTCTTCTTCGTTCGAGACATTGAATGCCGCGTGGCGCGGATACGCATTCAATGCGCGAGGACATCAGAAGGAGGACAAACCGCGTATTACGAGGACACCCGATGTGCAACCGAATGTTGATGAAAGGCGCGCACACACGAGAGAAACCGCACGCGCAAACGATAGCGCGCAAAAACAAAAGCCAGGACCGCTCGATCCTGGCTTCGCATTTTTCCCGCGGCGATCGCGCGGCCAGAGCCGACGCGACGCCGCACACACAGGCGCAACGCGTTACGCCTGCGGAATCTCGATCTTCACTTCCAGCACTTCGAGGTCGTCCTGACGCTCGAGACTCACTCGAATATCGTCATCGGAAATCTTCACGTACTTCGAAATCACGGCAACGAGTTCCCGTTGCAACGCCGGCAGGTAATCGGCGGCGGCTTTGCCACCCGCGCGCTCGTGCGCAATGATCAACTGCAAGCGTTCCTTCGCGACCGAAGCGGACTTTCTTTTCTCGCCCAGCAAAAACGAAAGAATCGACATTGCGTCCCCTTACTTGGTGCCGAAGATGCGTTGCAGCAGACCGGGCTTGTGATAGTCGGTAAAGCGCAGCGCCGTTTCTTCCCCGAGGAAGCGCGACACCACGTCCTTGTACGATTCGGCGACATCCGTGCCATCCAGATGCACGGCCGGCAAGCCCTGGTTCGATGCATGCAGCACCGCTTCCGACTCCGGAATCACGCCGATCAGTTCGATACGCAGGATTTCCTGGATGTCGGAGAGCGACAGCATTTCGCCTTCGCTCACACGCTTCGGGTTGTAACGCGTAATGAGCAGATGCTCCTTCACGGGGTCCTTGCCTTCGATCGCGCGCTTGGTCTTCGACGACAGGATGCCGAGAATGCGGTCCGAGTCGCGCACGGAGGACACTTCCGGATTCGTCACGATGAGCGCTTCATCGGCGAAGTGCATCGCCATCAGCGCGCCGGATTCGATGCCCGCCGGCGAATCGCAGACGATGTACTCGAAATCCATCTTGATCAGCTCGTTGATGACCTTCTCGACGCCTTCGAGCGTGAGCGCGTCTTTATCGCGCGTCTGCGAGGCTGGCAGGATATAGAGGTTCTCGCACTTCTTGTCCTTGATGAGCGCCTGATGCAGATTGGCTTCGCCCTGAATGACGTTGATCAGGTCGTACACCACGCGGCGTTCGCAACCCATGATGAGGTCGAGATTGCGCAGACCGACGTCGAAGTCGATCACGGCCGTCTTGTGGCCGCGCAATGCGAGCGCCGATGCGAAGCTCGCGCTGGTGGTCGTCTTGCCGACGCCGCCCTTCCCCGAAGTCACCACAATGATTTTTGCCATACAAGTACCTTGTGTTCGTCAATAGGTCCGCTCGCGTTGCTTTCGAGCGCGCGCCAGGGCATCGGGCGCGCGAGCCGATCCAACCCGTCAGGTCAGCCGCAGCGGTTCGATCATGAGTTTTTCTTCGTTCAGCCAGATCTGCACCGGCTTGCTGAGCACGTCGGCCGGCAGCGGGTTCTCGGTCGTCCGATAGATACCCGCGATGGAAATGAGTTCCGGCTCGAGACAGGTGCAGAAGATTCGCGCGTCGAGATTGCCATGCACGCCCGCGAGCGCGCGGCCCCGCAACGGCGCATAGATATGGATATTGCCTTCCGCGATCACCTCGGCCCCGTACGACACGAGCCCGAGCACGATGAGATCGCCCTTCGCATACACCTGCTGGCCGGAGCGCAGCGGCCGGTCGATGATGGTCGCGAGCGCGGGCAGCGCCGCGGGCGCTGGTTCCTTCGCGACGGCCGCTTCGATCACGGCCGCGGCTTCGGTGTTCGGCTTCGCTTCGTCCACGGACGGCTTCGGCGCGCCGCGCCGGTCGCGCGCTTCGAGAATCGGCAGGCCGCCTTCGTTCGCCCATCGAATCGCCCATGTCTGCGCGGGAAGCGCGACCACACCGATCGGACGCATGCGCACGCTCTTCAGCAGGGTTTCGAGCTCGGCGAGCGACACGCGTTCGCCCTCGCCGCCCTTCGCGGAATCAGCGAGACGGCGCACGTCGATAGCGACGACATCGCCTGCGAAGAATTCGGGAGTTGCTTCGAAGCGCCGCGTGAGTTCGGTACGCAGGGCATCGAGGTCGGGAGTCTTGACGACGAAGAGAAGCGTGTCGACGGAGCCGCTGCGCAGTTCGAAGAAGGGCGTTTTGTTGAGCGACATAGGAACGGCCAAAAATTTTGCGTATTTTACAGGCGTTGCCGCACGCGGCCATAATTTTTAGGATGGATTTCGGCGATCGAATACGCGAAATGTGGGCCGCGCGTGCCCACGACGGGCACGCGAGAAGCGGGCGACGCGGCCCAGACTAACGTATGTTAGATAAGCTGTCCGGCGCGCATGTGGCGCACGAAGAGCGACTCGGCTTCTTCTTCGTGCGACGGCATGGCGCGACGATCGCCGGTTGGGCCGAAACCGAGGTGCTCGTAGAAGCGCACAGCGGTGCGGTTCACTTCCGAGATCCACGCATGCACTTCGGCTGCGCCCTGCTGCGCGAGCCATTGCGATGCGACGTTCACGAGCAGCTCGCCGCCGCGCAGATGCCGCACGGCCGGCGCGACCCACAACGCGCTCACGAACGCGCGCGCGCTCGGCGCCTCTTCGATGTACGCATGCACGAGACCGCAGGGATGACCTTCCGTGTAGAGCAGAAACGTCGCGAGCCGGGGCGAGCTCGCGTGCAGCGCCGCGGTGTCGCCGAACGACGAAGGATCGACGAGCAGCGTATCTTCGAGCGTTTCGCCGAATGCGTAAGGCGCTTCGCGCAGCGCTGCCGTGCGAAGCTCGCGCAGAACCGGTCCGTGGTGCGCGGCGATCCGGCTGACGGTCAATGAGGGACTCATGCGGGCTATTTCTCTCTGGCTCTCGGGCTCATGCGCGTGCGGCTCTGTTGGCCGGTCCGGCGCTCGGGCCATAAACATAGCTTCAACCGAACGGGCGTACCCGTCAATTCCTAAATCCGGGAAAGTGCTTTACAGCGCACACGACAAGACGAACGCGCGCTCATGGCGCCGCATAGCTTCCCGTGCCGTCCGGCCACGGCGTCAGCACTTCGAAGCCGTCGTCGGTGACGGCGACCATGTGCTCCCATTGCGCGGACAGCGAGCGATCTTTCGTCGTGACGGTCCAGCCGTCGCGCGATTGCTGCGTGGCGGCGCGCCCCGCGTTGATCATCGGCTCGATGGTGAAGACGAGACCCGGCTTCAGACGCAGGCCCGCGCCGCGCTGGCCGTAGTGCAGCACTTGCGGATCCTCGTGATACACGCGGCCGATGCCGTGGCCGCAATACTCGCGCACCACCGAGAAGCCTTCGCGATGCGCGACGCCCTGGATCTCTGCGCCGATATCGCCGAGCGTCGCGCCCGGACGCACTTCGCGCATGCCGGCAACCATCGCCTCGTAGGTGGTTTCGGTGAGGCGGCGCGCTTCGGCGCTCGGCGTGCCGGCGTAGTACATACGGCTCGTGTCGCCGTAGTAGCCGTCCTTGATGATCGCGACATCGATGTTGATGATGTCGCCGTCCTTCAGTTCTTTCGGCCCGGGAATGCCGTGACACACGACGTGATTCACCGAGGTGCAGACCGTCTTCGGAAAGCCCATGTAGCCGACGTTGGCGGGAATGGCCTTCAGTTCGTCGACGATGAAGCGATTGCAGATGGCGTCGAGTTCGTCGGTGGTGACGCCCGGGCGGACGTGTTCACCGATCATCGCGAGGACTTCGGCGGCCATGCGGCCGGAGATGCGCAACTTTTCGATGTCGGCGGGTGTCTTGAGCGTGATGGCCATTGAGCAATGCGATGGGTTCGTGCCGCCTCGCGCACGCGTTTTCGCCGGTGTTCGAGGCGGGTGGCGCGCGAGGACAATGGGCCCGATGATAGCACTCCCGCGCAGGGCAGCCGCTTGGAAAGCCGCACGGGCATTGCATTTCGAAGCTTCGGGCGCGCTTTTTCGCGATGCGGCGCGATCGTTTTTCGCCCTTGTGATGACCGCGCGTTTGTGTTTTAGTGGCCCGATTTCGAACCTGCCGGAGTGTTATGAACGTGTATCGATTGACGCTGATTTCCGCTGTGCTGTCGGGCGTCGCCGCCCTCGCCGCCTGTAGTTCGACGAGCGATCCCGAATTGCGCGCGTCGAAGCCCGTGATTCACGTTTCGTCGGCGCGGGCTGCGTCGGATATCTCGAGTTGTCTGCAACGCATGATTCCCTCCGCGCAAACGCGGCGCGATCAGGGGACGACGGAGTTGCTGGTCGGGTCGAATGCGTGGCTCGTGACGCTGACGCCTTCGGCTTATGGATCGATCGTGAAGGTGCAGCAGTCGTCGAGCGACGATGGCGGCGTCCCGGAACCGGAACTGCGATTCGATATCGCGCGCTGTACGACTTGAGGGAACGCTCCGCTCGACGAAGCGGAGCTTCATGCGAAGACCCAAAAGCAAAACCCCGCAAGTCTCACGACTTGCGGGGTTTTTAGTGTCTTGGCGGAGAGGGTGGGATTCGAACCCACGGTACGGGAAAACCGTACGCCTGATTTCGAGTCAGGTACATTCGACCACTCTGCCACCTCTCCGTCTACCCTTTCGGGTCTTCGTGAACCGGTCGTTGCTCAACGAAGAACGAAAGTATATCGAACTCTTTCGCGCTTTCCAAGCCTCTTTTTGGAAATAAACGTCACACTGCTGCCGAAACTTCGATTCTTTCGGCGCCGCGCATATACGGTCGCAGTACCGCCGGAATCGTCACCGAGCCGTCCGCGTTCTGGAAGTTCTCCAGCACCGCGACGAGCGTGCGCCCGACCGCCAGCCCCGAGCCGTTCAGCGTGTGCACGAACTCCGGCTTGCCCTGCGCATTGCGGAAACGCGCCTGCATCCGGCGCGCCTGGAACGCCTCCGTATTCGAGCAGCTCGAAATCTCGCGATACGTGTTCTGCGCTGGCAGCCACACTTCGAGATCGAACGTTTTCGCGGCCGAGAAACCCATATCGCCCGTGCACAGCGTAATCACGCGATACGGCAGTTCCAGCTTCTGGAGAATCGTCTCCGCCTGCCCGACCATCTCGTCGAGCGCGGCATAGGAATGCTCCGGCGACACGATCTGCACCATCTCGACCTTGTCGAACTGATGCTGGCGAATCAGGCCGCGCGTATCGCGCCCGTACGAGCCCGCTTCCGAACGGAAGCACGGCGAATGCGCGGTGAGCTTCACCGGCAGCGCACTGGCTTCGAGGATGCTGTCGCGCACCGTGTTCGTCAGCGAGATCTCCGACGTAGAGATGAGGTACTGCGTGACCGTGCTTTCGTCGCCGCCCTTCTCGACGCGGAACATGTCATCGGCGAACTTGGGCAACTGGCCCGTGCCGTAGAGAATCTCCGGATTCACGATATACGGCGTGTACGCCTCCGTATAGCCGTGCTGCTCCGTGTGCGTGTCGATCATGAACTGCGCGAGTGCGCGATGCAGCCGCGCAATCGGCCCGCGCAGCAACGTGAAACGCGCGCCCGAGAGCTTCGCGCCCGTTTCGAAATCGAGGCCGAGCGGCGCGCCGACATCGACGTGATCCTTGACCTCGAAGTCGAACGAACGCGGCGCGCCCCAGCGCCGCACTTCGACGTTCTGCGTCTCGTCGTTGCCGACCGGCACGCTCTCGTGCGGCAGGTTCGGCACGGTCAGCATCAGGTCCGACAGACGCTTCTGCACGTCGTCCAGCTTCGCCGCCGATTCCTTCATCGTGTCGCCGATGCCGCCCACTTCCGCCATCACCGCGGACGTGTCCTCGCCGCGGCCCTTCATCGCGCCGATCTGTTTCGACAGGCTGTTGCGGCGCGCCTGCAGTTCTTCGGTGCGGGTCTGGATCTCGCGGCGCTCGGCTTCGAGCGCGGCGAAGGCGGCGACGTCGAGCGTGTAGCCTCGATCGGCGAGGCGCTTCGCGACGCCGTCCAGGTCTTTGCGGAGGGTTTGGATGTCGAGCATGGCGGGGGGCAGCTTTGTTAAGTAATCGGAAACACCGATTTTAGCGCACGGTCATTGCGCGCCGGTGCGATCGGCGATCCGCCCGGCGAAACGCGGTTCGCCCGCACGCGAAACGAACGCCGTGATTTCATCGCTTCTTGTCGTCGCGATGTTCGCGCCGCCAGGCTTCGTCGAGTTCGGCGAGACGCGCGAGCTTTTCGCCGATCTTGCCTTCGAGTCCGCGCGGCGTCGGCTGATACCAGTACGGATCGCGCATGCCGTCCGGCAGATAGGTTTCGCCGGCCGCATAGGCGTCGGGCTCGTCGTGCGCGTAGCGGTATTCGTGTCCGTAGCCGAGTTCCTTCATCAGCTTGGTCGGTGCGTTGCGCAGATGCACCGGCACGCCGCGCGACTGGTCCTTGCCCACGAAGCGCCGCGCCTCGTTGTACGCGTTGTAACCCGCGTTCGATTTCGGCGCGACCGCCAGATAGATGAGCGCCTGCGCGAGCGCGAGCTCGCCTTCCGGCGATCCGAGGCGCTCGTACGTCTCGGCCGCATCGAGCGTGATGCGCGCGGCGCGCGGATCGGCCAGCCCGATATCCTCCCACGCCATGCGCACGATGCGCCGCGCCATGTAGCGCGGGTCCGCGCCGCCGTCGAGCATGCGGCAGAACCAGTACAGCGCGGCGTCCGGATTGCTGCCGCGCACGGATTTGTGCAGCGCGCTGATCTGGTCGTAAAACGCGTCGCCGCCCTTGTCGAAGCGGCGCAGATTCTCGGCGAGCGCACTGCCCAAGAGCGCACCGTCGACATCGGTCTGCTTTTGCTGCGCCGCCGCGCGCGCGACGATCTCCAGGTTGTTCAGCAGTTTGCGGCCATCGCCGTCGGCGGAACCGATCAGCGCGTCGCGGGCTTCGTCGGTGAACGTCAGCCCGCCGAGTTCCTTCGACGCGCGTTCGAGCAGTTCCTTCAGTTCCTCGGCGTCGAGGCTTTTCAGCACGTAGACCGCCGCTCGCGACAGGAGCGCGCTGTTCACCTCGAAAGACGGATTCTCCGTCGTCGCGCCGACGAACACGAACAAACCCGACTCCACGTGCGGCAAGAACGCGTCCTGCTGACTCTTGTTGAAGCGATGCACTTCGTCGACGAACACGAGCGTCTGATGCCCGTTCGCGCGATGGATCTGCGCGGTCTCCACCGCCTCGCGGATGTCCTTCACGCCCGAAAGCACCGCAGAGAGCGAGATGAACTGCGCGTGGAACGCATCGGCCATGAGGCGCGCGAGCGTGGTCTTGCCGACGCCGGGCGGACCCCAGAGAATCATCGAATGCGCCTCGCCCGATTCGAACGCGACGCGCAACGGCTTGTTTGGACCGAGCAGATGTTTCTGGCCGATCACGTCGTCGATGGTGCGGGGGCGCAGGCGCTCCGCGAGCGGAACGTTGCCACGGTTTTCTTCGAACATGTGCTGTGCGATGCGGGTTGACGCGGTTGGGTGGATCGCGGCGATAATCTCGCCCTTCAGGAAGGCGCGGCGCGGCCGCGGAATCGGGTCATTATGACAGCCTGACAGCGGCGGTCTCGCACGAAACAGGCCGCGCGCCCGGAAACCACGCTTTCACACGACAAGGACGCAATCCGATGGGGCAAGAGCACACCACGAACGCCGCGGCGCACGGCGAGACTTCGACCTACGCGCCGCTTACGCCGGTGCCGCCCGAGCGGCGCGCCTTCGGCACGAGCGATGCCTTCGCGCTGTGGTTCTCGCTCGGCATCGGGCTCCTGGTTGCGCAGGCGGGCGCGCTGCTCGTGCCGGGATTGTCGTTGCCGCACGCGCTGATGGCGATCGCCATCGGCACGGTGATCGGCGTCGTGCTGCTCGCGCTGGCGGGCGTCGTCGGCACGGATACGGGGCTCGCGGCGATGTCCTCGCTGCGCCCGACGCTCGGCGTGCACGGCGCATCCGTGCCGGCGGTGCTCAACGCGATCCAGCTCGTCGGCTGGGGCTCGTTCGAGATCATCGTGATGCGCGATTCCGCCGATGCGCTCGCGAAGCAATCCTTTCACCTCTCGATGCCGCTCGTCTGGACGCTCATCTTCGGCGCGCTCGCGACGCTGCTCGCGATCAGCGGCCCGCTCTCCTTCGTGCGGCGTTTCTTGCGCACCTGGGGCATCTGGCTGCTGCTCGGCGGCGCAGGCTGGCTCACGTGGAATCTGCTCGCGAAGCACGATCTCGCCGCGTTGCTGGCGCGTCCCGGCACGGGCGAGCTGGCGTTCGGCGCGGGTATCGACCTCGTCGTCGCAATGCCGCTGTCGTGGCTGCCGCTGATCGCCGATTACACGCGCTTCGGCAAGAGCGCGGGCGGCGCGTTTCGCGGCACGCTGCTCGGCTATGGCATCGCGAATCTGTGGTTCTATGCGCTCGGCGCGATCTACGGACTCGCGGCGGGCGGCGGCGATGCGCTTCTCACGACCGCGCTCGCGCAGGCCGGCGGCGGCATCGCGCTGTTCCTCATTCTGATCGATGAAATCGACAACGCGTTCGCCGATATCCACTCCGCGGCCGTATCGACGGGCACGTTCTGGGCGCGCGCCGGCGTGCCGATGCTCTCGTGCGCGTTCGGCGCGCTGTGCACGCTCGTCGCGCTCGTCGTCGAGATGGGCAAGTATCAAAACTTCCTGTTGCTGATCGGCTCGGTGTTCGCGCCGCTCTTTGGCGTCGTGCTGGCCGATCACTTCATCGTGCGCAAACGCCGCATCGACACGGCCGCGCTCGGGTCCATCGACGGGCGTTACGGCTTTTCCGGCGGCTGGCATGTGAGCGCGTTCATCGCGTGGGGCATCGGGATCGCGGCGTATCACGCGATCAATCAATGGCTGCCGAATCTCGGCGCGACGCTGCCCGCGCTCGCGCTCGGCGCGGTGTGCTATCTGCTGCTCGTGTCGGGACGGCGCCGCGCCTACGCGTGATCGCTCAACGAAAAAGCCGCCATTTCTGGCGGCTTTTTCACATCAGCTTGCAGAACTCAAGCCCTGCGGCACCAAAGCGCGCGTCTCGCCGCGCTCCTCGAAATCGCCCGCCGCCTCGCGACGCGCAAGCCATCGCACGCAGACGAGCGAAAGCAGCGCGAAGCTCGAATAGAACAGCGCCATCGGCACCCAGCTCGGCGAGTAGCGTTCGGCGAGCACGGTCGCGAAAAGCGGCGTGAGGCCGCCCGCGAGCGCGCCGCACACCTGATACGCGAGCGAGATCGCCGTATAGCGGATGCGCGCCGCGAACATGCCGGTGACGAAGCCCGCGATGACCGCGTAATAGCCCGACTCGGCGATCGTCGCGAGTCCGACGCCGAGCGTCACCGAACCGAACGTGCCCATCCGCACGAGCGGCAGCATGATGAACGGCACGACGATCGCCCAGACGGCCGCCATCGTCAGCACGCGCGCGGTGCCGAAGCGTTGCGCGACGAACGCCGCGCCCAGTTGCACGAAGAACTGCAGCACGGCGACATAGAACATCGCGTCGAGCACCATCGAACGATCGAGTGACAGATACTGCGTCGCGTACGTGATCATGAAGATGTTGCTGAAATACACGCCCGCGATGCCGTAGACGTTCGCGCCGAGCACGACGAGCACGAGCCGCCATTGCTTCATCGTCTCCTTCAGCGGATGCTCGGCGAGTTCGCGCTCTTCCTTGAGCGCCTCGAATTCCGGCGATTCATCGACGCCCGCGCGGATCACGAAGCCCACGATCAGCAACACGATGCTCGCGAGGAACGGCACGCGCCAGCCCCACGACATGAAGTCCGCGTTGGGCAGCTTGCTCGCGACGCCGAACGCGAGAATCGAGAGAATCAGGCCGCTCGCGCTGCCGAGTTGCGCGAACGACGCGAAGAACGTGCGCTTGCCTTCGGGCGCGTGCTCGCCCGCGAGCAGCACCGCGCCGCCCCACTCGCCGCCGACCGCGACGCCCTGCAGGAGGCGCAGCACGATCAGCAGCACGGGCGCGATCGCGCCTGCTTTCTCGAACGTCGGCAGACAGCCGATCGCGACCGTCGATACCGCCATCAACATCAACGTGAGCATCAGCGAGCGTTTGCGCCCGACGCGATCGCCGATATGCCCGAACAGCACGCCGCCGAGCGGCCGCGCGAAGAAGCCGATCGCGAACGTGCCGAACGACGCGAGCAGGCTCAGCAAACGGCTTTCGCCGGGAAAGAACAGCGGGCCGAACACGATGGCCGCGGCGGTTGCATAGCTATAGAAGTCGTACCACTCGATCGTGGTGCCGATGAACGAGGCGAGCGCGGCGCGCTTCGGTTGCGCGCGTGACGCGTTTTTTACTGCGGTCATGAAACGATGTCTCCGTTATTGCTTTGGTCTTGATGCGAGTCTTACTTTGCCGCGCGGTACTCGACGCCCGGCAGCACGCACAGCAGTTCGAACGCGAGGTTCGCGCCCAGCAGCGCGGTCGTCCCGAACGGGTCATAGGGCGGCGCGACTTCCACCAGATCCGCGCCGACGATATTCAGCCCACGCGCGCCGCGCACGATTTCGAGCGCCTGCGGCACGGTCAGTCCGGCGATTTCCGGCGTGCCGGTGCCGGGCGCGAATGCGGGATCGATGCCGTCGATATCGAACGTGATGTAGACGGGGCCGTCGCCCATTTGCGCGCGCACTTCGTCCATCAGCGGCGCGAGCGATTTGTTCCAGCACTCTTCCGTCTGCACGACGCGGAAACCCTGCTCCCGGCACCAGTCGAAATCGCCGGCTTCGTAACCCGTGCCGCGCAGGCCGATCTGCACGACGCGCGAGCAATCGAGCAGGCCCTCTTCCACCGCGCGCCGAAACGGCGTGCCGTGCGCGATCTTTTCGCCGAACATCGTGTCGTTGACGTCCGCGTGGGCGTCGATATGAATCAGCCCGACCTTGCCGTGCTTCGCGTGGATCGCACGCAGGATCGGCAGCGCGATGGTGTGATCGCCGCCGAGCGTGAGCGGCTTGCAGTCGTGCTTCAGGATCTCGCGATAAGCGCGCTCGATGCGGTCGATCGAATCGAGCAGGTTGTACGGATTGATCGCGACATCGCCGATATCCGCGACGCGCAGCGAATCGAAAGGCGCGGCGCGCGTCGCCATGTTGTACGGACGCAGCAGCACGGATTCGCTGCGCACCTGACGCGGACCGAAGCGCGCGCCCGTGCGGTTCGACGTGCCGAGATCGAACGGCACGCCGACGAAACACGCGTCGAGCCCTTCGGCCGACTGGACATGCGGCAGGCGCATCATCGTCGTGATGCCGCCGCAACGCGGCATCTGGTTGCCCGACAACGGCTGCGGGCGCTCGGCGCGCTGTTCGACGAAGTGCGAATCGAAGTGTTCGGCGGGGGCGAAAAGTGAGGATGTATTCATGGCGTCAGATGGGTTCGCGTTGACATCTGACAATTAATAGCGAGTTCTGGATAAAAATAAAATGGCGATAAAATTAACTTAACATCGATATTTTTCGATGTATCGGCGGCGCCCCATGTTCACTCACCTTTCCGATCTCGATCTGCGCCTCATCCGCGTATTCCTCGCCATCGCCGACGCGGGCGGCGTTTCGTCCGCGCAGGCGACGCTCAACGTCGGGCAATCGACCATCAGCACACAACTCGCGACGCTCGAAACGCGGCTCGGCTACCGGCTCTGCGAACGCGGGCGCGGCGGCTTCGCGCTGACTTCGCGCGGCGAGCAGTTCGTCGAGGCGTGCCGGACGCTGCTCGCCGCCATCGACACATTCGACTCGACCGCGCGCAATGTCGGCAAAAAGCTCGTCGGCTCGCTCACGCTCGGGATGATCGGCAATACGCCCGTCAGCGCGAACGCGCGCGTCAGTCAGGCGATCGCGCGTTTCCGGCAACGCGACGAATCCGTGCGCTTCGCGGTGCTGGTGCGCTCGCCGGGCGAGCTGGAGGAGATGCTGCTGTCAGGGCGCATCCAGATGGCGATCGGCTACTTCTGGCATCGGGTGCCGTCGCTCGAATACACCGAAATCTTCGCGGAAGATCAGCTCGCGTACTGTGGACGCGAGCATCCATTGTTCGCGCGGGCAGGCGAAGTAGGCATCGCGCAGGCGTTCGAGCACGACTGGGCGTGGCGCAGCTATCCGCTGCCCGAGGCCGGCGAGCTCACGCCGCGCAATATCGGCGCGGTGGCGGACAACATGGAGGCCGTCGCGATGCTCGTGCTCTCGGGCCGGCATCTCGGTTATCTGCCCGAGCACTTCGCCGCGCCCTATGTGAAGGAAGGCGTGCTCGCGGCGCTGAATCCGCAGGCGATGCGCTATCGCGTCGCGTTTCAGATGGTCACGCGCGCGGAACGCGTGAGCGGCGCGCGCGGCGCGAAGCGGGAGATCGTGGAGGCGTTTCTCGATGACATGGCCGCGGCGCACGCGGCCATCGCATGAAAAAGGGCGCTTTCGTCGCGCCCTTTTCGGATTAGCCGTTGATCACGTCCGCGCCCTTCGGCACGGTGAACTTGAAGGTATCGCTCTTGATCGGCGGGTTCTTCTGGATATTCGAGAACGTGAGCAACGTGACGTTGCCGAACACGTCGTGCAGTTCCATCGCTTGCAGATTGCCGTCCCTGAAGCCGATGCCGACCGTCTCGAACTGCGTGTCCTTCGCCTTGGGCGTGAGTTCCAGCCAGTCGATGCCGCCCTTCTCGCCCGCATCGCGCAGGTTGAAGTTCTTCTCAAGATCGTTGCTGCCGAAGAGGATCGCCGCCGGGCTCGCGCCGAGCGCGCCGCCGAGCGTGCGCACCGTGACCTGGTTCAAATCTTTGTCGTAGACGTAGAGCTTGTCGCCGTCGGCCTGCAGGATCTGCGCATACGGCTTCTGATACGACCAGATGAACTTGCCGGGCCGCGCGAACATGAAGGTGCCGCTGGAGGTCTGGCCTTTGGTCGGCATGGCGTTCGAGGTCGCGCCGTTGTTGGTCTTGCCGGGCGCCTTGATTTCCTGCTGCGTAAAGTCGCCGCGCGCCGCGTGGACTTGCGACACGAATGCCTTCAATTGCTCCGTGCCGCTCGCAAATGCGTGCGATGCGAACAGCATCGTCGCCGAAAAGATCGCCGCACCGAATGCCTTGGTGAGCGGGTTCCCCGTAAATTGCTTCATCGTTATGTTCTCCATTTGGACGCGCGCGTCACTCCGCGTCGCGCGCCGGCGTCAGGATTTCGCGGTTGCCGTTCGACGACATCGCCGACACGAGTCCCGAGTTTTCCATCTGTTCGAGCAGACGCGCCGCGCGGTTGTAGCCGATGCGCAAATGCCGCTGCACGAGCGAGATCGACGCGCGCCGGTTCTTGATGACGACCTCGACCGCCTGATCGTATAAAGGATCGGACTCGCCGTCGGCGCCGCCGGTTCCGCCCGCGCCCGCCGAGCCTTCGTCGCCGTCGCCGGCAAGGCCGCCTTCGAGAATGCCCTCGATATAGTTCGGCTCGCCGTGCTCCTTCAATTTGTCGACCACGCGATGCACTTCCTCGTCCGACACGAACGCGCCGTGCACGCGCACGGGCAGCCCGGAGCCCGGCGGCAGATAGAGCATGTCGCCCATGCCGAGCAGCGATTCGGCGCCCTGCTGGTCGAGAATCGTGCGCGAATCGATCTTCGACGACACCTGGAACGCCATACGCGTCGGCACGTTCGCCTTGATGAGGCCGGTGATCACGTCGACGGAAGGCCGCTGCGTCGCGAGGATCAAATGGATGCCCGCCGCGCGCGCCTTCTGCGCGATCCGCGCGATCAGCTCTTCGACCTTCTTGCCGACGACCATCATCAGGTCGGCGAGCTCGTCGATCACGACGACGATGTTCGGCAGGCGCGTGAGCGGCTCGGGATCGTCGGGTGTGAGGCTGAACGGATTCGGAATCTTTTCGTCGCGCTTCTTCGCTTCATCGATCTTCGTGTTGAAGCTCGCGAGATTGCGCACGCCCATCTTGCTCATCAGCTTGTAGCGGCGCTCCATCTCGGCGACCGCCCAGTTAAGCGCGTGACCGGCCTGCCGCATGTCCGTCACCACCGGACACAGCAAATGAGGAATGCCTTCGTAGACGCTCATTTCGAGCATCTTCGGGTCGATGAGAATAAGCCGCACCTGATCCGCGCTCGCCTTGTAGAGCAGCGAAAGGATCATTGCGTTGATGCCGACCGACTTGCCCGAGCCCGTCGTGCCCGCGACCAGCAAGTGCGGCATCTTCGCGAGATCCGCGCAGACCGGATTGCCGCCGATGTCCTTGCCGAGACCCATCGTCAGCGGCGACGCGCCGTTCGCATAGACCTCGGAGCCGAGAATCTCGGAGAGCTTGACCGTCTGACGGCGCTGGTTCGGCAATTCGAGCGCCATGTAGTTCTTGCCCGGAATCGTCTCGACGACGCGAATCGACACGAGCGACAGCGAGCGCGCGAGATCCTTCCCGAGACCGACGATCTGGCTACCCTTCACGCCCGTCGCCGGCTCGATTTCATAGCGCGTGACGACCGGCCCCGGATACGCGGCGATCACGCTCACCTCGACGCCGAAGTCCTTGAGCTTCTTTTCGATGAGCCGCGACGTGTATTCGAGCGTATCGGCGGCGATGGTTTCCTGGACCTTCGGCGGCGCATCGAGCAAGGCGAGCGGCGGCAACGTGGAATCGCCCGGCAGGTCCTTGAAGAGCGGCACCTGCTTTTCCTTCTCGGCGCGTTCGGAGCGCGCGGGCGCGGGCGCCGCGGGCACGATCATCACCGGTTCGTGATCCTCGCTCTTCTCGCGCGAACGCACGACCTTGTCTTCGCGCTTGACCGCGGCCGCTTCGCCGAGCTTGCGGTCGCGTCCCGCTTCGCGGCGCAGTTGCGCGCCGGTGATCGCGTTGAGAATGCCGTCGCCGAGCTTCTCGCACACGGACAGCCACGAGAAACGGAAATAGAGCGACAGGCCGATCGCGAGCGCGATCAAGAAGAACAGGGTCGCGCCCGTGAAGCCGAGCGCATGCGAAACATGCCGCGCGACGACATCGCCGACGACGCCGCCCGGCGCACGCGGCAACTGCACCTTGAGCGACCACATGCGCAGCGCCTCGATCCCGTCGCTCGCGAGCAGCACGAGCACGAACGCGAACGCTTCGGCGAGCCAGGTGCGGTCGCGCGGCGCGTCTTCATCGACGGCGGGCGGCTGCGTGGTGTGCTGAATGAGACGCCGGTAATTCGCGACGATGCGCCGCGCGAGCAGCACGACCAGCCAGTAGGAAGACAGCCCGAAGACGAGCAGCAGGATATCGGACGTGTACGCGCCGACGCGCCCCGCCCAGTTCCCGATGTGATCGACGCTCACCGCGTGGGTCCAGCTCGGATCCTTGCGGCTGTACGAAAGGAGCGCCATCACGAGGAACAGTCCGAGCGCGACCTGGAGAATCCAGCGAATTTCGGTGAAGAGCCGCGACATGCGGTGCGGCAACGCCTGCGGGCTCGCGGAATAGGTAGCTTTGGCCATTGATTCGGTGTCGCTTTGTGTCGCTTTTTTGCGGCTCACGCCTCTACGCAAGGACCGCATGGAACGGTGGCCTATTGTAAACGCTGCGTTGCGGTGAAAGGCGCAAAACGGACGCGTTCTTGCAACCTGTAACACTCGTCACGAGCAAGTCATGCGGCGGTCCTCGCTGTTCACGGCTATCAAACCGATTGAAAGGTTCACTCGGGAAGGCTTTTCCAGCGGCCTTTATAATCCCCTTTTTGCACCTAAATTTGGATCATCGGGAGCGTCGCGCGCATTCTCCGGCCACGAGCGGCGTCGATATCGCTGCATTGCAGGCCACGCGTACTTCCGAGCCGACCATCAATAACGGACCATCATCATGTCTTCGCCCAAACACGCCAAAGTGCTGATTCTCGGTTCCGGCCCCGCCGGCTACTCCGCCGCCGTGTACGCCGCGCGCGCGAACCTGTCGCCGCTGCTCATCACCGGCCTCGCGCAAGGCGGCCAGCTGATGACCACCACGGACGTCGAGAACTGGCCGGCGGACCCGTCGGGCGTGCAGGGCCCGGAACTGATGCAGCGTTTCGAAGAGCACGCTCGCCGCTTCAACACCGAGATCGTGTTCGATCACATCCACACGGCGAAGCTCAACGAGCGCCCCTTCCGGCTGATCGGCGATTCGGGCGAGTACACCTGCGATTCGCTCGTCATCGCGACGGGCGCATCGGCGCAATATCTCGGCGTGCCGTCGGAAGAAGCGTTCATGGGCAAGGGCGTGTCGGCCTGCGCGACCTGCGACGGCTTCTTCTATCGCAACGGCGAAGTCGCGGTGATCGGCGGCGGCAATACGGCCGTCGAGGAAGCGATCTATCTCGCGGGCATCGCGAAGAAAGTGACGGTCGTGCATCGCCGGGACAAGTTCCGCGCCGAGCCTATCCTCATCGACCGGCTGCTCGCGAAGGAAAAGGAAGGCATCGTCGATATCAAGTGGAATCACGTGCTCGACGAAGTCACCGGCGACAATTCCGGCGTCACCGGCCTGCGCATCAAGGATACGCAGTCGGGCAAGACCACGGACATCGCGCTGCAGGGCGTGTTCGTCGCGATCGGCCACAAGCCGAACACCGATCTCTTCGTCAACCAGTTGGAGATGAAGAACGGCTACATCATCACGAAGGGCGGCACCACCGGCGACGCCACCGCGACGAGCATCCCCGGCGTGTTCGCGGCGGGCGACGTGCAGGATCACGTGTATCGCCAGGCGATCACGAGCGCGGGCACGGGCTGCATGGCCGCGCTCGACGCGCAGCGCTATCTCGAGACCATCGACGAAACGCCTACGCCGCATTCGATGAGCCACGAAGCGGATCGCTGATCGGGCGTCCATCCGGGCACGGCCGGGCGCGGCGAACCGCTAGAATGGAGTTCGTCCGCTTCTGGCGCGTCCGATAGCGCTGACTCGCGATAAAAACGGGCCACGGTTCACGCCGTCGGCCCGTTTTCGATTCGAGGCGCGCCTCGCGTCGAGCCTGATTCCTGTCGATTTCCGCTGGCCGAACGATGCCGAAGAATCTCCCTCACCCGAACGAACCGAAAGTCCGGCGCAGAGAAGCGGCGCGACCGGCCACGCCCGCGCCGGCCCGGCCAGTCGATGCGCGCGACGTCGCCGCCGCCGTGAAGCGCGACGGGCTGTCAGGCCTTTCGACGCTCAAGCGCGCACTGAAAGCCGACGCCGAGAAGCGCGAAGTGCAACGCGTCGCGGCGGCGCGTGCCGAACGCGAAGTCGTCGCCGATGCCGACGAGTTCCGTCGCGCGATCGGCGAAGTCGAACCGCTCAGGACGCCGCCGCGCACGACCGTCACGCGCGTGCCGCCTCCGCCGGTGCCGCTGCAAAGCCGTCGCGATGAAGAGGCCGTGCTGCAGGAAGCGCTCTCCGACGAATACGATCCCGAAAGCCTGCTCGACATCGACGAAACGCTGTCCTTCTACCGGCCCGGCATCAGCCAGGAAGTCGTGAGGAAGCTCAGGCGCGGCGCGTGGATCGTGCAGGCGCAGCTCGATCTGCACGGCATGCGCCGCGAAGAAGCGCGCGAGGCGCTCGCGGAGTTCATCCGCGAATCGGTGAAGCGCGGGCTGCGGTGCCTGCGCGTGATTCACGGCAAGGGGCTCGGCTCCATCGGCAAGGAGCCTGTGCTCAAGGGCAAGGTGCGCGCGTGGCTCGTGCAGAAGTCGGAAGTGATCGCGTTTTGTCAGGCGCGCCCGCACGACGGCGGCGCGGGCGCGGTGCTCGTGCTGCTGCAGCCGGGCGGCGCGGCGCGCCATCACAACCATCCGCAGGACAAGAGTCTCGGCAGGAATCGCGATCCGGGGCCGGACAGTGCATCCTAGACTCACCCTCGCCATCACCATCATGGAGGCGCTCGCGATTTTCGCGTACGCCTTCTCGGGGCTCATCGAAGCGCGCAAGCGCAGGCTCGATGCGGTCGGCGCGTTTCTCGTCGCGCTCGTCACCGCGTTCGGCGGCGGCACGGTGCGCGACGTGCTGCTCTCGCGCCGGCCGTTCTACTGGGTCGAGCATCAGGATTACGTGCTCCTCATCTTCGCGATGGCGATTTTCGCGCCCATCTTCCTGCGCGTCACGTCGCGACTTTTCGACCAGCGCGCGCTGCTCATCACCGACGCGATCGGGCTCGGCCTTTTCAGCGTGTCCGGCACCTCGATCGCGCTCGATGCGCAGATGCCCGCCTTCACCGCGACGATGATGGGCGTCATCACCGGCGTGTTCGGCGGCGTGCTGCGCGACGTGCTCTGCAACGAAATTCCGCTGATCCTGCGCGACTCGCGCCCCTACGCGGTGTGCGCGTTCGCCGGCTGCTGGATCTATCTCGGGCTGGAGCGGCTCGACGTCGACACGATCTACAACGTGCTGATTTCGACGGCGTTCATCCTGATCGCACGGCTCATCACCTTTAAGTTCGATATCCGTCTGCCGCATTAGGTCCGTCGCCGGCACGCGCGCGAAACGGGCGGGAAAACGCGTCCATTTGCTACAATCGCATAGTTTTCTAGCCCCGCATCCGGCCGCGATGCAGCCCGCTCCGGTCGCCATCACGCACATAGAACATGAACATCGAGCAAGCGCGTTTCAACATGATCGAGCAACAGATTCGTCCGTGGGAAGTGCTGGACCAGGACGTGCTGAACTTGCTCGCGATCGTCAAGCGCGAGAACTTCGTTCCCGCCGCGTACCGCAACATCGCTTTCGCGGACCTCGAAATTCCGCTGCCCGGCGGCGAGCGCATGCTCTCGCCCAAGGTCGAGGCGCGCATCCTGCAGGAGCTCGCGGTTCACAAGGGCGAGACCGTGCTGGAAATCGGCAGCGGCTCGGGCTACATGGCGGCGCTGCTCGCGCATCGCGGCCGCAGCGTGACGACGGTCGAAATCTCGCCCGAACTCGCCGGTTTCGCGAAGCAGAACCTCGCCGCGAATGGCGTGACGAACGTTGACGTGATCACCGGCGACGGCGCGCTCGGCTGGGATCAGGGCGCGCCTTACGACGTGATCTGCGTGTCGGGCGGGCTGCCGGTCATGCCGCAGGAATTTCTCGAACAGCTGAAGATCGGCGGACGCATTGCCGCGTTCGTCGGCGCGGCGCCGGTCATGAAGGCGCAGATCATCACGCGCGTGGACGAAAAGCAGTTCCGCGTGTCGGACGTGTTCGAAACGCTCGTCGCGCCGCTGAAGAACGCGGTGCATCCGTCGCTGTTCAAGTTCTAAGCTGAAAGCGCGATGCCGGTCGTGCCCGGCCTCGCGCGTCTTGTCAGGATCTTCATGCAAAACCTCACCGCACCCGAACTCGCCGCGTGGCTCGCGGATGCCTCGCGCCCCGCTCCCGTTCTGCTCGACGTGCGCGAGCCGTGGGAAATCCAGACGGCGAAGATGGATAACATCGTGACGATTCCGATGCGCGACATTCCCGCGCGCAGCGAAGAGCTCGACGACGAAGCGCAGATCGTCTGCATCTGCCACCACGGCGCGCGCAGCGCGCAGGTCGCGATGTTCCTGGAATCGCGCGGCTTCACGAAGACGTTCAACCTGTACGGCGGCATCGACGCATGGTCGCGTCAGGTCGATCCGTCGGTACCCACGTACTGATCGCTTTTCGGGCCGCACATCGCGCGCGGCCCGCACGCTTTTCTCATCCCTCGCTCGACCACAGCGCCGTGCCGCGCGCCGAGAATATGACGAGATATCCGTTCGGCAGGATAGTCGCATAGGCGCCCGGATTGCCCGACGTGTGCGTCTGCCAGACCATCGCGCCGTTGCTGTCGTACATCACCAGATTGCCGTCCTCCAGCATGCGGACTTCGACGCCCGGCGTGCCGCTCACGCGCGATGACCAGATCGTCTGGCCATTCCTCACGGCGACGAGATAACCGTCGCCCTGCAAGTTCGCTTGCACATTTGCGCCGCACGCCGCAACCGTTCCGCCGACGCCAAAGCCCTCGCCCATCGCGATACGTCCGCACGCCGTCGGCGCGTTGACCGGCGGCAGCGCGGCGAACCAGGACAGATCGACGGCATTGGCGATCGCCAACATGCCGGCATCGTCCGGATGCAGATCGTCGCCGCTGTTGTAGGCGCGCGCGTACGCGGTGGAATCGGTCGAGCCCCACGGATTGCCCAGCGCCGCGGCCTGATCGAGCACGGCGTCGCAGCCGCTTTCCTTGGTGCGCAGATAGGCATTCACCGTCTGACGCGTGTTCTCGATTTCGGGCGTCCACTCGTCCAGGCCCTGAAAAGGTGTGAGCGTCGAACAGATCAGGCCCACTTTCGCGGCGCTCGTCTGCTGGACGAGTTGCTGATACGCGCCGATGAGCTGCTGCGCGCTCGGTGGATTGCCGCTGATGAGATTGTTCACCGCATCGTCGGAGACGATCACCCACTTCACGTTGGGCTGCCCGAGCACGTCGCGGGCAAAGCGCTTCAGTCCGGCCTGGCCCGAACCGTCGGTGAAGAAGTCGTTTCCGCTGATGCCCTGATTCAGCACGCCCACCGTCATGCCCGAGCGGATCAGCCGCTCCGCGAGCCGGTTCGGCCAGCGCCGGTTCGTGTTGGGCGTCGATGAAACCCCGTCCGTGATCGACGCGCCGAACGTGACCACCGCGCCCGTCGCCGCGGCGTTCATCACATCGACATTGGTGAGGAAATAGTACGACTGCTCGCCCGTCGCGTTCACGACGCCGCCCGCGAACGCCGGGTCCGCGCTGACATCGCCTGGTGCGATCCAGTTGTCCTGCAAGCCCTCGATATGTCCGGTCGCCCCCGGCTGCGTCTGCGACGGAATATGGAAGCTCACGGCGATATCGGCGAGTGCGGGCACCTGAAACGGGATGGCGTCGGTCTGCACCGTGCCGCCCGCCGGAATCGTCACATAGGGCTGGCCGTTGAAGGTCGCGGCGCGATCGGTGCCGGCGATCGTCCGCGCCCCGCCCGCCCGTCGCGCGATATGCACGTCGCCGAGCGTGACCGGCTGCGAGCCGAACAGATTGGAAAACGTCAGGCGCGCCGCCGTGCCGCCGATGCTCGTATGCACGACGTGGCGAATCGTCTGGTTGTTGAAGCCGGGATCCGCCGTGACGTCAGGCGCGGCCGACCACGTTCCGGTCCACGGTGCGCTCGTGATGACCCCCTGCGCGAAGTAATGCGATGTATCGGGCCATGACAGAAAAACGACGAGCGCCAGGCCGACGAGCTTGTGTAACCCTCCTTTCACGTTCGCCTCCCTGTTCTTCGAATTGGTGGAAGCAAACTAGACCACGTCGGGCGCGTCGCCGTTGTGCGCTAACGTACAGACAACGTCAAACGCCGTTCCCGTGGACAAAAAACAGAAAGCCGCATGAAAGTTTCTCCCATGCGGCTTTTGCGGACGTTCGACGATTCGCGGATCAGACGACGTTCATCGCCAGCGCGCTCGCACGATAATGCTCCGCGGCCTTTTCGGTGTCGCCGAGTTGCTCGTGCAGACGCGCGAGCGCGCGATGCGTGCGGATCTTGAGCGGTTCGTTGTCGGCGAGTTTCAGCGCCGATTCGAGGAACGCCTGCGCCTTGCCCCACAACTGCTGATGCAGACACAGCCGCCCGAGCGTGAAGAGCAGATCGGCGTCTTCGGTGCGTTCCTTCTGCCACGCTTCGGCGCGCTGGATCAGCGGGAACGCGTCGCCGCCGACGATGCAATCCGGATAGCGCCGCAAGAGCCGCGCGTCCCAGTTGTGCGCGAGCGCATCCTCGACGATCTTCTTCGCCTCCGCGCGGCGATCGAGCGCGATCAGCAACTCCGCAGCGAGATCGGCGAGACGCGGCGACTGGCGCTCGGTCACCGAAAGCGACTGCCACAGTTCGAGCAGCGCGTCGGGATTGTGCCGCCGGTCGCGCAGCAGGTTCTCCGCCGCCACCTGACGCAGCCGCACCGCGACCGCCGGATGCAGCGCTTCGCGTTTTTCCAGCATGCGCACGAGCTTCAACACTTCGCCCCAGTTCTTCAACTGCTGCTGCGCGCGCAGCGCGATCTGCTGCGCGTGGATGCGCCGTCCGCCCTGCGCCTGCATTTCTGTGAGCGCGACGAGCGCGCCGTCGGCGTCGCGGCCGTCGGCGCGCATGTCGGCGGTCGCCATCAGCCGCGCGTCCTGCCAGTCCGTGCCGGAAACCTGCGCGAGCCATTCGTCGCGGCGCGCGTATTCGTGCAGACGATGCGCCGCGTTTGCGCCGATGAGCCCGGCCGCGCCCTTGTTCGCGTCGACGGAAAGCGCATCGCGCGCGGCCTTCTCGGCCTTCGAGAAGCGCCCGGCGTATAGGTGTCCGACCGCATCGCGCAGCGACGCATTCGCTTTCGCGAGCTTGCTGCGCGTGCGATACGCAGCGACGCGCGACGGCATCTTCCACACGCCGCGCACCGCGCGGATGACCGCGTAGAGCACGATGAACAGCACGACGAGCGCCACCGCGAACAGGTTTAGCGACATGTCGACCCGATACGGCGGAATCACGAGCAGGATCTGCCCGCCGTTGAAACCCCCGACCGTCGCGACGATCACCGCTACCGCGAACAGCAGCGCGAGCCAGATCAGTCCACGAATCGTCATCATCCGCCTCGCTTGAACTGATGGACCGCGGCGAGGCTGGCGTTCAGGTTCGGCACGGCGACGGCGAGCGACGCCTGATCGACCTGCTTCACGAGATCGCGCACGGCCTGCACCTTCCTGGACGATGCATCGAAGTAGCGCGCGAGCGCGGCATCGGCGGCGTGCAGATCGGACTTGAGCGTCGGCTCGCTGCGCGACAGGAGCGACAGACGCGCGGACAGCAAACGCAGCTTCACGTTCTCGCGCACGAAATAACCCTGATCGGGCGACGTGAGCATCGCGTCGGCGTTATCGATGCGCCGCACCGACACGAGGCTCGACAACTGCTGGCCGATGCCGTTCGTGATCTGATGCCACAGCACCTTCCAGCGCGGCTCGCCGGTCGCCGCGGCGATCGACGCACTGTTGGCCGGCTCGGCCGTCTGCGCGCGGGCGCGGGCGATCGGCGCTTCGCCCGACAGCGGCAACTGGTCGATCTGGTCGATGGCGGTATCGAGCTTGATCGCGAGACCGGTGAGATCGGTGGTGGGCGTGGCCTTCAGCTTGTCGATGTCCTGCGCGATCGCCTTGCGGATCGCGACGACCTGCGGACCGGTGCTCGCGGCGAGGCGCGTGTCGGCGCTTTGCAGCGCGAAGAGCGCGAGCTGCACGTTGCCGGTCAGTTGCAGTTGCTGGCTCGCGCTCGACAGAATCTGTTCGACTTCGGCGATGGTCCAGTCGTCGCGATTGCTCGCGAGATCCTGATATTGCTGCTGCAACGCCTGACTGTGCGTTTCGGCATCGGTGAGCTTGCCTTGCAACTGGATGATCTGCGTATTGAGCGCGGTGGTCGCGCTCGCGGCCTGATCGGCTTTCGCGCGCAGATCGGCGTTCTGCTCGTCGGACTGGGCGAGGCGTTGCGACAGTTGCGCGTCGGCGCGGTCGAACTTGCGGTTCAGGACGAACGCGCCCGCGCCCGCCGCCACCGCCAGAATGACGATGACGAACCACAACAACACGATGCCCGCGCCGCCGCGGCGCTTCTGCTGCTCGAAAGGCGTGAAAGGCGTGTTCGGCGGCAAGGGCGGTGTCACGTTCGGCTGAGGTGAAGCTTTTTTGGAATCGTTCGAATCAGTCATGCGTGATTGAGCCGTTTGGTGGGCCGGCGCGGTGGCCGGATGGGCGTCCGTCGGCGCGGATGAGGAATGGTTCGAGCTCGATGCGCTCGCTGCAGCGCTCGCGTATGCGTGGGCCTCCGGATCGCGTGAGTTGCGTTGTGGCTCCGCCTGCGCGGCTGCTGCGGCGGTGTCGGACGGGAACAGCGCTTCCAGCGAGTGTGCGATGCGTTCGTCGCCCGCGCCGGACACCGTAATCCTATCAAAACCCGCTCCCCGCGCGGCTTCGGCGATACGCGGGTGCGGACAGACGACCGGCGTGCGTTTGAGCAGCACGATTTCATCGGCGGTGAGGTGCTCGTGCGCGAGTTCGTCGAGATTGCGCACGCCTTCGGAACTCGTCAGCAGCCACGCGTGCGGCTTTCCCGCGAGCAGTTCGTGGATGCGCTCCCACTTTTGCATCGACGGCTCCGGCAGCACACGTCGATACGCGGCGGCTTTCTCGACCCGCGCGCCCGCCTCGGCGAGCCGTTCGGCGAGCCATTCGCGGCCGCCGTCGCCGCGCACGATCAGCACGCGCTTGCCTTCGAGACCGTTCGTGCCGAAATGCGCTTCGATCGCGGTGTAGAGCGCTTCCGAGTCGAAGCGGGGATCGGCGTCTTCCGTCGATGGACTGATCACGCGATGCGCGGGCGCGTGCACGCCCTGCCGCGCGAGCGCCGCGACCGATCCCGGACCCACGACCGCGACGGGCAGTTCGGCGGGCCACGGCGCGCCGAGCCGGCCGAACGCATGATCGATCGCATTCGGCGACACGAACACCACCAGCGCGTAACGCCCCGGTGCGTCGGGCGGCAGAAAGAGCTCGTCGAGCGCGGCGCGCAGCGGTGCATCGTCGGCAACGGGCGCGATATCGATCAGCGGGAATTCCAGCGTGTCGAAGCCGGCGCTCGCGAGGAGCGCGAGCAACGCGGACGACTGTCCGCCCGGACGCGTGACGATGACGGTGGCGCGGCGCTCGCTCGCCATCAGGACTTCGGCCCCGAGGGCGCGGCGTTGGGGGCATCGGCGCGGCTCATCGTGGTGAGCGCGTTGACGATATCCATTGCGCCCTGTGCTTCGAGATCCGACGACACGCGCTTGCCGAGCGCGAGCGCGCCGGCGAGATCGGGCGAACGCACGGTTTCTTCGGCGCGCAGCACACGCTTGCCGTCGGGCATCGCCACGGCGCCGCGCAGATGCAACGCGCCTTCGCGCCACACGGCATGCGCCGCGAGCGGCACTTCGCAACTGCCGCCGAGCGCACGCGACACCGCGCGTTCCGCCTCGACCGCGAGCGCGGTGTGTTCGTCGTGCAAGGGCGCGAGCCACGCGGCGAGATCGGCGCGATCCGCGCGCATCTCGATGCCGAGCGCGCCCTGCCCCGCCGCCGGCAGGCTCTCCGACGGATCGAGCAGCGCACGGATGCGCGCTTCGAGACCGAGGCGCTTCAATCCGGCGGCCGCGAGGATGATTGCCGCGTATTCGCCGCGATCAAGCTTGGCAAGACGCGTGTCGAGATTGCCGCGCAGCGGACGCACTTCGAGCGCGGGAAAACGCGCGCGGATCATCGCTTCGCGGCGCAGACTCGACGTGCCGACGATGCTTCCCGCAGGCAACGCTTCCAGCGATTCGTAATGCGGCGACACGAAGGCATCGCGCGGATCTTCACGCTCCAGAATGGCGCCGAGCGCGAAGCCTTCGGGCAGTTCCATCGGCACGTCTTTCAGCGAATGCACGGCGAGATCGGCGCGGCCTTCGGCGAGCGCGGCTTCGAGCTCTTTCACGAAGAGACCCTTGCCGCCGACCTTCGACAATGTGCGATCCAGAATCTGATCGCCACGCGTCGTCATTCCGAGGATTTTTATGTCACAAGATGGATATAATTTGTGCAGCGCACACCGCACATGCTCGGCCTGCCACATCGCAAGCCGGCTTTCCCGCGAAGCGATGGTGATGCTCGCGGGCGGTGTCGTTGAATGCGTCTCGGAATTCATTGATGCTCGATCGAATGACGGGATGGATGAATAGACATTAGCGAACAATGGTAGCACGCACGCCAAGGTCCACTGACACATGGGCAGCGCGCGAGAGCCTTGTCCGATGCGCCTTTCGGGGCGTCCGTGGCGCGTTTGTATCCGGGTGAACGACGGCGCAGGCCGCTTCGCGCGCGATGACCGCTTCGGGGCCCGCTAAACGCCGCGGCATGCTGTCGCCGGTTTGACGCACGGCCGTTCGCACGGCCTGCGGTTTCCTGCCCGATGCGGCGCCCGTCCGGGTTGCATCACGTCGATGTGGTCCCTGGCTTCGCAGCTTCTGAGAGGAACCCAACGTGACGTCTTCTGGATCGGCTCGCCCGGCGCGCCGCAACGCCGCATTGCCCAAGTCTTCCTCCTCCGACGCGCCGCGCCCGGCGTCGTCGCCCATCGTCACGAAGGCCGCCACGGCGGCGAAGGCATCGAAAGCGGCGATCGCGCCGAAACCGAGGCCGGGCATCAAGGCCGCGGCCAAACGCGTCGCGACCAAAGCGAAAGCGCCGCGCGCCAACGGCGCGGCCGCTGCGAAACCCGCGAGCCGCACGCGCGACGACAAGGACCGCCCGCTCTTCGAGGACATCCGCTTCCTCGGCCGTCTGCTCGGCGAAGTGCTGCGCGAGCAGGAAGGCGACGCCGTGTTCGACGTGGTGGAAGCCATTCGTCAGACGGCCGTGAAGTTCCGCCGCGAAGACGACAGCGAAGCCGCGCAGACGCTGGAGAAGAAGCTGCGTGCGCTGTCGCCGGAGCAGACGGTGTCCGTCGTGCGTGCGTTCAGCTATTTCTCGCATCTGGCGAATATCGCGGAAGACCGGCATCACAATCGCCGCCGCCGCATTCACGCGCTCGCGGGCTCCGTTTCGCAGCCCGGCACGATCGCTTATGCCATCGAGCGGATGCGCGAGCACAAGAACATCAGTGCGACGCGCAAGCTGCTGGACAAGTTTTTCGGCGATGCGCTGATCGTGCCCGTCCTCACCGCGCACCCGACCGAAGTCTCGCGCAAGAGCATTCTCGATGCGCAACATGACATCGCGCGCCTGCTCGCCGAGCGCGATCAGGAACTGACCGTCCGCGAACGCGCCCAGAACGAAGCCGTGCTGCGCGCCCGGGTGACGTCGTTGTGGCAGACGCGCATGCTGCGCGAAACACGGCTCTCCGTCACCGACGAAATCGACAACGCGCTCTCCTACTATCGCGCGACCTTCCTCGCGGAGATTCCCGCGCTCTATGCCGATATCGAAGGCGCGCTCGCCGAGCACGGCCTGCCCGTGCGCCTGCCGCCGTTCTTCCAGATGGGAAGCTGGATCGGCGGCGACCGTGACGGCAATCCGTTCGTCACAGGCGAAACGCTCGAAACCGCGATCACCCGTCAGGCGATCGTGATCTTCGAACACTATCTGGAAGAGACGCACAAGCTCGGCGCGGAATTGTCCGTGTCGAACCTGCTCGCCGGTTCGAGCGATGCGTTGAAGGCGCTCGCCGATGCCTCGCCGGATCAGTCGCCGCATCGCACGGACGAGCCGTATCGGCGCGCACTCATCGGCATGTACACGCGGCTTGCGGCGAGCGCTCGCGTGCGCCTCGGCGAAGGCGTCGTCGCGGTGCGAAGCGCGGGCGCCGGCCAGCCGCAGATTCGCGCGAAGCCCTACGCCGACGCGTCCGAATTCGTGCGCGACCTGCACGTGCTGATCGATTCGCTCGCGGAGCATCATGGCGCGTCGATGTCGACCTTGCGCCTTTCGCCGCTCGCGCGCGCCGCCGAAGTGTTCGGCTTCCATCTCGCGAGCATCGACCTGCGGCAGAGCTCGGATATTCACGAAGCAGTCGTGACCGAGTTGCTCGCGCGTGCGGGCGTCGTCGCGGATTACGCGTCGCTGTCCGAAGAGCAGAAGCGCGACGTGCTGCTGAAGGAACTGGCGCAACCGCGTCCGCTGCGTCTGCCGTACGCGCAGTATTCCGATCTCGCGAAGAGCGAGCTCGGCGTGCTCGAAGCCGCGCGCGAGACGCGTCAGAAATTCGGCGCGCGCGCGGTGCGCAACTACATCATCTCGCACACGGAAACCGTCAGCGACCTGCTGGAAGTGATGCTGCTGCAGAAGGAAACCGGCGTGCTGCAAGGCTATCTGGGCGCTAAAGACGATTCACCGCGGGACGGCCTGATGGTGATTCCGCTCTTCGAAACTATCGCCGACTTGCGCAATGCGCCGGTCATCATGGGCGAGTTCTTCGCGCTGCCGGGCATCGACAAGCTGATCGAAAATCAGGGCAACGAGCAGGAAGTGATGCTCGGTTATTCGGACAGCAACAAGGACGGCGGCTTTCTCACGTCGAACTGGGAGCTGTATCGCGCGGAACTGGCGCTGGTTACGCTCTTCAAGGAACGCGGCACGACCTTGCGACTGTTTCACGGCCGTGGCGGCACGGTCGGACGCGGCGGCGGCCCGACCTATCAGGCGATTCTGTCGCAGCCGCCGGGCACCGTCGACGGGCAAATCCGTCTGACCGAGCAAGGCGAAGTGATCGCGAGCAAGTTCGCGAATGCGGAGATCGGGCGGCGCAATCTGGAGACGGTGGTCGCCGCGACGCTCGAGGCATCGCTGCTGCCGCACGAGAATGCGCCCGCGCAGTTGCCGCAATTCGAAGCGACGATGCAGACGCTCTCCGATTCCGCGATGGCCGCGTACCGTGCGCTCGTCTACGAGACGCCCGGCTTCACCGACTATTTCTTCCTGTCGACGCCGATTTCGGAGATCGCGGAGCTGAATATCGGCAGCCGGCCGGCGTCGCGCAAGCTGCAGGACCCGAAGCAACGCAAGATCGAGGATTTGCGCGCGATTCCGTGGGGCTTCTCGTGGGGGCAATGCCGTTTGTTGCTGACGGGCTGGTATGGTTTCGGCAGCGCGGTGACGGCGTATCTCGACAAGTCCGGCTCCGACGATGAACGCGCGAAGCGCCTCGCGACGCTGCGCAAGATGCACAAGACGTGGCCGTTCTTCAAGAACCTGCTGTCGAACATGGACATGGTGCTCGCGAAGACCGATCTCGCGGTTGCGTCGCGTTATGCGCAACTCGTCACGGACAGGAAGCTGCGCAAGACGGTGTTCGACAAGATCGTCGCGGAGCATCAGCGCACGTCGGACGTGCTTGCCGAGATCACGGGGAAGAGCGATCGTCTTGCGGATAATCCGCTGCTCGCGCGGTCGATCAAGAACCGCTTTCCGTATCTCGATCCGCTTAACCATTTGCAGGTCGAACTGTTGAAGCGTCATCGCGCGGGAGATCAGAACGTGCGCTTGCGGCGCGGGATTCATTTGACGATCAACGGGATTGCGGCGGGGTTGCGGAATACGGGGTGATGGTAGGGGTGTGGCGGGGTTTTCGCCGGATCCCGTTTGCGTGTCGGTCTATTAGCACTGCCCCTCCCCGGGGCGGGGGTCACTTTCTTTGCTG
>NZ_JAQQDB010000028.1:0-97348 GCF_046030135.1 Caballeronia jiangsuensis
CACGGACCTCGACCACGCCCTGCACTTCCAGCGCAATGATCGCCTCCCTCACCTGCGTGCGGCTCACGCCGAAACGCTCGGCCAGCGTGCGTTCGGAAGGCAGGCGGGCGCGCGGCCCGATATCGCCGGCCGCGATCAGGTCGTAGATCCGGTTCGCCAGCCCGACATACGAACGATCGCCCGCGTCCGTGTTGGCGAGACGGCCGGCTGGCGTGTGCGAAAGATCGGCCATCTGGAACTCTCGAGATCGTCAAGGACGCCGGGCGGCGCTCGAAGCTGGTCAAAATGGTACACCAATCCCTGTGCAACGCAGCATCGGCCGATCGCGGGCCAGCCTTACCCATCAAGCGTTTCAAGCCGAACGGCGCACGCTCGTAAACCACTATCGCGCGTGGATTGGTATGCCAGTACTGTCAGACGCGAACGCGCACGCGCGTGCCCCTCCTGACGCTTCGAGGGGCGCCTTTGAAAATGGTCCTGCTGCCAGTTCGATCGCGTCCCGCCTGGCAAATCCGCAAGATTCCGTGCTTCCCGCGCACCGTGTCGCCAATCCACGACGAGCCATGCGCGCCCGCAGTCGGTAGATTGAATCCAACAACAAGGAGACAACATGCGTCCAGGAATCCAGGTGCTCAGAGTGACGGCGAGCGCGGCATTGGCGTTATGCACGAGTGCGGCTTTCGCGCAGGCTTCGATCGTTTCCGGTCCATCCAGCGATCCCGCATGCATGGTTCCCTGGAAGAGCGACACGAAGTTCGTCAAGTATCCGAAGAAGAACGGCCCGTACCGCATCGCGCTCGTGAACGGCTATATCGCCAACACCTGGCGCATCCAGATGATCAAGACGGCCAAGGCCTACACGGCGCAACCGGCGGTCGCCGCGAAGCTCAAGGAATTCAAGGTCGTCTCGACCGGCGAGGACGTCCCGGCGCAGATCTCGGCCGTCAACAACTTCATCGATGCGGGCTACGACGCGATCATCGTCGATGCGCAGAATCCCTCCTCGTTCGGCCCGGCGATCCGCCGCGCGAAGAAAGCCGGCGTCGTGCTGATCGCGTTCGACAACACGCTCGACAGCGAAGACGCGATCAACGTCGACGTCGATCAGTACGGGCTCGGCGTGCTGTGGGCCAAGTGGCTCGCGACCCATGTGCCGAACGGCGGCAAGGTGCTGGAGGTGCGCGGCGTGGCGGGCACGTCGGTCGATACGGACCGGCACAACGGTTTCCTGAAAACGCTCGACGAAACCGGCAAGAAGTGGAACGTCGTGCAGGTCTACGGCAAATGGGACGACGGCGTCGCGCAGAAGGCCGCCGCGGACGCCATCGCGGTGCAGGGCCATTTCGACGGCATTTCGGCGCAGGGTGGCGACACCGGTGTCGTGCGCGCGATGATCGACGCGAAGCATCCGTTCGTGCCGTTCGGCGGCGAGACTGAAAACGGCTTTCGCAAGTTCTGCGCGCAGTACGGCAGCCAGGGCCTGAAATGCACGTCGGCGGGCAGCGGTCCCGCGCAGGTGGCCGTGGCGATCAAGACCGCGCTCTCGGCACTCGACGGTCAGACGATTCCCGTGGCGATCAAACTGCCCCTCGACATCACCGACGACGCGAAGCTGAAGGCGGGCGTCAACTACTTCCCGAACGAATCCGACAACTTCTTCGTCGGCAACTCGTTTCCGACCTGCGGCATCAACTTCTCCGCGCAGGAAATCATGAAGCAGAGCCAGGGCAACCAGTAAGCGGATGATGGCGGCGACGTGACGGGAGACGAAGCATGCGGGACGACGCAGAGCGGCCGTTCTTTCAGATGTCCGGAGTGTCGAAAAGCTACGGCGGCGCCGTCGCGCTGGATCACGCGGAGCTGGCGGTGCGCAGGGGACGCATCCACGCGGTCCTCGGCGAGAACGGCGCGGGCAAGTCCACGCTGCTGAAGGTGATGTCCGGCGTCGTGCAGCCGGACGAAGGCACGATGCACCTCGATGGCCGTGAAGTCTCGTTCGCGTCGCCCGCCGCGGCGAACGCGGCCGGCATCGTCTGCGTGTATCAGGAGCTGTCGCTGATCCCCGACCTGAGCGTGGCGGACAACATCTTCGCTGCGAATCCGCCGCGGCGCTTCGGCATGATCGATCGCCGGGTGCAGCGCCGCCAGGCCGAGGCCGCGCTTGCCCGCGCCGGCGCAGCCGATATCAATCCGCTCACGAAAGTCCGCGATCTGCCGCTGTCGCGCCAGCAGATGGTCGAGCTCGCGAAAGGACTGGCGCACGAGCCGCGCATCCTGATACTCGACGAAGCCACGTCGGCGCTGACCGCGGCCGACGTGGCGCGCGTCATCGACGTGCTCAAGCGCCTGCGCGACGAAGGGCTCGCGCTGCTCTTCATCTCGCACCGGATGCACGAGGTGAAAGCGCTCGCGGACGAATGCACCGTCTACCGGAACGGTCGCCACGTGATGAGCTTCGAGGCAGGCACGCGCTCCGACAACGAGGTCGTCGAGATGATGATCGGCCGCAAGTACCAGCATGTGTTTCCCGCCAAGCCCGCGAACGAGCCCGGCGAACGCAGCGCCGCCGAAGCGGTTCTCGCCTGCCGCGACCTCGCGTGGAACGACACGTTGCGCGGCGTCAGCTTTTCGGTGAGGCCCGGCGAAATCCTCGGGCTGGGCGGCCTCGACGGACAAGGCCAGCGCGAACTGCTGCTCGCGCTGTTCGGCGTGCTGCGCGGTTGCGCGGGGGTGATCGAGATCGACGGCAAGGCCGTGTCGATCGGGAGCCCCGTGGCCGCCCGCGCCAATCGCATCGGCATGGCGCTGATTCCGGAGGATCGCAAGACCGAAGGTCTGATGCTGCCGATGTCGGTGCGCGAGAACCTGTCGTTCGCCGCGCTCGATCGCATGTCCACCGCGGGCGTGATCGATCGCGACCGCCAGCAGTCGTTCGTCGACCGGATGATGGCGCTCCTCGCGATCAAGTCGTTCAGCACCGACGCGGCCGTGGGCTCGCTCTCGGGCGGCAACCAGCAGAAGGTCGTCATCGCGAAGTGGCTGGTCCGGCAGCCGCGCATCCTGCTTCTCTGCGACCCGACGCGCGGCATCGATGTCGGCACCAAGCAGGAGATCTATCAGTTGCTCAGGCGGCTCGCCGACGAGGGCGCAGCAATCGTGTTTTATTCGACCGACTACGACGAGCTGATCGGCTGCTGCGATCGCGTCCTCGTGCTGTACGAAGGCAGGATCAAGAAGGAGCTCGCCGGGGCGGCGATCACCGAGCAGAACCTCATCGCCAGTGCGCTCGACCTGCCCGTCGGACAGGTCGCGCTTTCCAAAGGAGTCGCGCCATGAGCGGATTGCGCTACTGGTACGCGGAAAATCGCGGGTCGGCGTTCGCATTCGCCCTGTTCGTGCTGATGTTCGCGATCTACCTCTTCAACTATCCGTCGACGTTGTCGGCGAATGTGTTTCAGACGGCGGCGAACAAGGCGGTACTGCTCGCGCTCGTGTCGATGGGCCAGGCGCTCGTCGTACTGACGGCGGGCATCGACCTGTCGATCGGGATGATGCTCGTGCTGACGAATTGCCTGGGATCGTGGATCGTCACGGGCGGCGCGCTGCACAGCGCGCTCGGCATTGCCGGCGTGCTCGCGGCGGGCGCGCTGTGCGGCGCGCTCAACGGCGTCATCATTATTTTCGGGCGCTTGCAGCCCATCGTGACGACGATCGCAACGGGTGCGGTGTACTACGGACTGGCGCTGCTGCTTCGCCCGGTTCCCGGCGGCGCCATCAACGAGGATCTCGCCGACGTACTGACCGGCAAGGTCGCCGGCGTCGTGCCGGCAAGCCTGTTGATTCTGCTCGCGGCCGTGGTGATCGTCTGGGTTCCCTTCAAGCGCTCCGCGATCGGGCGCGCGGCTTATGCAACCGGCTCGTCCGAACCCGCGGCCTTTCTCTCGGGCATGCCGATCCGCCGCGCGAAGTTCATGAGCTATACGCTCGCCGGCCTGCTCGCCGCGATCGGCGGCCTCTTTCTGACCTTCTTCACGGACACCGGCGAAGCCAGCCTCGGCAGCGCCAACTCGTACACGTTGTTTTCGATCGCCGCCGTGGTCATCGGCGGCGTGTCGCTGCTGGGCGGCAGGGGCAGCGCGATCGGCGCGGTCTTCGGCGCATTCGCGTTCCGCTCGATCGGCGACCTGCTGTTCGTGTTCAACGTCGATGCGCTGTGGCAGCCGCTCTTCCAGGGCGTGATTCTTCTGCTCGCCGTTTCGATCGGCGCGTGCGGGCTGTTCCGGGTGCGCAACCGCCTGGAGTGGTTCCAATGAGCGACGTTTCCGCGAACGGACGCACCACATTCGTGTCGAGGCTCGCGCGCCGGATCGACAAGCCGATCGTGATCGCGTTCGCGTGCATCGTCGCGCTGCTGCTGGTCGGCGGGATGTATTCGCGCAGCTTCATGTCGCCGGAGTACATCCTGCTGCAACTGAAGGTCGGCGCGTTTCTCGGCATCATCGCGACCGGACTGATGATGGTGATCCTGCTCGGCCACATCGATCTGTCGTTGCCGTGGACGATCACGGTCGGCGCGATGATGGCGTGCGCCGTCGCGGGGCACGGCGAACTGGGACGCGTCCTCGCGATTCCCGTCGGGATTGGTTGCGGCGTGCTGATCGGCGTCGTCAACGGCATTCTCGTCGCGCTCCTGCGCATTCCGTCCATGATCGCGACGCTCGCCACCAATGCAGTCGCGCAGGGCATCATGATCGTCTACACGGGGGGATCGTCGCCGCAGGATTCCGCGCCGGACGTGATGCGATGGCTCGCGGCGGGCTGGCTCGTGCCGGGCGTGCCGAATGCGGTCGCGCTGTGGGTCGTGATCGGCGGCGCGACGATGTTTCTGCTGTCGCGCACGACTTTTGGCCGCACGCTGTACGCGATCGGCAACACCGAACGCGCGGCATACCTTTCCGGCATCGATACGCGGCTCGTGACCGTGGCCGCTTTCGCCGTGTGCAGCGCGTTCGCGGCGTTCGGCGGTGTGCTGCTCGCGGGCTATGCGTCGAAGGCCGCGCAGTCGATGGGCGATGCCTACCTGTTGCCGGCCATCGCGGCGGTCGTGCTCGGCGGTACCTCGATTCTGGGCGGTCGCGGGTCGTACCTCGGCACCGTGGCTGGCGCGATCCTCATCACGCTGCTGCAGTCGATCCTATCGGTCGCGCAGATGCCGGAAGCGGGGCGTCAGATCATCTACGGCGTGGTGATCGCGGCGATGCTGCTGCTGTACGGGCGCAGCAAGCCGGAGGCGTAGGGCCGACGCATCGGTTCAAAAGAAGCGATCTGCGTTCGTTCTCCTGAGAGCGAGGATTATTAGCGAGGTCATTCCATCATGGCTGCCAGCAGATCCGTGCGTGCAATCACGGCGATCGTCATGTTTCTAGCGGCCATCATGCTCGGCGGCTGCGCCTCTCACGAAGCCTATCGCACCCAGGTCGTCAATCCCTGGCTCGACAGCCAGCAATGTCGCACCGATCGCGACGGCAAGACCGCGCCCGAATGCGCCGGACGCACGCCGGAAATCGTCGACGGAAAATACGAACTGCATTTCGTCGAGTTCGACGATCAGGGCTGGCTGCATCCTCAAACAGCCGCGTCGCCGGATGCCGCGCCCGATCAGTCGGCAATGCAAATCGATGCGCTGATGGACAACCTCAAGCAGTATCTCAAGGCAAGGACCGACGTCAAGGTGATCCTGTTCGTGCACGGCTGGAAGCACAACGCCGAGACGGACGACGACAACGTGATGAAGTTCCGCCGCCTGCTCGAACGCGCGGCGTCCGACGAGCTTTATCAGCAGAGCAAGCGTCAGGTCATAGGCATCTATATCGGATGGCGCGGCAAGCCCTGGCTGCTGCCCGATCCCGTGCTGAATCTCTCGTTCTGGAATCGCAAGGCCACGGCGTCGCGCGTATCGGCGGGCACCGTGCGTGAACTGTTCGCTCGCTTGCGCAGCATGCAGCGCTACTTCAATCTGGAGGCGCTCAAGGAAGGCCGGCGCCCCGCGATGCGCACGCTGATGATCGGCCACAGCTTCGGCGGGCTGATTCTGTACGCCGCCACGTCGGGTCCGTTGATCGAGACGCTCACCGAGGAAAGCGATCTCGCGGACCTGCCGCCCTTGCAGCAGAGCGCGTCGAACGAGCGCACCGCCGAGGCGGAACGTGTCGCGGACATGATCGTGCTCGTGAACCCGGCGTTCGAGGCGTCGCAGTTCGAGGCGCTCTATCGCGTGGCGAACCGGCAGCAGCATCGGTGCTACGTTGCGCCGATGTTCATGTCGATCACGTCCGCCACCGACGACGCCACCGGCATCGCCTTTCCCGCCGGCCGCTTCCTGAACACGCTGTTCGAGCGCCCCACTTCCTCCGACGCGCAGGCGACCGCCATCAAGCAGACGCCGGGTCATGACGACGGCTATATCACGCATCGGCTGCACGGACCGGCACAGGACGCATCGGCGGCGCACAGCCCCGTCTGCGAGGGCTGGACGTCGGGCGACAAGCTGCTCGGCATGACCAACGACGAACTCGCGAGGGCTGTGACGAACAACAAGCGGCTCGAAGTGGCGCAGTCGCAAGCCTTCATCGCGGGTCTGAATGCGCAACGGCCGGCTCCATCGACATGGCAACGCAAGTTCTGCGGCGGCGCCACGCTCGACGTCGAGGCGAAGGATGGCGTCGTCAACGCGCAGACGCTCGTCTGGAACGTCAAGGCGGACTCGAGCATCATCGACGGACACGGCGACGTGATGAACCCCGCATTGCTCGATTTCGTGCGCCAGATGTTCGGCGATACCGACCTGCCGGACGGCCCGGATCACGGCCGCAGCGCGTGCGACGAGCAATGAATCGACACATGACCGGAGGCCGGTCCGCGCCTTCCCGGTAACGCCCTGCTCCGTCGTCCCGACGCGCGCCTGCCGCGTCAGCGCGATCTCTTCGATCGCCATCTCCGACGATATCCGTCCGCTCGAGCCCTCGCTGCCTCATGCAGGGAAGTCATGCGCCCCATGAGATCTTTTCGATTGTCGTCGCGACCGGGCCGCATCGAGAATGATTCCACCGATGCCCGAGATCCGTGCGCACTGTCGACTCGTAGAGCCGACTGCGTCCGGGCTCAAACCAACCAGGAATGCGACGACCGATGAACCTTCGCGAATCCAGCAAGCACTTCGACGAACGCAATGCACGAGCGGCGAACGGCCGTGCGGGCGCACGCCTTCGAACCTGTGGCGAAGCGCTCGTCACGTTGCTCGAAACCTACGGCGTCGAGTACGTCTTCGGCATCCCGGGCGTGCACACCGTGGAGCTGTATCGCGGGCTTGCAGACTCGTCGATCCGGCACGTGACGCCTCGTCACGAACAGGGCGCGGGCTTCATGGCCGACGGATACGCGCGTGTCACGGGCAAACCCGGCGTGTGCTTCATCATCACCGGGCCGGGCATGACCAACATCGCGACCGCGATGGCGCAAGCCTATGCCGACTCCATTCCGATGCTCGTGATATCAAGCGTCAATGCACGTAGCCACCTCGGCAACGGAGACGGACGTCTTCATGAACTTCCTTCGCAGCGCGAAGTATTCGACGGGCTCGCCGCGTTCTCTCACACCTTGCTGGATGCCGCCGAGTTGCCTCAGGTGCTGGCGCGCGCGTTCGCCGTATTCGAGAGCGCGCGGCCGCGGCCCGTGCATATCGAGATTCCGCTCGATGTCATCGTGTCGCCGGCGAACGCGATGAAGGCTGCGCCCGCCGTGCACGCGGCGAAGCCCGCCGCCCATCCTGCCGCGCTCGCTTCTGCCGTGGACCTGCTCGCCGATGCCCGCCGCCCGCTGATTCTCGCCGGCGGCGGCGCGGCGCACGCCGCAGTCGAATTGCGCGAACTCGCCGCGCGGCTGCAAGCGCCCGTCGCGCTCACGACCAACGCGAAAGGACTTCTGCCGGGCGCGGACCCGCTTCTCATCGGCTCGACGCAATCGCTGCCGCCGACCCGCGCGATGATTCGCGAAGCCGACGTCGTGCTCGCGGTCGGAACCGAACTGGGCGAGACCGACTACGACGTGCTCTTCGATGGCGGCTTCGCCATCGCCGGAAAACTCATCCGCATCGATATCGATGCCCAGCAGGTCATGCGCAATGCCCGGCCGGACGTGGCTATCGTCGGCGATTCGCGCGAGACGCTGAGCGCACTGTCGACGAGACTGCACGAGCGAGAAGTGCTTCCCGCATCGCCGGACTGGGGCGCCGCGCGCGTGACGGCGGTGCGCGACGCCATCTTCGCCAACTGCGACGCCGCGATGCGATCGCAGAAGCGCCTGATCGACACGATCGTGCACGCGCTGCCCGGCGTCGTCATTGCAGGCGATTCGACGAGCCCGGTCTACGCGGGCAATTTCCTCCACGATGCGCCGGCCCCGCGCTCATGGTTCAACTCGTCGACCGGTTACGGCACGCTCGGATACGGGTTGCCTGCCGCGATCGGCGCGAAGCTCGCCGCGCGTGAGCGGCCCGTCGTGTGTCTGATCGGCGACGGCGGCCTTCAGTTCACGCTGCCGGAACTGGCGAGCGCGGTGGAAGCGCGCGTGCCCGTGATCGTGCTGCTCTGGAACAACTTCGGCTACGGCGAAATCCGCAAATATATGGACCAGCGCGATATCTCGCCCGTTGGCGTCGATATCTACACGCCCGACTTCATGGCGCTGGCGAGAGCCTTCGGATGCGAGGCCGCGAGCGTCGACGATCCACAGGCGCTCGACGCGCAATTGCGGCAGGCGGTATCGCGCGAGGTCCCGACCGTGATCGAGGTTCGCGAAGCCGACTGGTTTGCACGGGTGCCGTCATGAGCGCGCAGGCACGCCCGGTTTTCGACTTTCCGCTGCGCACGCGGCTCTTCATCGATGGCTGCTGGTGCTTGCCCGAGACGAGGCAGCGGCTGCCCGTCATCGATCCATCGACTGAGGAAACGATCGTCGAAGTGGAGGCCGGCGGCCCCGCCGATGTCGATTGCGCGGTGCGCGCGGCATCGCGTGCATTTCGCGCCTGGAAACAGACATCGGGCGTAGAGCGCGCCAGTTTTCTGCGGGCGATTGCGCGCGGCGTGGAGGCGCACGGCGAACAACTCGCCGCGCTTCAGTCGCTCAACAACGGCAAGCCGATAGCCGAATCGCGCATCGACGTCGGCGACGTGGTCGCGACCTTCGACTACTACGCGGGCCTCGCCGAAACGCTGGACGCAGCGGAAGAAGAGATCGCGATTTCGAGCAGCGATCACCGCGCCGTGATCCGTCGTGAACCGGCGGGCGTGGTCGGCCTGATCGTGCCGTGGAACTTTCCCATGGTCACGACCGCGTGGAAGCTCGCCCCCGCGCTCGCCGCGGGATGCACGGTCGTGCTGAAGCCCTCCGAATTCACGCCCTTGCCGGAGCTTGAACTGGCCGCGATCGTCGAGCGCGCGGGTCTGCCGCCGGGCGTATTCAACGTCGTGACGGGCACCGGCACGGAGGTCGGCGCGGCGCTCACGACGCATCCGCTCGTGTCGAAGGTGTCGTTCACCGGCAGCACGGCGGTCGGCGAGCAGGTCATGAAAGCGGCGGCGCAATCCATCAAGGGCGTGAGCCTCGAACTGGGCGGCAAGTCGTCGATCGTCGTTTTCGCGGACGCCGACCTGGATCTCGCCGTCGATCTCGTCACGGGCGGCGCATTCTTCAATGCCGGACAGATGTGCTCGGCCACGTCGCGGGTGCTCGTCCAGCGGCCGCTCGCGGAGGCGCTGATCGCGCGCCTCGCCGACCGGGTGGCGCGAACCGTCGTTGGCGATCCGTTCGGCTCCGGCGTGCAGATGGGGCCGCTCACGAACCGCGCGCAGTACGAACGCGTGCAGCGTTTCATCGCGCGAGGCAAGGCGGACGGCTCGAGTCTCGTGGTCGAGGGCTCGGCGCCGCAAGGGCCGGGCTATTTCGTGCAGCCGACGATGTTCGTCGACGTGCCCACGAACAGTGCGATCTGGCGCGAAGAGATCTTCGGACCCGTGATGTGCGTGCGCGCTTTCGATACGGAAGACGATGCGATCGCCGCGGCCAACGACACCGAGTTCGGGCTGGTCGCCACCGTCGTCACGCGCGACGCGGCGCGCGGCCAGCGGGTCGCCGGGGCGTTGCAGGCGGGCGTCGTCTGGATCAATGCACCGCAACTGATCTTTCCTCAGACTTCGTGGGGCGGCTACAAGAAGAGCAGCATCGGCCGCGAACTCGGGCCGTTCGGGCTCGCGGCTTTCCAGGAAATCAAGCAGGTTCTGAGCGCGACGGGTCCCGTCTGAAAGGCTTTTCGAAGCTAGGGTCTGTTCACCTATAAAACGGCCATGCGAACGCCCGAAATCGGCTGGAGTGCAAGGAGCGCGGCGCGCCGTTTGGCGCTCCCAAACAAGCGACGCGCGACGCCGCAATCCGGCCGATTTCGGGCGTTCCCCTGGAATGGATTTTTAGTTAGGGGTTGCCCCGTAAAGGGCCGCTCGCGGCGTCATGCTCCTTGCGAATACGCCCGGTATTCGCTTCGTCGCATTCCTTGCGAGCGGCCCTTTACGGGGCAACGCATGGCCGTTTTATAGGTGAACAGACCCTAGCCATGCGCTCGGCTCATGGCAACCATGCCGAGATTTCGATTGTTGCCGAAATTTGGCATCCCTAGAGTGTTCTCACCAACGCCGTTTCAGATCGACCGACCGCATCGACCGACTGCTGCACGCTCAGCGAGGAGATAACCATGCAGGACATCAAACGAGGCAGAAGGCAGGCCATCAAGACCATCGGCATGGCGCTCGCTGCATCGAGCCTGCCGATGCCGTTCATCAGCACGGCGCGGGCACAGGAAAAGAGCTTTGCCGGCAAGACGCTGCGCCTGCTTACCTGGTCCGACGACACGGGCGCGGCGGCTCTGCGCAACATCGCCGCGACCTTCAGTCAGAAGACCGGCGCGCAGGTCATCGCCGACCGCGCGGACGGCACCTCCGGCATGGTGGCGAAAGTGAAAGCGGCAGGCGAGAAGCCCACCTACGACGTGATCACGCTCGCAGGCGTGGGCGCGTCGGGTCTCGCGGATGCCGGCCTGCTGACGAAGCCCGATCTGAACCGGCTGCCCAACCTGAAGGATGTCGCCCCGCAGTACCAGACCGGCGCCAATGGCTTCGGCATCGGCTACCTGCTGTGGTCGGACGGGCTTATCTACAGCACGTCGTCGGTCAAGACGGCGCCGTTGAGCTACGAGGCGCTGTGGGATCCCAAGTATGCGGGCCGGATCTTCCTGCCGCCGCCGGAATGGGCCGAAGCGGTCGATCTCGCGATCATCGCGGCGAAGATGGCCGGCGGCTCGCAGCAGAACATCGAGCCCGGCTTCAAGAAGCTCGCTCAACTGAAGGACCGGGTGCTCACGCTCGGCGAGAATCCGAATCAGGTCGCCGACCTGTTTCGCACCGGATCGCTGGACATCGGCGGCATCTACTCCCCGGCGTTCTTCCCCAACCAGTTGCGCAAGCCCGAGTACAAGATGGCCGTCACGTACGGCATGAAGGAAGGCTTCGCGACCCAGTTGATGTTCACGGTCATCCCGAAGGCGCATCCGGGCGACATCGATCTGATCCACGCGTTCATCAACCATTCGCTCGATGCCGGCGTGCAAGGCCGCATGGCCGCCGACGTGCTGAACGGTCCGGTGAATTCGAAGGCGCTGATTCCCGCCGAAAGCCGTGCGTTCGTGCCGTCGGCCCAGCAGATCGCGCAGAACGCCGTGCTGCACGACGACAAGGCGCTGGCGGCGGTGCAGCCGGCGTGGATCAAGCGCTATACGGAACTCTTCTCGGCCTGAGCCCCATGTCCGCACTTCTTTTCCGCCGCAGGACGGCAGCGATGGCAGACGTCGCCCTCGGGCAGGCGCCGGCGCCCGCGCTGCCGAGGGTGCCGCCCTGGGTGCTGCTCGCGCCCATCTTGGCCTTTCTCGCCGTGCTCGTCGCAGCTTCGCTCGTGGTGCTGCGCATGAGCTTCGGCGTGTCGGGGAACGAGTGGCATGCGCTCACGCTGCGCAATTACGCGGACCTCGCCGATTCGTACTTCCTGCACTCGCTCTGGCTCACGCTGAAACTCGCGTTTCAAAGCATGGTCTGCGCGGTGCTGCTGGCGATTCCCGTGGCGCTTGCCATGGCGCGCACGGAGTCGCGGCTCGCACGCCGGCTGCTCCTCGCAGGCGTGCTTCTGCCGCTGCTCGTCAACCTGCTGCTGCAAGGCTATGGCTGGCTCGTCATGCTCGGACCGGCCGGCTTGCTCAATCATGCGCTGCTCGCCGCCGGCGTCGTGCAGCGCCCGGTGCAGTGGCTCTATCGCGAGAACGGCGTGCTGCTCGGCCTGATCCAGACCGCGTTTCCACTCGCCGTGCTGCCGCTCGCGAGCGCGATGCGCGCCATCTCGCGTGCTTACGAGGAAGCGGCCGCCACGCTCGGCGCGACCCGCTGGCAGACGCTCTGCCACATCGTTCTGCCGCTCGCGATGCCCGGCCTCGTTTCCGGCGCCCTGCTCGTCTTCGCCTACAACGCGAGCGCGTTTGCAGTCCCGCTGCTGCTCGGCGGACGGCGCGTGCCCATGCTCGCCGTGCTCGTGCACGATCAGGTGGCGCCGCTCCTGAACTGGCCGGCCGCGTCGGCATCCGGCGTGGTGCTGATGGCGGCGACGCTCGTCGTCATGTCGGTCTCTCAACGGCTCGTGCGCGGCATGCAACGCACGGAGGAATCCCGCTCATGAGTACCCTGCGCCTTGCCGCGGTCATGCCCGGACGTCTGGGCCGTGCAACCAGCCTGCTCGCGACGACCGTGCTGTTTCTCGCGGCCTTGCCGATCCTCACGATGATCACGATGTCGTTCGGCAATTCGGATACGCTCGAATTCCCGCCGCCGAGCTTCGGGCTGCGCTGGTATCAGGCCGCGTGGCACACCTTCGTGTCGCCCGACGCGAGCGACGTGCTCTCGATGGGAACCGCTTTGACGACGAGCCTCATCGTCGCGGTCTCGACGATGATCATCGCCACTGCGGTCTCGGTGCCCGCGGCCTACGCGCTCTCGCGCTACCGCTTTCGCGGCAAGGCCGTGATCGAACAGCTCGTCGCGCTGCCGCTCGTCTATCCGCTCGTGATGCTCGGGCTTTCGCTGCTGCTCGTGTTCAACGTGCTGCCCGTCGAACTCGGCCTGCTGCGGCTCATCATCGCGCACGTGATTCTCGTCCTGCCGTTCACCGTGAAGAACTGCGCGGCCTCGGTCGCCTCGATCGGCCCCGAGTTCGAGGAAGCCGCGTGCCTGATGGGCGCGAGCCCGCGCCGCGCCATCGTCGATGTGGTCCTGCCGCTCATGCGTCCGGGCATTCTCGCCGGCATGTTGTTCGCCTTCATCATCTCCTTCAACGAGTTCACGGTGACGTTCTTTCTATACGACATCAACACGATGACGCTGCCCGTCTGGCTGTACAGCCGCACCGTGTCGTCGCTCGATCCGACGGTGTTTTCGTTCGCGGTCGTCATCGTGCTCATCGACTTCGCCCTGATCTGGCTGCTCGAAAAGCTGGTTGGCGACGAAGGCGTCGCGCTTTAACGAGGGAACCCTCATGACTCATCTGACACTTCAGGCGGTGACGAAGCGCTTTCACACCGCGTACGCAGTCGATCACGTCGATCTCGCCGTGCCCGACGGCAAGCTGGTGTGCTTTCTCGGACCGTCCGGCTGCGGCAAGACGACACTGTTGCGAATCATCGCGGGCCTCGAAACGGCAACGTCCGGAACCGTGGCATTCGCCGGGCGCGATCTGACGAACGTGCCGGCGAACCAGCGCGATTTCGGCATGGTGTTCCAGTCGCTCGCGCTGTTTCCGCACATGACGGTGGCGCAGAACATCGCCTATCCGCTGCGGCTGCGCCGCGTCGCGAAAGACGCGCAGGCGGCGCGGGTCGCCGAGTTGCTCGAACTGATCCAGTTGCCGCACATGGCGGACCGTCCGGTCTCGCGGCTTTCCGGCGGACAGCGTCAGCGCGTGGCCATCGCCCGGGCGATCGCATCGTCGCCGAAGCTGCTGCTGCTCGACGAACCGCTCTCCGCGCTCGATGCGAAGCTGCGCGAAGCGATGCAGGTCGAAATCCGTCTGCTGCAACAACGCCTCGGCATCACGACGATCATGGTGACGCATGACCAGCGCGAGGCCATGACGATGGCCGACGAAATCGTCGTGATGGAAAAAGGACGCATCGCTCAGATCGGCAAGCCGCTCGATATCTATCGCAATCCCGTCAGCGAATTCGTCGCCGATTTCATCGGCCTCGGCAACATCCTGCCCGTCACGCTCGACGGCACGAACCGGATCGCGCTTCCAAACGGCCAGCAGATCACAGTCGATGGCGCGCCGCGCGCAGGCGGCGCAACCGATGATGTCCGCTTGCTGATTCGCCCCGAGGACGTATCGATGCGGGCGGTCACGGCCAATCCCGGACCCAACGTGCTGGCCGGAAAAGTGGCGTTCATCCGGGATGTCGGCTCGTCGCTCGAAGCCACCATCGACTGCGCCGGTTTCACGCTCACCGCGGCCACGACCCCGCGCGAAACACCGGATCTTCGGGTTGGCATGCCCATCTTCGCGGAATTGCCGCCGCACGCCTGCAAGCTCATCGCGGCACGTACCGCGCATTGATTCACGCCGACCAAACCATAGCCACAGGAGACACCCTATGAACACGACGACTTCCGTGCAGCGCTTCTTCAAGCGCGCGTCCATCACGCTCGCCTTCGCAGGCGTCGTGGGCCTCGGTGCATTTGCGCCGCTCGCGCAGGCCGATGCGCTCGACTCGATCAGCAAATCCGGCGTGGTGCGGATCGGCGTGTTCGAGGACTATCCGCCGTTCGGCTCGATCGGGCCGGACATGAAGCCGCAAGGCTACGACATCGACGTGTCCAGTCTGATCGGCAAGACCCTCAACGCGAAGGTCGAACTGATTCAGGTCACGGGCGACAACCGCATGGCGTACCTCGTCGACCATAAGGCCGACATGCTGCTCTCGGTCGGCAAGACGCCGGAGCGCGAAAAGGTGATCGACTTCTCGCAAGCCTATGCGCCGTACAACCTCGCCGTGTTCGGTCCGAAGTCGCTCGCCGTGAAGAACGCGGGCGATCTGGGCGGCAAGAGCATCGCGGTTGCGCGCGGCACGCTCGAAGACCTGAGCGTGAGCAAGGTCGCGCCATCGTCCGCGACCATCAAGCGATTCGATGACCCGAATGGCGCGATCTCCGCGTTTCTCGCGGGACAGACCCAATTGCTCGTGGTCGGTAACGACGTGGGCGCGACGATCATCGCCCGTCACCCGTCGATCGATCCCGAGCAGAAGTTTTCGCTCTTCAGCTCGCCCGATCACGTGGGCCTGAACAAGAACGAGCCGCGTCTGAAGCAGAAGGTGGACGAGGCCATCGCCGCCGCGAAGAAGGACGGCACGATGAACGCCATCTCGCAGAAGTGGCTGCGCGCGCCGCTGCCGGCCGATCTGTGATGCGCTTCGCCTTTTCGTTCGATCGCACGCCGAGGATGCTTCGATGACCTACACGTTCGATTTCAGCGACTTCGGCCTCTACGTGGACGTGCTCGCGCATGGCGTCGCGGTCACGCTCGGCCTCACCGCCGTATCGACGCTCCTGGGCGGTCTGGTCGGCATCGGCGGAGCGTGCATCGCCGTGGCGGGGCCGAAGCCGCTTCGTGCCGTCGTGGCCGCGTATGTCGAGCTCATTCGCAACACGCCGTTTCTCGTGCAGCTGTTCTTCGTGTTCTTCGGGCTGCCGAGCCTCGGCGTGCATATCGGCGAAATCGAGGCCGCCGTGCTCGCGATGACAGTGAACCTCGGTGCGTATGCGACGGAAATCGTCCGGGCGGGCATCGACTCGATTCCGCGCGGACAGGTCCAGGCCGCGATGGCGCTCGGCTTGCGAGGTCCGCACGTCTTTCGCCACGTCGTGTTGCCGCAGGCGCTCGCCAACGTATTTCCGGCTTTGCTCGGCCAGGTGCTGATCGTGATGCTCGGCTCCGCGGTGGTATCGCAGATTTCGGTGCCGGACCTGACGCATGCCGCCAGTTTCATTCAGTCGCGTAACTTCCGTTCGTTCGAATGTTACGTGATCGTCACGGCGATCTATCTGCTGCTGTCGATCGTGCTGCGCCTCCTGATCAACCGGCTCGGCAAGCGGCTGTTCGCGGGGCGCGCCGCTCGCGGCGTCACGATTGCGCCTCGACGCGGGTTGCGCGGCCTCTTCTCCGTGCGTGCAGCCGTGGTAGATCCCGGCCTTCCGAAGGAGCGTTCACGATGATCGAGTTCACGCTATGGGATATCGCGCGCAATCTGATGCTCGCCGCGCGCTGGACCGTTCTGCTTTCGTTGATCGCGTTCGCCGGCGGCGGCCTGACAGGGCTGGTGTTGCTCGCCATGCGCGTTTCGCCGTTGCCGTGGCTGCGCAGGTTCGTGGTGCTGTATGTCGAAGTGTTCCAGGGCACGCCGCTCCTGATGCAGCTCTTCCTCGGCTTCTTCGGCTTGCCGATGCTGGGCGTCGAGGTGTCGCCGTGGGCTGCGGCAACGGTCACGCTCACGCTGTATACGGGCGCCTATCTCTCCGACATCTGGCGAGGCTGCGTCGAAGCGGTGCCGCGCGGTCAATGGAGCGCGGCGGCGAGCCTCGGCATGACATGGATGCAGCAGTTGCGTTATGTCGTCTGGCCGCAGGCATGGAAGATCGCCGTGCCGCCTACCGTCGGCTTTCTCGTGCAGGTCGTGAAGAGCACGGCGCTCACGTCGATCATCGGGCTCACGGAACTGACCAAGACCGGGACCATGATCACGAACGCGGTGTTTCGCCCTTTCCCGATCTACGCCCTCGTCGCGCTGCTGTACTTCGCGATGTGCTTTCCGCTGACCTGGTATGCCCGTGCGCTCGAACGCCGGTATCGGATCGGCAGGCATCGCTGAAGTTCGACTCGATGTCCAACGTCCTTTCAAAACGGGTTTGCGCATGATTTCCATCGGTAACGTGTCGAAGTGGTACGGCCAGTTTCAGGTTCTGGCCGATTGCACCACCACGGTCAGTAAAGGCGAAGTGGTCGTGGTCTGCGGGCCGTCCGGGTCCGGCAAATCGACCCTCATCAAGACGGTCAACGGACTCGAGCCGTTCCAGAGCGGGAGCATTACGATCAACGGCGAGGCCGTCCACGACAAGCGGACCAACCTGTCGAAACTGCGCGCGAAGGTCGGGATGGTGTTTCAGCATTTCGAGCTGTTTCCGCATATGTCGATCACGGAAAACCTCACGCTCGCGCAGACGAAAGTGCTGGGTCGCTCGAAAGACGAAGCATCCGACAAGGCGCTGCGCCTGCTCCAGCGAGTCGGCCTGCGCGCGCACGCGGACAAGTATCCCGGACAGCTTTCCGGCGGCCAGCAGCAACGCGTGGCGATCGCGCGTGCGCTGTCGATGGACCCCGTCGCGATGCTGTTCGACGAACCGACTTCCGCCCTCGATCCGGAGATGATCAACGAGGTGCTGGATGTGATGGTCGAACTGGCCCAGGAAGGCATGACGATGATGTGCGTGACGCACGAGATGGGGTTCGCGAGGAAGGTCGCGCATCGGGTGATCTTCATGGATCACGGGCGCATCGTCGAAGACGACGCCAAGGATGCGTTCTTTGCGCATCCACGCTCCGAACGGGCGCAGGAATTCCTGGGCAAGATACTCCACTAACACGCCGTCACGTCGCGCCGGACTTGCTACTATAGTTCCGACTGACATGCCTTCCATGATCGGAGACACGCCCCATGCGACGACTTCCTCCGCTCAATGCGCTGCAGATCTTCGAGACGGTCGCGCGTCACCGCAGTTTCACGCGTGCGGCGGAGCATCTGTGCCTCACGCAAGGGGCGATCAGCAGACAGATTCTCACGCTGGAGGAATATTTCGGCTTTCCCCTCTTCAAACGGGGCGCAAGGGGGCTGACGCTGACGGCCGAAGGCGACGTGCTGCTGCCCGTCGTGAGAGAGGGTTTCGCGCGCATCGAGGAGGTATCGCTGCGTCTCACGCGCCAGCGCACCGATCTCGCGCTGAAAGTGCCGACCTGCGTGATGCGCTGGATGCTGCCGAGGATCATGCGCTTTCAGAGCGAGCATCCCGAACTGCAATTGCAGATCACGACGACCTGGCAGCACGACGTCGATTTTCAGATTGAATCGTTCGATGCGGCGATCATCTACGGCTCGTCGCCCGGCGCGGACGTGCACGCGGTGCCGCTCTTCAACGAGCAACTCACGCCCGTGTGCTCGCCCGATCTACTCAGCGAACGGCCGCTCGCCGCGGCGGCGGATCTGGCGCATCATGCGCTGCTGCATCCGACGCGCGATCATCGCGACTGGAAGCTGTGGCTCGATCGTGCGGGAGCGAGCGAGATCGACGCGACGCTCGGCCCGACATTCGAAACGCTCGATCTGGCGACGAACGCCGCGATGCAGGGCTTCGGGGTCGCGATCAGCGACCGCACGCTGGTCAGCGAAGACGTGGCGGCCCGGCGGCTCGTCATGCCGTTCGACACCGTGCTCGAGACGGGGTCGCGTTACTACTTCGTCTATCCGGATTGCGTCGCGAATCAGCCGAAGGTCAAGCTCTTCAGCGAATGGATCACGCGCAACCGGGATGCTGCTTTGGCTATCGGGTAACTTCGCGGATAAAGTGCGCGACGCGTGACGCCACGCACCCATGCCGCAGAGGACGAGCGCGACTTAAGGCCCAATCGGCCTCAGTCGATGCGATACACCCATTCGAGAGGATCGGCGAGCCTGCCGCGCTGGATGCCGGTCAGTTGCGTGCGCATGCGTTGCGTCACCGGTCCTTCTCCCCCGTCCCCAATCTTAAATTCTCCGGCGGCATGGCGAACCTCACCGACCGCAGTGACGACAGCAGCGGTCCCGCAAGCGAATACCTCCCGGACACGGCCGCTCGCGGCATCCGCACGCCATGCATCGAATGCATAAGGCGTTTCGTTGACCACGATGCCTTCACGCCTCGCAAGCTCGATGATCGACGCCCTGGTGATGCCCGGCAGAATCGTGCCGGACAGCGGCGGCGTCGTCAGCGAGCCATCGTCCATGACGAAGAAGAGATTCATCCCGCCCATCTCTTCGATCCATTTGTGCTCGGCGGCATCGAGAAAAACGACCTGGTCGCAACCCTTGGCCGCCGCCTCGGTCTGCGCGATCAGGCTGGCGGCATAGTTTCCGCCGCATTTGGCCGAGCCCGTTCCACCCGGCGCCGCGCGAGTGTATTGGTCGGACACCCAGACGGTCACCGACGACTTGCCTGCCTTGAAGTACGGACCTACCGGGCAGGCGATGACGCAGAACACGTACTCGTGAGACGCGCGCACACCGAGGAAGCTCTCGGACGCGAACATGAACGGACGCAGATAGAGGCTGCTGTCGCCACCGGGCACCCAGTCCCGGTCTACCTTGACGAGCGATTCCACCGCATCGACGAAGAGCGCTTCCGGGAGATCGGCCATGGCAAGACGCGCGGCCGACGCACGAAAGCGCCTGGCATTCTCGAACGGGCGGAACAGCGAGATCGAGCCGTCTTCGCCGCGGTACGCTTTCATGCCTTCGAAAATTTCCTGCGCATAGTGCAACACCGCGCAAGCGGGATCGATCTGAAACGGCCGGCGAGGCTCGACCTTGGCATCGTGCCAGCCAAGCGTGTTGGTCCAGCGCATCGTTGCCATGTGATCGGTGAACACCTTACCGAACACGGGGTTTGAAATGCTCGCGACGATCTCATCGTGCGGAGTCGGCGTTGCGCTCGGGGAAACGACAAACTGTGTAGGCATAGCGGTTTTCATACTTTCATGCGACCAATGATGGGACGGGTCCCACCAGACTCGCGAGGGATTGAAATGGAAGGAGAGCGAACGCGGAGGCGTTCGTCTCCCGGAACTGGCGTTTTCGAAGGCATGTCTTCTTCGGACCGCATCGTTGCATCCGGCGCACGTCGTCAGTGTTGCACGCCGGTCGTATCCGCGACCTTGCCTTGCCGCGACAAGGCGACGAGTGCGTCGTCGGACACGGAAGCTTCCTGATCGGCGAGCGCCTTGAAGCGAACGAACGCGGCATTCAGTTCGGCTTCGCTGTCGATCTCGATTCCCAGCTCCTGCAAGCGCTGCCTGAATGCGTTTCGACCCGACAGTTTGCCGAGCACGATCCTGTTCGCGCTCCAGCCTACGTCTTCCGCGCGCATGATTTCGTAAGTGTCGCGCGCTTTCAGCACGCCGTCCTGGTGGATGCCCGATGCATGCGCGAACGCATTGGCGCCGACGACTGCCTTGTTAGGTTGCACCGTGAACCCTGTGATCTCCGAAACCAGCCGCGAGGCTTCGACGATCTGAGTGGTGTCCACGCGCATATCGAGGCCGAATACATCCCGTCGCGTCCTGACTGCCATCACGACTTCCTCGAGCGCCGTATTGCCGGCTCGCTCGCCAAGGCCGTTGATCGCACATTCGATCTGCCTGGCCCCGCCCGACTTGACGGCCGCGAGCGAGTTGGCCACGGCCAGGCCGAGATCATCGTGACAATGGACCGAAAAGACCGCCCGGTCGGAATTGGGAATGCGTTCGCGAAGTTCGCGGATCAACGCAGCGTAGCCATCCGGAACGGCATAGCCGACCGTATCGGGGACGTTGATGGTAGTCGCCCCTTCGTCGATCACGCCTTCGATCACGCGACAGAGAAAGTCGAAGTCGGAGCGGCTCGCGTCTTCCGGCGAGAACTCGACGTCATCGGTATGACCGCGCGCGAGACGCACTGCGCGCCGCGCCTGTTCATAGACCTGATCGGGCGACATGCGCAGCTTCTTTTCCATGTGCAGCGCGGATGTGGCGACGAAGGTATGAATGCGGAACCGGCTGGCCGGCTTCAGCGCCTCGGCGGCGCGCGAAATGTCACGTTCGTTCGCCCGCGCCAGAGAACAGACGATGCTGTCCTTGACCTCGCCGGCGATTGCCCGAATCGCCTCGAAGTCGCCTTCGGAACTCGCGGCGAACCCTGCTTCGATCACGTCGACGCGCATGCGCTCGAGTTGCCGGGCGATGCGCAGTTTTTCGTCTTTGGTCATCGAGGCACCCGGCGACTGTTCTCCATCGCGCAAGGTGGTGTCGAAAATGATGAGTCGGTCTGACATGCCAGTCTCCTGTGGGGAACGGCAATTGCGTTGATCAGGGAATGGGGGGTAACCCTTCCTGCCTGTCGTGACGCTGGATCACAGCGCCTGACCGCGCGATTATAGCTAACGATGCCGCGGGCAAATCTAGGGTCAACCCGCATCGACCGGTTCGCGCATCGCGCGTTCGAGACGAATGGGCGCCGCATAGCCGATACCGAGCGCCGATCCCGCTGAATGCTCCTGCACATGGATGATGCGTCCGCGTTTACTATACGTTGACATGCACATATGATGATGAATCGAAATGCAATGGCAAGCATCACATCGACTTCAAACGAAACGAACGCGAGATGGCATCGACAAAAGAGCGAGTAGAAAACATCGACGGAACCTGCACCTGTCTCGCGGCACGTCAGGCCGCGCGATATCTCACGGCAGCATACGATCAGGCTCTAAGCCCGTCGAACCTCCGGTCGACCCAATTCTCGATCCTGTACAGGCTCGCCCGCAATGGACCGCTTACCATCGGCGAGCTCGCGGAGTCGATGGCGATGGACCGCACCACCCTATCGGCAAACCTGAAGCCGCTCGATCGCGATGGGCTGCTCGAAATGGTGCCTGGAGAAGATCGGCGCGTCAGAAAGGTGGTTATCACGAACGCGGGTTTATCGCGTTATCGGATGGCGTTTCCGCTGTGGCAAGCGGTTCAGCGGGAGTTCGAAGACAGCTTCGGACAAAAGCGCGCCGAGGCATTGCGCAGTTCGTTGCGCAGTGTGCTGCAAAGCGGTTTCAGTCCGTGGTCGGAGGGCGAAGCGGCGTCGTCAGGTGAGTAGTCAGCGCCCGCGGCACGATATCGGCCAATGCAATTGCAGTCCGGCCGCGGACTTTCGTGGTGCCTTCAAAACCTGTGCCGTACACCAGCGGTCGTCGCAATCTGATATCGCGAGTTCGTGCCGCTCGGTCCGCCGACATTCACGATCGCGGCAGTCAGGGCGCCGTTCAACGCCTTCTGATACACGACAGCACCGTAGACATCCGTGCGCTTGCTTAGCGAGTAGATCAGACCGGCGTTGAATTGCAGCCAGTGCGGATGCGGCCCGTCGCTGATATTGGCGATCGAGGACGCGCCTCCGACGTCGCCTATGCTGTATATCGCCGCGATGCCCGCTACCAGCGCCGGCGTGAAGCGGTATCGCGCGTTGGCCTCGTAGTTGGACATCGAAAAGCTCGTGTGATCTGCATAGCTCAAGTGCGCGTACGTATAGGCGCCGCCCAGCGTGAACGCGCCGAACGCATAGGCAGCGCCCACCGCGGTCACTTCATGCGATGTCACCGGCCGCGTATAAAAGATGGCCGTGGGATTCGAATAGTCCCCGACCACCGCGCCCGATGTATTGCTGCCATCCGTTCCGCCCGCCGACGGGTTGCTCAGATGAAAATGTCCGACACCGAACGAGAATGCATCGTGCGTATAGCTGCCGCCGACACTCCAGGCGCGATTGTTCGCGAAGCCCGTCCCGCCCGGCCCCGCGGCCTGATTGCTGAACGCGTACAGGCCGCCCAGCGTGATGCCCCACAGCGTCGCGCTTTGATACTTGACCGCGTTGTTGATGCGAAACGTGGTGTAGAGATTGTCGATATCGCCGACATGCGCGCCGTATTGCGTGCCCCACTGCCGCGCGGACACGAACGGGCCTACGAAGTCCACGACGGATTCGTATTGACGCCCGAAGGTGACCGTGCCCAGTTGCTTGTTGCCGAGGCCGACATAGGCCTGGCGTCCGAAGAGACGCGAGCCTTGCAGCATCGTGCCGTTCGCGACGCTGAAGCCGTTCTCCAGCACGAAGACCGCGGTGTTCCCGCCGCCCAGTTCCTCGACGCCGCGCAAGCCCCAGCGCGATGGCACACCGACGCCGCTCGTCTCCTGAATCTTGCGTCCGCCGATAGCGCCGGCCTTCGGCGCGACGTTGTTGGCGTAGCTGATGCCCGCGTCGACGAGTCCGTAGAGCGTGACGTTGCTTTGAGCGAACGCGGTCATCGGCGTCAGCACGACGAGTGCGCCCGCCAGCCGCATGGTCTTTTTCATTCCGATCTCCATTGATTCGTATATCTAATTATTTTTCATCGAGTCGTTCCTTCGAAGAACGACCTTGCCGATGAATCAGGCGGGTTCGTGTCCGCGCGTCGCGGCGCGCATGTTCCGTCTGCGGGCGGCTATCGGCACGCCGGCAATGAGCACGATCGCGGCAAGCGACTGAACCACGGCGGCGGTCACGAATCCGCTCGTATAGCTGCCGGACACGTCGCGTACATAGCCCGTGAGCCAGGGCGTCAGGAAGCCAGCGAGATTCGCGACCGAGCTGATGAACGGCACGCCGAGCGCCATTGCGTTGCCGTGCAGGTAGCGTCCCGGAATCTGCCAGAACAGCGAGATGCCCGCGCCCGTGCCGGCGAGTCCGAGCACCAGCGTGGCGAACGTGACCGACCGGCTGCTATGCCACACGAAAACGAGCACCAGCAGACTCGCGACGCTGATGAGCGACGCGATCGCGCAATGTCCCCGGACATCACGGTAACGGCTGGCGAACGTCGAGAGCGCGATGTTGCCGAGCGCGCCGAGCACGCAGATCGCCGCGATCGCATTGCCGATCGCGCTGTAGCCGCCGAAGCCCGCTTCGTGAAGGATCGTCGGAATGAAAAAACTGAGCGCCGAGTTCGCCGTCAGAATGCAGAAGTACGCGGCGGACAACATCCAGACGAGCGGATTCGCGAGCAACGAGCCGGCGCGATCGGTAGCCGGAGGCGCGTCGCCACGATCGCGTTCGAGATCGGCCTGCACGAGACGCCGTTGCTGCGGCGACAGCCAGCGCGCGCTGCCAGGCCCATCCGTCAGCACGGCGAACGCGATGCATCCCATCAGCACCGTGGGCACCGCCTGGAGCAGGAACATCCATCGCCATCCGGCGATGCTGAAAAGACCGCTCATGTGCTCCAGCACGAAGCCGCCGGTCAGGCCGACCGCCACGGTCGAACAGATCGCCGCCGAATGGAAGATGCTGAAGTTGCGCGTGCGCCGCTTCGACGGGAACCACTGGTTCATGTACAGAATCACGCCCGGATAGAAGCCCGCCTCGAAGGCGCCGAGCAAAAAACGCAGCACATAGAACGTGGCCGTGTTGTGAACGAACATCATCGCGACGCTGGTCACGCCCCAGCCCAGCGCAATCGCCGATATGGTCGTGCGCGCGCCGACGCGTTGCTGGATCATCGAACTCGGCACGCCGAACACCACGTAGCCGAGAAAGAACAAACCCGCGCCGAGGCCGTACACGGTTTCACTGAAGTGCAGGTCCGACAGCATCTGCAGCTTGGCGAAGGCTACGTTCGCGCGATCGACCCACGCGAGCAGCCATAGAACGAAGAGAATGGGCATGATGCGCCATTCCGTCGCGCGATAGGCATCGCGCAAAGCCCGGTCCGCATCCTTGCCGGCGAGCGGCGCGTCTGTTTCGAATACCGCGTTCATCGATTTGTCTCCTGATTTGCAGGGCCGTCTCGTCATCCGGAGCCGGTCAGTCCCATTTCGCCGGAAGCACTTCCGCGCGGTTCTCGCCGAAGCCGATGCGCGCGTAACCGGGACGCTCGCACCATCCGCTCATCACGACGGCATCGCCGTCTTCGAGGAATGCGCGCGTCTCACCGGTTGGCAGGCGTATCGGCGCGTGGCCCGCCTGCGTCAGCTCGATCAGCGCGCCCGCCTCGTCGCGCGATGGACCCGATATCGTTCCGCTGCCGAGCAGGTCGCCGCTGCGCAGATTGCAGCCCGCGATCGTGTGATGCGCGACCATCTGCGCGAGCGTCCAGTATTGATGACGGAAGCTCGTGCAAGAGAGGCGCGTCGGCGGCAGCGCGTCGCGGCGATGCATCGCGGTTTCGAGCGCGACGTCCAGCCGGATATCGATCGCGCTGCTTTCGTCAAGCGCAGGCGCCGACAGATACGCAAGCGGCTGCGGATCGTCGACCGGTCGCGTCCATGCGGTGCGATACGGCGCGAGCGCGTCCATCGTGACGATCCACGGCGATAACGTCGTCGCGAAACTCTTCGCGAGAAACGGTCCGAGCGGCGTGGATTCCCACGCCTGGATGTCGCGCGCGGACCAGTCGTTGAGCAGACACAGTCCGAACACGTGATCCTCGGCCGACGCGACGGGAATGCGCTCGCCCTGCCCGTTGCCTACGCCGATGACGATGCCCAGTTCAAGCTCGTAATCGAGCCGCGTGCACGGTCCGACATCCGGCACGCGCGCACCCACTGCCATGCGTTGGCCGCAGGGCCGTCGAACGTTCTGCCCGGAAAGCCCGATGCTCGATACGCGCCCGTGATACGCAACGGGCATCCACTTAAAATTCGGTGACACCGCGCCGTCCGGACGCAGCAGCTTCACGATGTTGCGCGCGTGATCGATCGACGTATAGAAGTCCGTGTAATCGCCGATATGCGCGGGCATGCCGTGTTCCACGCTGGCTTGCGGCACGAGACAGCGCTGGCCGGAACCCGCGTTTTCGCGACGTGCGTCGAACAGCGCGAAAAGCGCATGGCGAAGCGCACGCCACGCGTCCGGGCCCATGTCGAAGAACGCGTTCAGCGACGGCTGCGCGCAGGCGCGCGCGGCGTCGGCCGCAAGTCCCAAGAACGCGCCCGCTTCGCTCAACGCGCCGAGATCGATCACCTGATCGCCCAGCGCGACGCCGCCGCGAAACGCCTCGTTCGTCCCCGCGCGCCTGAATGCGCCGAAAGGCAGGTTCTGCAATGGAAAAGGCGTGGACGCGTCGTTGGCCGAGGCGAGCCAGCTTCTCGCATCGATGTCGTGCGTATGGTCAGACTTCATCGAAATCACCGCGCAGGCTCTTGCGGCTCAGCAGGATCTTGCGCTGCCTGAGTTCGTGGATCATCGCAGGGTCGATGTTGCGCTCCATGAGCAGCTCGATGTTGTGCTCGCCCTGAAACGCCGGAATGCCCGGTTGCGGCAAGGTCGCGCCGCTGAAGCGCCAGGGCGGCCCGGGCATGCGCATCGTGCCGCCCGTGCGATCGTCGACATTGACGATCGCGCCCCAGTCGGCGGCCCACTCGGACTCGGCCAGCTCGCGCGTGCTGCGCACCACGCCGATCGCCAGTCCCTGCTCGCTGACCTGCGCCTGAAGCTCTTCGAGATCGTTGAAGGTGAGAATCCACGCGCGCACTTCGGCGAGCAGCGCCTCAAGGTTCTGACGGCGCAACGTTGCGCTCGCGAAACGCGGATCGCCCAAGAGGTCCGTGCGGCGCATCATCGAGCAGAAACGCACGAACATCGGCGAATAGATCGGGCTTGCCGCGATCGTCACCTGACGTCCGTCGGGCAACATGAAGATATGCGATTCCGGCGCGCTCAGCGCAGGCGGCTCGCCGTTCGTGTCGACGCCCGCGAGTTGCGCGCCGGCGCGCTCGTTGACGGCGAGCATGGTCGCGGCCATCGACACGTCGACATGCTGCCCTTCGCCCGTGCGGTCGCGCTGCGCGAGCGCGGCGAGCACGGCGATCGCGCCATGCAGGCCGGTGTAGACGTCCGCGTGGCTGCACGCGTCGTTCATCAGCGCGTCGGGCGCATGGCCGTAGTGCTCGCGCAGGATGTCGGTGAGGCCGGTTTCCGCCTGCACGGTCGGCGCGAACGCCGGCCGGTTGCGCCACGGGCCCGATTGCCCGTAGCCGCTCATCGACACATAGACGACGGCCGGATTGAACTCGCGCACCTGCTCGTAGCCCAGCCCGAAGCGCGCCAGCGTGCCCGGCCGGAAGTTTTCGACGATGACATCCGCTTCGCGGCACAAGTCGGTCACGATCGCGCGCGCTTCGGGCCAGTTGAGGTCGAGGCTGAGATTGCGCTTACCCGCGTTCTGCTGCGCGTAATAGACCGACATCGTGCCGATGTGCGGCACGCCGCCACGTCCCGAATCGCCGCCGGGCGGCTCGATCTTGGTGACCTCCGCGCCCAGGTCGCGCAGCGTCTTGGTGCACAGCGGGCCCGCCAGAACCCGCGTGAAGTCGATGACCTTCAGTCCGTCAAGAGGCGCGCCCATATCAGTTCCCCTCGAAGACGGCCGAACCGGGGCCGGTTTTGGCAAACGCGGCGAGTCCGCGCTTTTGATCCGCGCTCGCCCACATCATGTTGTTCACGTCGGTCTGCTGCGCATCCGCGCCCGCGATGCCGTGCCGCGCCGACAGATTCGCCAGCGTCTTGATGCCGCGCAACGCGACCGTGGGGCCGCAAGCCAGTTGCCGCGCCCACGACATCGATACGGCCGCCAGCTCCGCTTCCGCCGCGACGAGATTGACCACGCCCCAACGTTCGAGCGCCGCGGGATCGTGGCGGCGTCCGAACATCGCCATTTCCTTCGCGCGCGCTGGACCGACGCGCTGCACGACTCGCTGCACGCCGCCCAGGAGCGGCAGCAGGCCGAGCGAGGCTTCGGCCATGCCGAAGAACGCGGTATCCGCTGCGACGATCATGTCGCAAGTCAGCGCGAGCTCGAAGCCGCCGCCGAGCGCGCCGCCATGAACCGCGGCAACGGAAGGAAGCGGCACGTTCTCGAGTGCATCGAGCAACGCGTCGAGGCTGGCCTGATCGCGCCGACGGCCGCCGTTGGCGAAGCCCGCGACGTCCGCGCCGGCGCAAAAATGGCGCATGCCGCTGCGCAAGAGGATCGACCGGCATCCCGACTCGACCGCCTTGCCGTAGGCAGCGAGCAGATCCTTGAGGAATGCATCCTCGATCAGATTGTGAGGTGGCTTCGACATCGTGACGACGCCGACCATACCGTCCTTTTCAAACACGACCGTGCTCATTTGGCTTCCTGCATGTGAGTCCGACTTCACGTCAGACGAACGAAATAAACGATCCCAATTTCCAATAGGATTACGAATGATCGCCTCGCCGATAAGCGCGACATCCGATGAACTGGCGCCGCATCCGCGTTAACCGGCTCGAACTGGAATTGATGATAACAGTGTTAACTTTAAAGAAAATCAGGGTAATCCCGCGATTCCCGCGCGCCTGCCGCACGTTGCCGCCAGCGAAGCCGCGCACCTATAATTCCTTCCCACCTCTAACCGAGATGCCGCCGAATCGTGAGCCCGAAACCATCCGCCGATGTGCCCTACCACCACGGAAACCTGCGTGAAGCCCTGATCGCCGAAGGCCGGCGTGCGCTCGAGGATGTCGGCGCGCATGAGTTGAGCCTGCGCTACCTCGCCCGCGCGGTCGGCGTTTCGGAAGCGGCGCCGTCCCGGCACTTCGCCGGCAAGGACGGATTGCTCGCCGCGATCGCGGCCGACGGCTGGCGGGATCTCGCCGCCATGCGTCGCGCAATCCTCGGCACCGACGATACCGCGATGACCGTCGCGTATCGCATGCTGCGCGTGTATGTCGAATTCGCGCAGAGCCACAAGGGATTGTTCGATCTGATGGTCGGACCGCGCATCGTCGCGCGCGACTTGCATCCCGAACTCACGGAGGAAGGCTCGATTTCGTTCAGGCTGTTCGCATCCTCGGTCGAGCGGGCCGCGCTCGAAAACGGCTGGCCCGAGAGCACGCTGACGCTCGTCACGCACGCGGCGTGGAGCATCGAACACGGACTCGCCACGCTCATTCTTTCCGATCGCGTGCCGCGCTCCGATCGTCCGGTGGAGATAGATCACATGATTCACTTCTCGATCGGCATGTTCCTGAGCGCGGTCGCGGCGGGCCCCACGCACCTCGAAAACATGCTCGATCAGCTTCCCGCGATGAACGGCGACACCCGCGCCGCAGCCCCGAAAGCGTGACGCGGCGCACCCTCGTCCGCATCGCGCACTGCGTCTTGCCCATATGTTGATATGCGCATATTATGATCGTGAGCGCGATTTGACAAGAAGCACGCCGCCCGCTGCGCAATCCGGAGCACACGCGATGACCGAACCTCTTTATCTGGACGACCTGAAAGCGGGCATGCAGTTCGAATCGCCGGAGTTCCTGGTGAGCGAGGGAGACATTCGCCGCTTCGCATCGGAATTCGATCCACAGCCATTCCATCTCGACGAAACCGCCGCGAAGGCGTCGGTGTTTCGTGGTCTCGCCGCGAGTGGCTGGCATACCGCGGCGCTCACGATGCGTCTGCTCGTATCGGGCGGATTGCCGCTCGCGGGCGGCATCGTCGGCATGAGCGTGGAGCTTGCATGGGTCAGGCCGGTGCGTCCCGGCGATGTGCTTCGGGTCGTGAGCACCGTGCAGGACGTGCAGCGATCGAGATCGAAGCCATCTCAAGGCATCGCGACCGTGATGTCCGAAACGATGGACGACTCCGGCGAAGTCGTGCAGCGCCTCGTATCGAAACTGCTCGTGACGGCGCGCGATGCCTGATCCAGCGGTCTAGATGACCCCGTTGCGGCGAAGCGTTTGGACCTCCGCACCGGACATGGCCAGCCAGGCGTCGAGGACCTCGTCGGTATGCGCGCCGAGCGTCGGCGGAACGTGGCGGTATTGCACGGGCGATTCGGACAGGCGGATCGGATTCGCGACCAGCGGCACCGTCTCCGATAACGGATGCGCCATCTCGATGCGCATCTCGCGCGATTGCACATGCGCGTCCGCGAATACCTTGTCGATGCTGTTGACCGGCCCGCACGGCACACCCGCCGCCTCCATGATGCCGATCCACTCGCTCGTCGTGCGCTTCGGCGTGATGTCACGCATCAGCACGATCAACGTGTCACGGTGCGCGACGCGCTGCGGATTGCGCGCAAAGCGATCGTCGCGGCTCCACTCGGGTCTGCCCAGCGCTTCGCAGCATCGGGCGAACTGGCCGTCGTTGCCGACCGCGATGATCATGTAACCGTCGGCGGTGGGGAAATCCTGATACGGCACGATACTCGGATGCGCGTTGCCCATGCGCTCCGGCACCACGCCGCCGATCAGATAATTCGAAGCCTGATTCGCGAGGCACGCGATCTGCACGTCCAGCAATGCGAGGTCGATGTGCTGCCCCTTGCCCGTGCGTGCGCGATGCGCCAACGCCGCCTGGATCGCCACGGTCGCGTAAAGACCGGTCATGATGTCCGTGAGCGCGACGCCCACTTTCAGCGGCCCTTCTCCGGCGGTGCCATCGGCGCGGCCAGTGAGGCTCATCAGCCCGCCCATACCCTGCATCAGGAAGTCGTAGCCCGCCCGCGCGGCATAGGGGCCGGTCTGTCCGAAGCCCGTGATCGAGCAATAGACGAGGCGCGGATTCACCTCGCTGAGGCTCGCGTAATCCAGCCCGTATTGGGCGAGGCCGCCGACCTTGAAGTTCTCGATGAGCACGTCGGCCTTGTCGGCCAGCCGGCGGATCAGCGCTTGCCCCTCTGGCCGGCCGAGATCGACCGTCACGGAGCGCTTGTTGCGATTCGCGGCGAGATAGTACGCCGATTCGCCCGTCGGCTCTCCATCGGCGTCGGCAAGCCAGGGGGGTCCCCAGGCGCGCGTATCGTCGCCGCTTTGCGGACGCTCTACCTTGATCACGTCCGCGCCGAGATCCGCGAGCAGCTGACCGGCCCAGGGACCGGCGAGCACGCGGGAAAGATCGAGAACGCGCAAGCCTGAGAGCGCGCCTTCCTGCAAGGATGGATTCATGGGGTCATGTGGAGTGTCATCGGATCGCGCTTCCGATCTGTGCGGAAATCGCACGCCACATTGAGCCGATCGGAAGTCCTGTCTGCAATTTAAAGGGATCGCGTGCGCACCACAACCGACTTGTTCTCATGGACCTGTGCGAAGATCGCACAATTGAACGAACACCCTGTCGAGCCTTCATCATGCGTCGAAAGATCCCTTCCACCGCTGCGCTCTCCGCGTTCGAGACGGCGGCGCGCCATCAGAGCTTCACCAAGGCCGCCGACGAACTCGCGGTGACGCAAAGCGCGATATGCCGGCAAATCGCTTCGCTCGAGGACTTCCTCGGACTCAGGCTCTTTCGCCGGGACCGGCGCGGCATCGCGCTGACGGAGGCGGGGCTGGCCTATAGTCGCAAGGTGACGGCGCTGCTCGATGAAGCCGAGCGCGACACGCTGGAGTTGATGGCCAAACGAGGCCACGGCGGCGCGCTCGAACTCGCGGTCGTGCCGACGTTCGCGACGAAGTGGCTCCTGCCCCGGTTGCCGGGGTTCGTCGACGAGCATCCGGACATCACGATCAATCTCGCTTCGCGCACACGGCCGTTTCTTTTCGCCGAAACGGAGTTCGATGCGGCGATCCATCCGGGCGTCGCGCCGTGGCCGGGAACGGAGGGCGAGTGGCTCATGCAGGAGACGCTGATCGCGGTGTGCAGTCCGCATCTCATCGCGCCGCGCAAGAAGCTGACGACCGCCGACTGGCGACGCCATACCCTACTGCAACAGAGCACGCGTCCGTATGCGTGGCGCGAATGGTTCGCCTCGCGCGGCATGTCGGTCGATGGCGACATGACGGGACCGCGCTTCGAGCTCTTCTCCATGCTTACGGAGGCGGCTGTTCACGGCATGGGCATCGCGCTCATTCCCCGTCTGATCATCGAAGACGAGTTGCGTCGCGGCCTGCTCGTGCAAATCGCCGCACATGAAATGCCGAGCGGTCGCTCGTACTACCTCATCGTTCCCGAAAGCAAGTCCCACAATCCCGCGCTGCTCGCCTTTCGCGAATGGATCGCGCGGGAAGCGGCGCGGCATGGGGAAACGACCGGGCGCAGAAAAACGCAGACGGCAGCGAGTCGCGATACCTGACACTGCCGCGCACCCGCACCGGCTTTATTAGCCGATGAGATCGGCGCCCGTCGTGAGGACGATCTTCCCGAAGTGCGTACCGGAATCGATCAGTTCGTGAGCACCGCGAGCGTCGGCAAGCGCGAACGTCTTGTAGACGACCGGCTTGATCGTGCCGCTCTCGATATGCGGCCATACGTGCCGCTCCAGTTCGCTGATGATGGTCGCCTTGTCCTCGGGTGTGCGGGATCGCAATGTCGAGCCCATATGCGTCAGACGCTTCGTCATCATCGGCACGACGTTCAGGTCCTTCGCCGGGCCCTTGATCACGCCCACCTGCAGGATCCGTCCGTCCATGGCAGCGGCGTCGAAGTTTCTCGCCACGTAGTCGCCGGCAATGATGTCGAGGATCACGTCGACGCCTCTTCCATCGGTAGCCCGTTTCGTTGCGGCGACGAAATCTTCCTCGCGGTAATCGATCGCGACATCGGCGCCTAGAGTCAGGCTCGCCTCTCGATGCGCCTGCGAGCCGATCGTCGTGATGATTTTGGCAGCGCCGAGTGCTTTCGCCAGCATGGTCGCCGTGGTTCCGATACCCGACGCCCCGCCGTGGATCAACACCGATTCGCCGGCAAGCAGCTTGCCGCGCTGGAACAGGTTCAGCCATACCGTCATGAACGTTTCGGGCATGGCCCCCGCTTCCACCAGCGTCAGGCCCTTGGGGATATGCATCGTGTTGCAGGCGTGCGCGACTGCATACTCCGCGTAGCCGCCGCCGGGAATCAATGCGCACACCAGTTCTCCGATCCGGAAGCTCGACACCTCGGAACCCACAGCTACCACTTGACCCGCCACTTCCAGCCCCGGAATGTCCGAAGCGCCGGGGGGCGGGTCATACAGCCCTTTGCGCTGGAAAACGTCCGGGCCGTTCACGGCAGCCGCGTGGATGCGGATCAGAACCTGATCGCCGGCCGGCATCGGGATCGGGCGCGTTGTCGGCACCAGAACTTCGGGACCGCCGGGCTGTTTGATTTCAATCGCCGTCATGGACGACGGCACACGATAAGTTGAAGCAGACATGGACCACACTCCTTCGGAAAATGAGGCTTGATCGATCCGGGCGGATCATTGAACGAGGAACTCCTGAGTTCAGTTTAGGCCTCGACCTTGATGAATACATGCAGCAATATTCAGATTGGCAGATGCAAATTTGCATCAGGAGGGAGGCACCATGAACTGGGATGACGCGCGGGTATTTCTCGCGGTGGAGCGCGAAAAAACGCTTCGTGGAGCGGCCAGGACGCTCAATCTCGATCAGGCGACGGTCGGCAGACGGATCGCGGCACTAGAGCACGCACTACACGCAACGCTCTTCCTGCGCACATCCGACGGTTACGCGTTGACCGCCGCCGGCGAAGCCGCGCTGAGATCGGCGGAGAAGATGGAGCACTCCGCACACGAACTCGTCAGGCGGACTCAAGGCACGGATACGCGGCCCGCGGGCGATGTAAGAGTCACCAGCACCGACTCGATCGCGCTCGAATTCCTGCTTCCCGCTATCGAACGCCTGCACGCTGCGCATCCCGAAGTGCGCGTTCTGCTGGACACGTCGACACGCATGCTGAATCTCGCAAAGCGCGAGGCGGATATCGCGGTGCGTTCAGTGAGGCCGGAGAATCCCGATCTCGTCGCGCGTCGCCTTGCGCGCTGGCCGATGGCGCTCTTCGCATCGAATACTTATCTGGAGCGGCATGGCAAGCCTGCCGCCGGCACGGGTTTCGCGGGCCACGATCTTGTCGTCTATCAGGGAAGCTGGACCAATAACCGATCACCGGCGCTTGCGGGCGAACCGAACCATGCGGGGCGCATCGTATCGACCTTCAATTCAAGCCTCATGCTGCGCACCGCGGTAAAGGCCGGCATCGGCATCGGCGAGCTTCCGATACATCTCGCCGAACACGACGGCCTCGTGCAGATAGGGCCTTCGCCCGCACGCGGAGCGGTCTATGAAATCTGGCTTGTCACGCACCAGGACCTTCGACATACCGCGCGCATCGCGGCAATGATCGACGGCATCGTCTCAGCGTTCGCAGATCATCGAACCCACTCGGCATGATCACGCCGGCGCATCACGAACATGAATGACGATGCATCAATAAAATAAACTTCATCAATGCCTCCAGCCTCGCTACGCTGGCCCTACCTTCTCCACGGGCAAAGATTGCGATGGCGGAACTCTACCTTGTGCGACACGGGCAAGCGTCGCTTGGCTCCGAGCACTACGACCGGCTTTCACAAAAGGGCGAGCAGCAATGCGTGTGGCTCGCCGAGCATTTCGCGCAGAACGATCTGCAATTCGATCGCGTAGTGACAGGCACGCTGCAGCGCCATGCGCAGACTCTCGATGCGATCCGTCGCACGCTGCCTGATCTGCCCGTCGAATGCGAAATTCTTCCTGGACTCGACGAGTACGATTTCCACGCGCTGTTTCGCGCGACGGGCGCTGAACATCGCCACCTTGTCGAATCCGCGGCCAGCGATCCGCGCGAGTTCTTCAAGGCCCTGCGCCAGGTGCTGCAATGGTGGGCCGAAGGCGAACTCGACGACCGCGTGCCCGAAACGTGGAGCGCATTCCAGCAGCGTGTCGCCGCTGCGCGCTCGGCCATTCAGCAAGGCGGCGGGCAGCGCGTCCTGGCCGTCACCTCGGGCGGCGTGATCGGAGCGTTGATGCAGCAGGCGTTGCAAGCGCCGGCATCGACGGCCATCGCGCTCAACATGCAGATCCGCAACAGCAGCGTCACTCATTGCTTTTTCAACCGCGAAACTTTTCAGTTGTCGAGCTTCAATGTCGTCGCACATCTCGACAGCCTGCAACGCCATGCGTTTCAGACCTACGGTTGAATCGCGTCCTCAAGTCCCATGAGTCAGGCACAAAAACCTATGACCAGCGAATCGACCCAACCCGCTCTCGACGTAGACCGGCTCGTCCGTTATCTGCAGCCCCACGTTCCCGGTTTTCAGGGGCCCGTGACAGCGACGAAGTTCGCAGGCGGCCAGTCCAACCCGACATTCCTGCTCGATACGCCAGGCGGCCGCTTCGTCCTGCGACGTCAGCCGCCGGGGCAGTTACTCAAGTCCGCGCATGCCATCGACCGCGAATTCCGCGTGCTGAGCGCGCTCGGCGAGACCCCTGTGCCCGTCGCGCATGCATGGCACTTGTGCGAAGACCGCGAAGTCATCGGCAGCATGTTCTATCTGATGAGCTACGAAGAAGGCCGCATATTCTGGAACCCCGCCCTGCCGGAGATCGACCGCGACGCGCGCCGCGACTATTACGAGTCGATTGTCGCGACACTCGCGACGCTTCACGACGTCGACGTCGATGCAGTGGGTCTCTCCGACTACGGACGTCCCGGAAACTACTTCCAGCGTCAGATCGAGCTCTGGACGCGGCAATACCGCGCCGCCGAAACAGAACGAATCGGGCCGATGGAAGCGCTGATCGCGTGGCTTCCCGCACATTGCCCCGCCGATACGCAACGTCCCTCGCTCGTGCACGGCGACTTTCGAATCGACAACCTCATCTTCGCCAGCGATGCGCCTCGCGTGCGCGCCGTGCTCGATTGGGAATTGTCGACGCTCGGCAATCCGCTTGCGGACCTCGCGTATTTCTCCATGTGCCTGCGCCTGCCGTCGACGGGAGATATCACGGGACTGCGCGACCACGACCGCTCGGCGCTCGGGATCCCCGAGGAAGAGCAGATGGTTGCGCAGTACTGCGAACTTCGTGGCCTGCCCGGTATCGACAACTGGCACTTCTATCTGGCGTTCAGCTTCTTCCGCCTCGCGTCGATTGCCCAGGGTGTCAAGTCGCGCGCTCTGCAGGGCAACGCTTCGAACGCCCGCGCATCCGAGGTGGGCGGGATGGTCGAGCCGCTCGCCAGTCTCGCCATGGAGCTGATCGCCTGAAGCACAACGTGCATGACGCGCGATGCCATTCAACCCGAACCAAGGATACAAAATTGAGCACGAACCTCTTTGACCTCACGGGCCGGATCGCCCTCGTGACAGGCGCAAGCCGCGGCATCGGCGAAGCCATCGCAAGGCTCCTCGCCGAACAGGGCGCCCATGTGATCGTGTCGAGCCGCAAGCTCGACGACTGCGAAACGGTCGCGGCAAGCATCCGCGCGACCGGCGGCAGCGCCGAGTCACTCGCCTGCCACGTCGGCCGCATGGAGGACATCGCCGCGACGTTCGCTCATATCCGCGAACAGCATGGCCGGCTCGACATACTCATCAACAACGCGGCAACGAATCCCTATTTCGGCCACATCCTGGATACCGATCTCGCCGCCTACAACAAGACTGTCGAGGTCAATATCCGCGGGTATTTCTTCATGTCGGTCGAAGCCGGAAAGCTCATGAAGAGCCAGGGTCGCGGCGCCATTGTCAATGTCGCCTCGGTCAACGCGCTGCAGCCCGGCGACATGCAGGGGATCTACTCCATCTCGAAGGCCGCAGTGGCTCACATGACAAGGGCATTTGCCAGGGAATGCGGACCGCTGGGCATTCGCGTCAATGCATTGCTGCCCGGTATCACGAAGACGAAATTCGCCGGCGCGCTGTTCGAAAATCAAGAAATTTACGACCGCCTCATCAACGAGATCCCGCTGCACCGTCACGGCGAGCCGCAGGAAATGGCCGGGACCGTTCTTTATCTCGTGTCCGACGCGGCCAGCTATACGAATGGCGAATGTATCGTCGTCGATGGCGGGCTGACGATCTAGTCAACCGCACAGAAGGAACTCATCATGAATTTTGCCAATAGCCCCAAAGTCGAAGACCTGCTGCGCCGCGTGCGCGGTTTCATGGACGAACATATCGTGCCGCGCCAGCGACAGTGGCTCGAAGAAGTGCACGCGGGCCAATACCCTGTCTCGTTCATGGAAGACCTCAAAGCCACGGCGAAGGCCGAAGGCCTGTGGAATCTCTTCCTGCCGCATCTCGAGGACGGCAAGCCAGGCACTCGCCTCACGAACCTCGAATACGCCCCGCTCGCCGAGCTGATGGGCCGCGTCTCGTGGGCCTCCGAAGTCTTCAACTGCAGCGCGCCCGATACCGGCAACATGGAACTGCTTCATATGTTCGCCACGCCCGCGCAGCGCAAGGCCTGGCTCGAACCGCTACTGCATGGGCAAATCCGTTCGGCGTTCGCGATGACCGAGCCGGACGTGTCGTCCTCCGACGCGACGAACATCACGACTTCCATCCGGCGCGATGGCGACGACTACGTGATCAATGGGCGCAAGTGGTTCATCACGAACGCCGCCCATCCGAACTGCAAGCTTTTCATCGTCATGGGCAAGACCGATCCGGACGCGGAAAGTCATCGTCAGCAGAGCATGATTCTCGTGCCGGCGGGCACGACCGGCGTGAGCATCGTGCGCAACATCACGGTGATGAATCACGTTTCTCCGGAAGGGCATTGCGAGATCGTGTTCGCGAACGTCCGCGTGCCGGCGTCGAATCTGCTCGGCGAAGAAGGCGGCGGTTTCGCGCTCGCCCAGGCGAGGCTCGGGCCGGGCCGTATTCACCATTGCATGCGCTCCATCGGCGCGGCCGAGCTTGCGCTCGAATTGATGGTCGAGCGCGCCGTGCAACGCAAGGCGTTCGGCAAGTTCCTTCATCAGCACGGCACGGTCGGCGAATGGATTGCGAAATCGCGAATCGAAATCGATCAGGCTCGCCTGTTCGTGCTGAAGGCGGCGTGGCTCCTCGACGAAGTCGGCGCGAAAGCAGCACGCAAAGAGATTTCCATGATCAAGGCACTTGTGCCGCAGGTTTATTCGACGGTATGCGACCGTGCGATGCAGGTCTTCGGCGCGATGGGTCTGAGCCCGGACACGCCGCTCGCCGACCACTGGACCTGGGCCCGCGCATTGCGTTACGCGGACGGCCCCGATGAGGTCCATTTGCAAGCCATTGCGCGCATGGAAATCGCGCATGGCGAGCAAAGGCTCGGCGCGACGGCAGCGTACCTGAACATTCCGCCGCGAAACTGAAGCGTCGAGAATTCTGGCGAACGCATCTCCGGCGCCTCTCGCTTATGATGTCGTGCAAACGGAGACTGCAAGATGCGTTTGCCGAAGCTGGATCTGAACCTGTTCGTCGTATTCGAGTCGATCTATGAGAAGCGCAATCTGACTCGCGTGGCGGAGGCGCTATACATCACTCAGCCCGCGGTCAGCAATGCGCTTGCGCGCATGCGCAAGGCCTTCGATGATCCGCTCTTCGTGAGCACGCCATCCGGCATGGTGCCCACGCCGCTCACCGAAAACATCATCGGCCGCGTGCGCGAGGCGCTGCAACTGCTGGAGGCGAGCGCGTCCGAAGGCGACGTCTTCGTGCCGGGCACATCCAGGCGCACGTTTCGCCTGAGCATGCCCGATCTGACGGAAGCGGTTCTGTTGCCCTTGCTCGGCGAAGTGCTTCAGCAACAGGCTCCCAGCATGAGCATCGAGAGCTACTTCACGCCGCGCAGCGAGGTGTCCTCCGCACTCGCGACGCGCAGGATCGACTTCGCAATCGACGTACCGCTCATTAACGACCCGCAATTGCGTCAGGCGTCGCTCGGTAGCGACCGCTATGCCTGCATGGTGCGGCATGACCATCCGTTCAGGGGCGACGTCTTGAGCATCGACGACTACCTGGCGTTAGGCCATATCCAGGTATCGAGCCGCCGTCAGGGCAGCGGTCTGGTGGATGCGGAGCTGAGGAAGCTCGGCAAGGAGCGAAGGATACAAATGCGCGTGCAGCATTACATGGTTGCACCGCTCGTGGCCTTGCGCACCGACCTCGCGCTGAGTGCTCCCATGCAACTGCTGCAACGCCACGACGCGCGGATTCTCGAATTGCCCTTCCAGCTTCCGAGGCAGGAATGGCACCTGTACCGGCATCGCAGCAGCGAACAGGATCAGGCCAGCATCTGGCTTGGCGAAAAGATAATCGATATTCTGAGCGGCCCGGCGGCGACTCTCGATGTGCCGAAGCGCAAGCGCCGGGCCGGCAAGGCCCCGGCGTAGAACTTCGTCCTTCGGGCGAGCGTTTGTAGCGTTCGGCAGGCAACGTTCATCGCGCTCAATGCTCGGCTGCCTTCAGCGCCAGAATGCCCGTCTGCGAATAAAACTCCTGCAGCGCGAAGGCCTCGCGTTCGCGCTGCGCACGCGCGCCGCGATCCAGTATCGAAAAGAGCCAGATGCCCGCGAACGCGAGCGGCACCGAGATCAGCGCCGGATTGTCGAGCGCCACCGGTGCGTGCGCCTGATGCAGCACATCGACCCATACGGACTTCGAGAACAGCGTCAGCAGCACCGCGCAGACGAGTCCGAGACCGCCGCCCACAACCGCGCCGCGCGTCGTCATGCCGCGCCAGAATATCGATGACACGAGCACCGGGAAGTTCGCGCTCGCCGCAACAGCAGCGACCAGGCCGACCAGGAACGCCACGTTCACATGTTCGAAGAGAATCCCGAGCCCGATCGCCACGATGCTGAGCATAAGCGTCGAGATGCGTGAGATGCGCATCTCCTGCGCTTCGCTGCCTTTGCCGCGCGCGAGCCAGCAGGCATAGAGATCATGCGATACCGTGGTCGCTCCGGAGAGCGTGAGGCCCGCGACGACCGCGAGGATCGTCGCGAAGGTGACGGCGGCGATGAAGCCGTAGAACAGATTGCCGCCCACGGCCTGCGCCAGCTTGACCGCGACCATGTTCGAGCCGCCGAGCAGATCGCGCGTGAGGTTGAAATGCCCGTCCACGGCCGTCTTGAAGAACTCCGGATGTTGCGCGAGCAAGGTGATCGCGGAGAAGCCGATGATGAAGGTCAGCAGATAAAAGTATCCGATGAACCCGGTTGCGACGAACACGGACTTGCGTGCTTCTTTCGCACTGGGCACGGTGAAGAAGCGCATCAGGATATGCGGAAATCCCGCGGTGCCGAACATTAATGCAATGCCGAGCGAAAGCGCGTTGAGCGGGTCCTTCAGCAGCTTGCCGGGGCCCATGATGCTCGCTTCGCCCGGATGAATCTCGACGGCGCGCCGGAACATCTCCTCCGGACTGAAGCCGAACTGGGCGAGAGAGATGACGGCCATGAACGTCGCTCCGCCCAGCAGGAGGACGGCCTTGATGATCTGCACCCACGTGGTGGCCGTCATGCCGCCGAAGAACACATAGACCACCATCAGCGCGCCGACGATGACTTCGGCCATCCAGTAGGGCAAGCCGAAGAGCAACTGGATCAGCTTTCCCGCGCCGACCATCTGCACGACCAGATAGAAGATCACGACGACGAGCGAGGTGCTGGCAGTCAGCAGGCGGATCGGTGCCTGTTCGAAGCGATACGCGACGACGTCGACGAACGTGAATTTGCCGAGGTTGCGCAAGGGCTCGGCGAGCAGAAACATCACGAACGGCCATCCCACCAGAAACCCGATCGAATAGATGAGACCGTCGAAACCGAACACGAACACCATGCCGGAGAGGCCCAGGAACGAAGCCGCGGACATGTAATCCCCGGCGATAGCGAGCCCGTTCTGAAAGCCCGTGATGCCGCCGCCCGCGCTGTAGAAGTCCTTCGTCGTGCGCGTCCTGCGCGCGGCCCAGCGCGTGATGCCGAGCGTGACGAGCACGAACAGCAGGAACGTGCCGATCGCGACGGGATTCAGATCGACATGATCCGGCACGGGACCTTCGATGGATGAAGCATGAGCGAGCGCGGACATCGAGGCGAGCGTCGCGCCCTGAAGAAAACGACCGGATTTCATGGGTTAGTCTCCTTGCGCGGCAGCGGAGATGAGCGCGCGCATCGACGGATCGAAGGCGCGGTTCGCACGCAGCACGTACCAGCCGGTCAGGCCCACGGCGACGAGAATGACGCCGACGCCCGCGACGATACCCATGCTCGTCGTGGCGCCCGCATACAGCGGATGCGCGAGCATGTGCGGCGCCAGCGCGACGAACAGGATGAAGCCGTAGTACGTGAGTATCATCAGCGCGGTCAGCGTGAAACTGAAGCGCCGGCGCGAGGCGACCAGCCGCCTGTATGCGGGGCTTGCCTTCGTCAGATCGATATGGATTTGCTGCATGGATGTCTCCCTCCTGTTTCAGGATGATGTTTCGAGTGTCGGAACGGCCTCGATTGCAACGTATTCAGCGGCTGCCTTGAGCAGCTCTTGTTTTGAGTCGATGCCCGACGCCGGCACGGCCACGCGGCGTCGATGAACACAGGTCAGCCGATTGCCACGCGCGCCAGCGCTTGCTGCATGTCGCGCTCGAAGCGATTCACGATGTCGGCGAGCGGTTCGATGCGGTCGACGAAAGCGAGCGACTGCCCGGCGGAGAGCAAGCCCTTGGACCAGTCGCCGGTGACGTAGGCGTCGCGGCCGATCTTGCCGGCGACGAATGGCATCAGATCCTGAATGGTCACGCTCGGGTTGCGCGCCTCGATTTCCATCACGGCGGCCGTGGTCTCGTTGCGCAGCGAGCGCACGGTGTTGCGCACGGAGTGCATGCACAGCTCGGTGTCCGTGGGTCCGGCTTCCACCAGACGGCGCTTGTAGTCATCGTGCGCCCAGATCTCCTCGGCCACGGCGAAACGCGTGCCGACGACCACGCCCGACGCGCCCATCGCGAGCGCCGCGGCAAGTTGCGAACCACGGCCGATGCCGCCGCCGATGAGGTAAGGAATCTCGAGGTGGCTCTCGGCCCACGCGGCGTTCACGAACGACCCGACCATGTCGAGCCCCGGATGCCCGCCGCATTCGGCGCCGACGATGGCGACCGCATCGACACCCACCGAGGCCGCTTTCACCGCAAACCGTACCGAAGGCACCTTGTGAAGCACCTTTACGCCGGCACTTTTCAGAAGCGGCATGAATTCCTCCGGATTGCGACCGGAGGTTTCGACGCACTTAACGCCTTCATCGACGATGAGTTCGAAGACGTCCCGCGTCTTCTCGCCGGGGACGAGTTTCGGCAGCATCGACACGTTGACGCCGAACGGGCCGCCTTCGCACAGGTCGCGGCAACGGCGGATTTCGTCGCGCAACGCTTGCGGCTCGGGAAAGCTCGCCGCCGTGATGAAGCCGATGATGCCGGCGCGTGACGCGGCGGCGACATAGTCCGCATCGGCGAGCCACATGAGACCGCCGGCGACGATCGGCAGGCGTGTGCCGAACAGTTCGGTGACGGCGTTCGAAAAAACAGGCTGAGTCATGATATGTCCTTCCCGAACGCTCATACGATGCCTTCGGATTTCAGTCGCGAGAGTCGTTCTTCGGACAGCCCGAGCAGCGACCGAAGAACGTCGTGGGTGCCTTCCCCGAGTTGCGGCGGCGCGCTGCGCACCGGCAGACGCGCACCGTCGAAGCGATACGGCGGCGCGAGCACGTGCGTTTCGCCCGCTTCGGGATGGCTGTACGTCGTCACGAGGCCGGCTTCTCCCGCGCGCTTCGACGTGAGCGCCTCGTGAAGGCCGAGCACTTCGCCGCATGGAATCCCCGCGCCCACCAAGCGCTCCAACAGCACTTGCCGCTTTTGCGTACCGATCGCGCGCCTGAGTTCGGGCACGAGCATGTCGCGGTTAGCAGCACGGACGAGGTTCGTGCGGAAGCGGTCGTCATCGACGAGATCCGGGCGTTCGATCACCTCGCGGCAGAAGCGCTCGTACTGGCGGTTGGTGCCCACCGCGATCACGAGCGGACCGTCCTGCGCATCGAACACGCCGTAGGGCACGATCGACGGATGCGCATTGCCGTAGCGCGGCGGGTCGCCGTCGAGCTTCATCGACTCGAGTCCGCAGTACGAGGTGATCATCAGGCCGCAGTCGAAAAGCGCCATCTCGATGTGGCGTCCCTTGCCGGTCTTCTGACGCTCGAACAGCGCGGCGAGCACCGCTTGCGCGGAATACATCCCGGTGAACAGATCGACCGCGGCGATGCCGAACTTGAGCGGCGGCTGGTCCGCGTTGCCGTTCATCGCCATCAATCCCGCCTCGCCCTGAACGACGATGTCGTAGCCGGGACGCGCCGCTTCCGGTCCGTGGCGGTCATATCCGGCGATGGACAGATAGATGAGATCGTCGCGTCCTTCCTTGAGCTGCTCGTAACCGAGGCCAAGCTTTTCCGCGCCGCCGAACTTGAAGTTCTGCAGCACGACATCGCTTTGCTGCGCGAGATCCCGAGCGATCTGCTGACCTTCCGCCGTTTGCAGATCGAGGCACACCGAACGCTTGTTGCGATTGACGCTGTTGAAATAGGTCGTCTCCGTCGCGCCGACGCGCAGGCCCCAGTCGCGCGTATCGTCGCCGCGCGTCGGGTGCTCGACCTTGATGACTTCGGCGCCGAGATCGCCGAGCACCATCGCGCACCAGGGCCCCGCGAGCACGCGCGACAGATCGAGCACGCGAACGCCGGCGAGCGGTAAAGAAGAATGCATGTTTGACATGGCAAATTCCATATTAGATTAGGATGCCGAAGCGTCGTCTAGTCGGATTGCGCGACCGCGGCGAGACGCAAGGCGGCGAAATCGGCGGGCCGTTTGCCGAAGAAAGCATTGATGCCTTCGGCAGCTTCGTCATCGCCGAGCGACTCCACCATGTAACGCGCTTCGAGATCCAGTTGCGCATCGACGGTGTTCTCGCCCGCGCGACGGCACAGCGCCTTGATCCTGCCGATCGCGCGCTCGGGACCGGCGGCGAGCGTGCGAGCGATGCCGAGCGCTTCCGTGAGCGCGTCGCCCGGCTCCGCGAGGCGATTCGCCACGCCCAGCGCCTGCATGCGCTCGCCCGTCACGGGCTTGCCGGTCAGGCATAGCTCGGTCAGCAATTGCCGCGAGACGAAGTCGGACAGAAACGCGGTCGCGCCGCCGTCGGGCGAGAGTCCGACCTTCACGTACGCCACAGAGAACGACGCATTGCGCGCCGCGACCAGCAGGTCGCACGCGAGCGCGATCGACAGGCCCGCGCCGGCCGCCGCGCCTTCCACGGCCGCGATCACCGGCTTGCCGCAGTCGCGGATCGCGCGGATCATGCCGTGCAGACTTTCGATGCCTGCGCGCCGTTCGGATGGCGCCATCGCGCGCCGTTGCGCGAGGCGATTCAGATCGCCGCCCGCGCAGAAAGTGGCGCCCACGCCCGTCAGCACGATCGCGCCGACGCTCGTATCGCGCTCTGCCTCGGCGAGCGCGGCCGGCAGCGCTTTGTACACTTCCGCCATGAGCGCGTTACGCGCGGACGGATTGTTGAGGGACAGCACCTGCACCGCGCCGTCGCGACGCGCAAGAATGGGTTCGTTCATGGCTTCAGCTCCTGCCGAGAGTGATAAAACGTTCGAGATGGTGATCTTCGTCGCCGAGTTGATGGTCGATCATCACAAGGCGCTTGGCGTAGTGCGCGAGCGGCAGCTCCCAGGTCATGCCGATGCCGCCGTGCATCTGGATGCACTCTTCGGCCACGCGCGTGCCGATGCGCCCGATCGTGTACTTCGCCGCCGACAGCGCACGCTCGCGCTCGATGCGACTCGCGCCCAGAGCGGCGGCCGCGTTGATGACCGCCGAACGAGCCTGCTCGATCTCCAGCAACAGATCGGCCATGCGGTGTTGCAGCGCCTGAAAGCTGCCGATCGGCACGCCGAACTGCTTGCGCGTGCGCAGATAGTCGAGCGTGTATTCCTTCGCGACATCCATCGCGCCGATCGCCTCCGCGCACAAGGCAAGCACGCCGGCGCCGATGCTGCGTTCGAGCGTCACGAATCCCGCGTCCGGTTCGCCGAGCAACGCGTGATCGGCGATGCATACTTCGTTGAACCGCACCTCGGCGGCCCGCCCTCCATCGATCTTCGGATAGCCGCGCAGCTCGACGCCCGCCGCGTCACGGGCGACGACGAAGAGCGAGATGCCCTCTTCGGCATCGTTCGCCCCGCTCGTTCGCGCGGAGACGAGAAAGAAGTCGGCCGCTTCGCCTTGCTGTACGACGGCCTTCGTGCCCGTCAGCACCCAGCCGTTCGAACTGCGTGTCGCACGCGTCGATACGCGCGACAGTTCGTAATGCGAGTCGGCTTCGTCATGTGCGAGCGCCGCGACGGTGCGGCCCTCGACCATGCCCGCGATGAGCGCCTTGTGCGCTTCGTTGCCCGCATGAGCGAGCGCATGGCCGGCCACCAGCGCGCCCAAGAAAGGTTCGACCACGAGGCCGCGCCCGAGGCTCTCGAAGACGACGGCGATATCGAAGCCATCGCCGCCGAAGCCGCCGTCGGCCTCGGAGAAGAGCGCGCCGACCACGCCCAGATCGGCCAAGCGCCGCCACATGTCCGCATTGAAGCCCGCATCGCGCATCGCAAGGCCGTACTGCTCGGCGACAAAACGGTTCAGCGTATCCGCCAGCATGCGGCGGTCTTCCGTGTGCTGAAAATTCATCGCGATCCCCTCACAGTCCCAGGATCATCTTGGAGATGATGTTCTTCTGGATTTCGTTGGAGCCGCCGAAAATCGACAGCTTGCGGTTGTTGAAGTAAAGCGCGGCGGCGCTCGCGGCGCCTTCCGGGCCGACGGGCGTTTCGTCGTAGCCTTCGTGCAGCGCTTCCTCGATGAACGGCTGCGCATACGGACCCATCGCGCGCCGCATCAGCGACGAGATTTCCTGCCGGATCTCGGTGCCGCGAATCTTGAGCATCGAGCTTTCCGCGCCGGGCACGCCGCCGCCCGCCACTGCGGCGATCACGCGCAGGTTGGTCGTCTTCATGTTCGCGAGGTCGATCTCCACACGCGCCATGCGTGCCGCGAAGAGCGGATCGTCGGCGAGCGGACGGCCGTGGCGCTTCAGCTTCGAGGCGATGCGCCGCAAGCGCGCCAGCGCCGCAACCGAAAACCCGACGCCCGCGATGTTCGTGCGTTCGTAAGTCAGCAGATATTTCGCGACCGTCCAGCCCCGGTTCTCTTCGCCCACCAGGTTGGCTGCGGGCACGCGCACGTCGGTGAAGAACACTTCGTTGATCTCATGCTCGCCTTCGAGCGTGATGATCGGACGCACATCGACGCCCGGACTGTTCATATCGACGAGCAGGAAGCTGATGCCCTCCTGCTTGCGCACGTCGGTTGCCGTGCGCACGAGGCAGAAGATCATGTTCGCGTGCTGGCCGAGCGTGGTCCACGTCTTCTGACCGTTGACGATGTAGTGCTCGCCCTGTGCATCGATGCCGCGCACCGCGCTCGTCTTCACGGACGCGAGATCGGAGCCCGAGCCCGGTTCCGAATAGCCTTGGCACCACCAGTCGGAGCCATCGAGGATGCGCGGCAGCCAGCAGGACTTCTGCGCCTCGCTGCCGTACTTGATGAGCACCGGCCCGAGCATGTTCACGCCGAAGGGCACGATGCGCGGCGCGCCCGCGAGCGCGCATTCGTTTTCGAAGATGAACTTCTGCACGGCGCTCCATCCCGGCCCGCCATACTGTTCGGGCCAGTGGTTCGCGAGCCAGCCCTGCTCGTTCAGGATGGCGTGCCACTCGGCCATGTCGGCGCGCGTGAGGCGCAGACCGCCGCGTACCTTTGCGGATAGCCGCGCCGGCAGCTTCTCCTCGAGGAAGCGCACGACGCGCGCGCGAAAGGCTTCCTCGTCGGCGTTGAATTTCAGATCCATGACGTCGTGTCTCTCAGTAGATTTCGAACAGCCCGGCGGCGCCCATGCCACCGGCAATGCACATCGTGACGACGGCGTACTTCACGCCGCGACGGCGGCCTTCGATGAGCACATGTCCCGCGAGGCGTGAACCTGTCATGCCGAACGGATGACCGATGGAAATCGCGCCGCCGTCGACGTTGAGACGTTCCGACGGGATTTCGAGTCGCTGCTGGCAGCAGAGCGCCTGCGATGCGAACGCTTCATTGAGTTCCCACAGGCCGATGTCGTCCACCGTGAGACCGTGACGCGCAAGCAGCTTCGGCACGGCGAGCACGGGGCCGATACCCATCTCGTCCGGCTCGCAACCCGCGACCGCGAAGCCCCGGAATGCACCTAGAGCGGTGAGGTTCGCGCGCTCGGCGGCTTTGGCTTCCATCATCACGCAGGCGGATGCGCCGTCGGACAGTTGCGACGAGTTGCCCGCCGTGACGAACTTGTCCGGGCCTTTGACGGGAACGAGACTCGCGAGCGCTTCGTAGGTCGTGCCGGGGCGGTTGCAGGTGTCTCCGGAAACGGTCACCTCGCGGTATTTGACGGCGCCCGTTGCCTTGTCGGTGACGGCCATCGTCGTCGTGACGGGCACGATCTCGTCGGCATGGCGCCCGGCAAGCTGAGCTTCCTCCGTGCGCCGCTGGCTCTCCGCCGAGAAACGATCCTGCGCTTCGCGGCTGATGCCATAGCGACGCGCAACGATATCGCCGGTGTCGATCATCGCCATATAGACCTCGGGCTTGTGTTCGACGATCCACGGATCGAGGCCGCTCACGCCGTCCTCGCGGGTGCGCAGTCCCGAGATGCTTTCGACGCCGCCCGCGATGATCGCCGGCGCGCCATCGACGACGATGCGGCCCGCCGCCATCGCGATCGCCTGCAAGCCGGACGCGCAGAAGCGGGTGATGGTCGTGCCCGCGATCGACAGCGGCAGGCCCGCGCGGATCACGGTCTGGCGCGCGATATTGCGGCCGGTGATGCCTTCCGGATAGCCACAGCCGAGGATCGCGTCCTCGATCATCGACGGATCGACGCCCGAACGCTCCACGGCGGCGCGCACCGCGAACGACGCGAGCGTGGGACCGGGCGTGATGTTGAACTCGCCGCGATGCGCCTTGGTCAGCGGCGTGCGCGCGGTAGAAACAATGACGGCTTCTCGCATGCGTAGTAATCCTAAGTCAATGAGAAAAATAAAATACCGAACGAATCATGCGGACTGGTTGAGGCTCGCAAGCGTTTCGCCCTGTTCGACGAGTTCGACGATGAGCGGCGACGGCTTCCAGAAGATCGGGTCCTCTTTCGCGAACTCGCGGATATCGGCGAGCACCTTCGCCAGGCCGATGCTGTCGGCATATTTCATCGGACCGCCGCGATGACGCGGGAAGCCGTAGCCGTATAGAAACGTCACGTCCACGTCGAGCGGACGCAGCGCAATGCCTTCATGCACGACGTTCGCGCCTTCGTTGATCATCGCGGCCATGTAGCGGCGGATGATCTCGTCGTCCGTGAAAGCGCGCGGCGCGATGCCGGCGCGCTCGCGCTCGGCGTCGATGATCGCCTCGACTTCGGGATCGGGCACGCCGCTGCGCGCGCCATCGGGATACAGGTAGTAGCCGCGTCCCGTCTTCTGACCGAACCAGCCGCGTTCGCAGATGCGATCGGCGATCTGAACATAGCGCGCTTTCGGATCGCGCGTGGCGGCGCGGCGCTTGCGCGTGGCCCAGCCGATGTCGCCGCCCGCGAGGTCCGACACCTGGAACGGTCCCATCGGAAAACCGAACTCGCGCAGCACGCGGTCGATCTGGTAGGGCGACGCGCCGTCTTCCATCATATGATCGGCGGCCGCGCGATAAACGGCCAGCACTCGATTGCCGATGAAGCCGTCGCACACGCCCGCGCGCACCGGCACCTTGCGCAGCTTCTTCGCCAGTTCGAAAGCAGTGGCGACGACGTCGGCGCTGACCTGCGCGGGCACCACGACTTCCAGCAGCTTCATGACGTTCGCCGGCGAGAAGAAGTGCAGGCCCACGACATCCGCGGGGCGCGAAATGCTCGCGGCGATCTCATCGATGTCGAGATACGAGGTGTTGGTCGCGAGCACCGCGCCCGGCTTGCAGACGCGGTCGAGCTCGGCAAACACCGCCTGCTTGACGGCCATGTCTTCGAACACCGCTTCGATCACGAGATCGGCCGCGCCCAGCGCATCGTACGATGTGCTGCCGCTGAAGCGCGCGAGGACGGCGGCCCTGGTCTCGGGTGTCATGCGGCCCTTCGCAATCAGTGCCTCGTAGACCTTCTCGACATGCGCGCGGCCTCGCGCCAGCGCCGCGTCGTCACGCTCGATCATCGTGACCGGCAGACCCGCATCGAGCACGGCCACCGCGATGCCCGCGCCCATCGTGCCGCCGCCCACCACGCCCACGCTCGCGATCGCGCGCGGCTTGGCATCGCGCGTTTCGGGCGCTTTCAGCACCTCGCGCTCCGCGAAGAAGGCGTGGACCAGCCCCGCGCGCTGCGGGCTGTCGAGACATTGCAGGAAGAGCTGGCGTTCGTGGCGCAAGCCCTCGTCGAAGGGCGATTCGAGCGCCGCGCGCACGGCATCGACAATCCTCAGCGGCGCAAAGAGTCCGCGCGATTTCTTCGATGTTTCGGCTCGCGCCACGTCGATGGCCGCGCGGCTCGCAACATGATCGGCTAGACCGTTCGCGTCGCGCGTCCGGCGCGCCGGTGCACGCGCGGTCAGCAATGCCCGCGTATAGGCGAGGCCTTCGGTCAGAACATCGTCGCCTTCGCCGATTCGATCGATGAGCCCGATTGCGTGGGCTTCCTTCGCGCCCAAATGACGGCCGCTCAACATCAGATCGAGTGCGGCTTTCGCGCCGAGCAGATGCGGCGCGCGCTGCGTGCCACCCGCGCCGGGCAGGAGGCCGAGCGCCACTTCGGGCAGGCCCAGCTTTGCATCGGCGAGCGCGATACGGTAGTGCGCCGCAAGCGCGATTTCGAGGCCGCCGCCAAGCGCCGCGCCCCGGATCGCCGCGACGACAGGCTTGCCGCAGGCTTCGATCTGGTTGCACACATCGGGCAGCGACGGCGGCAGCGGCGCTTTGCCGAACTCGCGGATATCCGCGCCGGCAATAAAGTTGCGCCCCGCGCCGAGCAGCAATACGGCATCGACGGCGGCATTCGTTTCGGCGGCCTCGATCGCAAGTTGCAGTTCGTATCGCACGTTCGCGCCGAGCGCGTTGACGGGCGGGTTGTCGATGGTCACGACGAGGATGCGGCCGCGCAATTCCTGCGTGACGACGTCTGCAGACACTTCCGGGGTCATCGCCCTTGTCTCCGTATATTTGGTGTGAGGCGATTGTGGAATGCAGCCTTGGCCTTGACAATCCAAGTGGCAGTTGACGAACTGTTAACTGAAAATTGACATCGATGACCGCGCGGCCATCGAAGGCGAAGCCTGAACTCAGGCCCAGGTCTGCGCGAGCGCCGTGATTTCGGTGCGCAGATAGTCGATCAGCGCCTGTGTCGCCGGCGAAGGAAAGCGGTTGGGAAGCGTCACGATATAAAGCGTGTTCAGCGGGCCCGCGACACGATATTGCGGCAGGATGCGTAGCAGTCCACGTCCCGCGGGCGCATACGGCACATAGGCCGGAAGAAGCCCCACGCCCATGCCCGCACATACCGCCTCCGCAAGAAACGGAAAGTCGGACGACTGCAGCGCGGGCTGCATGGTGATGGCGTGGACATCGGCTTCGTCCTGCCGATGCGTGAGCGTCATCGTGATCCGCCGGTCCGGATGCGGCGCCGCGACCAGCGCCAGCCTTTCGAGATCCGCCGGAGATTCGATCGGCCCATGTTTGCCGACGTAGTCCGCCGACGCGTACAGGCTCCAGTCGAACGAGCAGATATTGCGCGCCACGCAATCGAGCGGCGGCGTCCTCGTGATCCGCAACGCGACATCCACTTCCGACGCGATCAGATCCTCGATGCGGTTGTTGAACGTCACGTTCAGCGTGATGCCCGGATGCGTGTGCGCGAAGTCGAGCAGCTTCGTTCCGATGAACATTCTCCCGAAGCCCGTCGGCACGCTGACGCGCACACGGCCGGTCAGCGACTGCCCGAGATTGTCGATCGATGCGCGCGCCGCGCCGAGGTCCTCCAGCATGCGTCGCCCGCAGTCGTAGAGCGTGTGGCCGGCCTGCGTGAGTTCGAGGTTGCGCGTCGAGCGGCGCAGCAGTTGCGCGCCGGTTTCGCGCTCCAGCAGCTTGAGCCGCTGACTGATGTTCGCGCGCGTCATGCCGAGCTTGCGCGCGGCGTCGCTCAGGCTGCGCGATTCGACGATCTCGACGAACAGGCCGATGAGGTTCAGGTCCATGAGAAACGTTCCGTCGTCTGATTCTCTGACCGATGCTTCACGGCTTCAGCGCTTGCCGCGTCGCCCGTCCAGTGCAAAGTTCCTGAGAAGCGTCCGCCGGCTCGCCTCCAGTATTTCCTCGCCGAGCGCCGGATTCGCGCCGCCGATCGCCCGCGAGAGGATCAGCGCGCCAACCATCTCGCTATAGAACGCGAGCGCTTCGCGGCGGGCTTCGTCGTGTTCCGCGCCTACGCCGCGCTGTTCTGCGATGAGCGCGGTCAGCGTATCGATCATCGTTTCGAAGCCGCTGGCGAAGTGCGACTGCGCTTCGGGGCCGAGGCGGCGCACGTCGGCGGTCAGTCCCGCCACCGCGCAACCCCGCTCGATGTCGCCGCAATGCGAGCCGGACAAGTAAAAGTCCAACTGCCGCTTCAGGCGGTTGCCGCCGCGCCCGATCGGTGCGTCGATGGCTTCCTTCAGGTTGCGATTGGCCTTGTCCATCGCGTTCGCCACGACCGCGGCGGCCAGCGCTTCCTTCGATTCGAAGTGGTTGTAGAAGCCGCCCTGAGTGAACCCCGCGGCCTTCATTAACGCACTCAGCCCGACGCCGTCGATCCCGTGCTCACGGAACAGCTTCTCCGACGCCGCGATGATCGCCTTGCGGTTCTCCGCCGCCTGCTGTTTCGAAACGCCCATCGTCCATGCTCCGCATCGTTCTCCGCTCGATTATATCGCCCTTAACAAAATACAATGGCGATCACCATTGACCTGTATCGACGCATTCGATTGTGTATCGCAACGTATCTGCGGCTCATGCAGATACGCGCGCTTACTCAGCGCGTCGCTTTTCGACACGTGCGGGATACGTTCGCACGCTTTAATAAGAACAGCGGGCACTTCGCTTCAGAACGAGCAGCCTGAAACAATCAGCGAGCGTGGCGCATATCATCTGAAACTCATCAACGCTTCGAACACTGCACATTTATGTATGTATGTGCATCTGGACACGATCGGCCGATTCTCGTAACGGGCGCTGCCGGCGCGATGGGTGTCACCGGCAGTACGTGGATCGCTTAATTTTCATCAGGAGTTCTCATGTTCGACAACAAAACCGTTCCCCCGTCTCCCTCACGCCGCCGTTTCGTGGAGGCCGCAGCGGCCGGTGTCGCGGCGGTATCGCTGAGCCGGCTGGCTTTTGCAGAAACGAATCCGTCCATTGTTTCAGTCACGAAGGCAGCGAACGGCGACAACGACGCCATTCGTCCGCTTCGTGTGCACGTACCCGAGGCGCAACTCTCCGATCTGCGTCGACGTATCAGAGCGACGCGATGGCCCGAACGCGAAACCGTGTCCGACGATTCGCAAGGCGTGCCGCTCGCGATGATGCAAGAGCTTGCGCGTCATTGGGTCACGGATTACGACTGGCGCAAGGTCGAGGCGAAGCTGAACGGTTATCCGAATTTCGTGACCGAGATCGACGGACTGGATATTCACTTCATCCATGTTCGTTCGAAACATGAGAACGCCATGCCGCTCATCGTGACGCATGGATGGCCCGGTTCGGTGATCGAGCAGTTCAAGATCATCGATCCACTGACCAATCCCACGGCACACGGCGCGAGTGCGTCGGATGCCTTTCATCTGGTCATTCCCTCCCTGCCCGGCTATGGATTCTCGGGCAAGCCGACGCAAACCGGCTGGGGCCCCGAACGCACCGCACGCGCCTGGGTGACGCTCATGAAGCGGCTCGGATACCAGAAGTTCGCGGCGCAAGGCGGAGATCTGGGCGGTGTCGTCGCGAACGTGATGGGCAAGCAGGCGCCGCCTGAATTGCTCGGCATCCATGTCAACTTCCCGGCGACCGTTCCCGCCGATATCGCCAAGGCGCTGCAAGCCGGCGATCCGCCGCCCGCGGGCCTCGACGATGAAGAGAAGCACGCGTACGACCAGCTCGCCAGCGCCGCAAGGAAGCGCCGCGCATACGCGCTGGAAATGGGTACGCGCCCGCAGACGCTGTACGGTATCGCGGATTCGCCCATCGGTCTTGCGGGCTGGTTGCTCGATCACGGCGACGGTTACGTGCAGCCCGCGGCGGCGCTGACGTCGGCGGTGTTCGGGCGCACCGTCAACGGCGAATCGTCAGGAGCGATGACGCGCGACGACGTGCTCGACGACATCACGCTCTACTGGCTGACGAACACCGGCGTCTCGGCCGCGCGTTTCTACTGGGAATCGCATTTCAACTTCATCGGCGCAGCGGACGTGTCGGTGCCCGCTGCGGTCAGCGTATTTCCGCGCGAGAACTATCAGGCGCCGCGAAGCTGGACGGAACGCGCGTATCACAACCTCATCTGGTACAACCGGCTCGACAAGGGCGGCCACTTCGCGGCGTGGGAACAGCCGGATCTCTTCGCCGGGGAAGTCCGTGCGGGGTTGAGGTCGCTGCGCACTTAGACAGGCGCGCTCGTCGACCGACGTGCCGCTCGGATGCCCGCGCAGGAGAGCCGGAAACAAAGCCCGGCGCACCGATCGTCCAACGCGTTGCACGCAGCGTCCGACGCCAGCGCCTTGTTTCGCGCGCCCGGACGACTAAGCTGCGATACATCCAGCAAGGAGACGACGACGATGACCATGACGCGATCCCGCATGACCCGCGACAACGCCGACCCGAAAGCGGTCGAAGTCTTTCCGTTGACGTCATCGGACCGGAACGCCCTTCCCGCGCTGCATGCGACGTTCAGGCATCTATGGTCCGGTACGCTCGCGAAGACCGCGCCGCGCGTCGCGTACGATGCGTTCTTCGCGATGACGCCGCCATCGCCCGACGTGACGTTCCATCCGTCCACGGACGCAGCCATTCCGGGCTGGATCTGCGTGCCGGACAAGCGCGTGGACGATCAGGCGCTGCTCTATCTTCACGGCGGCGCATACATGATGGGCACGGCGCCGGCGTATCGCGGCTTGGTCAGCCAGATCGCGTCGCGCGCGCGGCGCACGACGTTCATCCTCGAATACCCGCTCGCGCCCGAAACCGCGTTGCCCGGTGCGCTCGATCTCGCCTCCGGAGCACTCGAACGGCTGCTCGGCATCCATGGCAAGGTCGGTGTCGTGGGCGACTCGGCTGGCGGCGGTCTCACGCTGGCAACGCTCGCGCGAGTCGCGAAGGTATCGGCGGCGGTCGTGTTTTCACCGTGGACCGATCTGACCTTGAGCGGGCCGAGTGTCCGCGAACGTGCATCGAGCGATGTGCTGCTCGACGAGACCAGTCTTCGCGAGGCCGCACGCGGCTATCTCGGCTCGGCTCCATCCGACGATCCACGCGCGTCTCCCCTGTTCGATATTCCCGATGCGCTGCCGCCGCTGCTCGTCCAGGTGGGCTCGGAGGAAATTCTCTACGACGACGCCTCGCGCTATGCGCAAAAGGCCTGTGCTGCCGGCCACGCAGTCACGCTGCAGGAATGGATGGGCATGGACCACGTGTTTCAGCAGAGCGTCGAGCGCCTGGAAGCCGCGCGAGAGGCGCTCGATCAGACCGCCGCTTTTCTGGACGAACACATGGGAAGATGATCGCCTCGGGCATTGTTATGAGATCTTGCGCCGCGCTCGTGGCCGATTGCAGGCCAAGACCCGTGCACCCTCAAGGCTGCTGCACACGGCTCCACGACGCATCAGGATCGAACTCGGTCAGCGGCTTCGCCGTCGCGCCGCGATTCTTCTGATACACGATGCCGTTGTTGTTGACCACAAAAGTCATCACCCCGCTTGAGCCATATTGCGCGGGATACGCGGCCATCGCGAAGCCCGCCAGCATGCGCCCGTTGACGATGTACGTGAAAGGACCGCCCGCCGCGTGCTTTCCCTGTCGCGTGAGAATGCGGAAGTAATAGCCGTGATACGCGTCGCCCGGGTTCCGATCCTTGAGATAGTTCGCGCTTGCTGCGATCAGCGGCCCGAACGGACTCGCCTCTTCACCCTTCGATTCATCCGCGGGCCAATACAGCCCGTCACGCTTGCCTGGCGTGCTGCCGAGCTTGCGCGCGTATTGCAGCACGCCATCGCCCACACGGTCGCGCGTCGCGTACTCGCGTTGCGCATCGACATACGCGCGCATCACCTTGATGGCCTCGCGCTCGTTCGCGCCGATGCGCCGGTCCAGCACTTCCTGCTCACCCTCTTCGGTTGCGAAGCGCCACGCGCCCTGCGTGCGGACGAGCGGAATCGGCATGGGCCACGCTTCATCGCCGATACGCAGAACGCGGCGGTCCGGCGACGTTTCCTCCAGCATGTGATACGCATTGAACTCGGCGAGCGCATTGGAGCGCAACTCGCGGTTCTCGGCTTCGTCCGGCGTCACGACGAGTTCCTTGTGCGCATTGCCGAAGATGGCGATGAGCGCGGCGTCGTCGTTCGACTTGAGCGCCTGTTCCAGTGCGCTGACGGCTTCTTCCGGTGTCCTGAACGTCTCCTGATCCCCGGCGGCGAGAACGCGCAGAGGAACGATGAGCATCGCGACGATCGCGCATGCGACGAATCGACGAGACGTGCTATTCATGAAGCGTCTCCTATCGGCGACCGCCGCGGCCGCCTCCGCCAAATCCACCACGTGCGCCGCCCGAAAAGCCACCCTGAAAATTGCGTCCACCTTGCCCGCCCGACATCGACTGCCGGCTCGCCGCGCCGCGCGCGCTGTCCGCTCTCGCGCCTTGGGCGGACCCGTAGCCGCTGAACGCGTCGCCGCCCCGTCCCTGAAGATTTCCGGCGCTCTGTGCGCGTGGCGACTGCGCGGCCGTCGGGGTTCGCGCGCCGGCGCGAGATGGCGCATCGCCCACGCGTTGCGCCGATGCGCGCGTGCTCGCGCCCGATACCTGTCCGGGCTTCTTTTCCGAGCGCCACTGGGTCGAGCGCTGAGACGCAGAGGTTCCGTCCGCCGAGCGGTTCGCAGCGCGATTGCTCAGTTCGTTCTTGACCTCGGCCCGGTTGACATTCCCTTCGCGGTTGATGTTGATGGTGTTGTTGCCGCCCTCGTAGTGCGACACGTAGTGCCCGCCGTTCCACGCCGCCGTGATCGCGGCGCCCCAGATGAGGCCCGTCGCGAATGCCGCGCCCGGTGCGTAGGGATAGTAGTAGACCGGATAAGGCGCTGGCCAGTAGGTATACACCGGCGTCGGGCTGCTGATGACGACCGTCGACGGGTTGTACTGCGGCACGTAGATGACCTCGGGATTCGAAGGAACGATCTTGATGACTTCCTTCTCGACCACCACCGTCTGCTTGTCGTCCGTCTTGAGATTGCCCACCGACTGAGTCTGACGCCGGAAACGCTGCACGGCCTGCAACACGGCGCTTTGATCCGTCACCACGGCTTCGCCGAGCGCCACGGTCCAGTCGAGGTTGGTGCTCATCGTCTTGAGCACTTCGGGGTAGTTCAGCAGCGCCTTGATCGGATCCTGCCATGCTTCGTTGACCGGCAAGTTCTTCTCGGTTTTTCTGCGATCGAGAAACCGGTCTGCCTGCACCACTTCGACCGGATAAGTCGATGCAGGAAGAATGATCGCGACGAGATCGTCGGGATAGAGTGCAATCGGACCGACGAGCGCATCCAGCGAACCCGACTCCATCGCGACAGGTTGCGCACGTCCTGCCTCCGACGCCTGAGCCACGGTTTGCGTGCCGCTTGCGGCAGGTGTCGGAGCGACCGTTTGCGCACCGCTTTCCGGTGGCGTTTGAGGAACTGCGCACCCGCCTGCACACAGCGCGGATGCGATGACCATCACGCTAAAGCACTCACGCATGTCCAGCACCACCAGGATTGGCTATACCGCGCGTGTTCCAGAGCCCGGGTCGTTACAGGGCCGTCTCAGTTCCAAAGAACATCGGATTGCACTTGCCCTTTCACGCAGCGATCATTGCGCAGTCGCACCACCATGTGCTGCCGCGATGGCCGCGTCGCGCTCTTTGGCGGCTTCCGCCTTCTTGTGGTCGTAGACTTTCTTGGCCGCTGCGACCTTCTGGTTATATTTCTTGTTGGCTGCGGAGACTTCCATTCGCATCTTGACGATTTCGTCGTTATGCGCGGGCTGAGCCGCGCCCTGATCGGTTTGTGCCCACGCATTCGTTGCGAACGCGATCGACATCAGCACTACAGCTCCTTTGAGACGATTCATGGCTACCTCCTCTCTTTGACTGCTATCGACGCTTCACGGAGATATGAGGTGTGCCGGCCGTTCCTCTCCGCGCGAACTTTTCCAGGAACGACAACGCGGTATAAACCGCACTCTGCTCTGCTCACAGTATGCGAACTCGTTCGTGAATTCAAGCAACCTGATCATATCGATGTCGGCCCGGACGATGATGGAATTGCCGATCAACCGCGCCCGTTGGCCCCGGTTTCAGTGAAGGTCATTGAAAGGCATAAGCGATCCCGACGCCGTATGTAAGTTGATTGCGCGTGCCACGCTGCGTCACGATGGGGCTGGCTGCCGAATCACCCATCAGGCGCTGGTAGTAGACCATCGCGCCCGCGTACCATTTCGGGCTGACTTGAAAGATACCGGCGACCCAGCCGGTAATCTGATTGAGGCCGCCTCCGGGATTGAAGACCGGTAATCCGCTCTTCTGGGAGTCCTCGGATGTCACGCCGTAGTAGGTTTCGTTGAAGCCGCCGCTCACCCATGTCGCACCGAGTCCCCCGCCGATGAACACGCGCGAATGCAGTGGAAGCCATGCGCTCGTATTCAGCGTGGTACGCGCACCCGTGTAGACGGAGCCGGCATTCGTGACAACGGTCACCTCCCCTCGCAAGCGGAACGGCACATCGCCGACGTGACTGTATTCGTAGCCGACGTATCCGCCGCCTTCCACCGTGGTGGAGACGTCGTGAACCTGCGACACGACCGCGTCGTCGACATTCCGTCGTCCCAGACGAAGCGCCAGAGCCGGCCCCCACTGAAATCCGGTAAGACTCCCGAAGTTGTATTGCGTATATGTTCCGTACCACTCGAACAGGTGGCCACCGCTCGTCACGTATCGCATACCAGGAAGCACACCGACGATGCGATCCTTGCCGCCGGCATACTCGGTGGTCGAACCGATCCCCGCGCCAAAGAAATTGGGCAATGCGTTCGAAAAATCGACCGGGCTTGCGCAGGCGCTGCCCACGACAAGCGAGAAGCATGCTCCGGTGATCGCTTTGCATCGTTTCACGGGTGCGCTCTCCGGTCGATATGAGCCCGTCTGCCTGGCAGTATTTCGATTTCTTGATCAATCGAATCATCGTGCTGCTTACTGCTATGCGTCGTCGTTGCAAAAGCCGATTCACAATGGTCGAGGATGCAGCTATCTTGATGCACGCACCTTATCCAAGATGTCTCGACTCGTCCTCCGGAACTCACATCATGTTCGCTCGCAACCTCAGGCTTACCGCGTTGGTCACTGCGATGCTCGTCTGCTCCTGGCCGGACGTGTCTTTGGCAACGGAGCAGGCACAACAACGTCGCGCCGGTCGCGACGTTCGTCAGGATACGCGCCAGGACTCCCGGCACACCAAGCAGGACTGCCGCGCCGCCAACCAGCAATCGAACGCGCATTGCCGGCACGACAAGCGGCAGACGAAGCAGCACGGGCGTCAAACCGCAAGAGACATCAAATACTGATTACGCGAGACGCGGTCAAGTCGAACCTGCGAGTCATGCGCCATCACTCGCTGTGCGGTCGATCGAAAACCTGCAGCATCAGGCACGCGTACAGGCTGACCGCAAGAAAAAGCCCCATGCGCACCGCGAACGCCGTATAGACGTCCTTGCCCGCGATGCTGTCCTGCACTGACTGGCCCAGCAGGATGATCATCGTGATGAAGCCGTTCAGCCAGACACCCGGCGGGTAGCGCGTCATCCTGATGCCGTAGAGCCTGCGCCCGACCATCAAACCGAACAGCAGCATCCACAGGAAGAACATCCACAGGTGCACCGAGAGTTTCAGCGCAAACCAGAACAGAATTGCTAGCAGCCCGCCGAGCAGGGTCGAGCCGATGAGCTCCCGCGCCGCGCCGCGCGCGGTCGTGGTGCAACTCTGTCTGCCGAGGCTGACCGATTTCATGATGATCGGCATATAGCTCGCCGGGTCGGTCATTGCAAGGAGGTACGCCGGCATGACCACGAGCGCGGCGCGCAGTGCAATGCGCGCGGCCTGATGGGAGGACACGGCCCTCGCGGGAGGCGGTGGCCGCGCGTTCGCGCTCTCGGGAAACAGGCCGTGCATGAGCGCCGACACCAGCAACGCGAGCAGCAGCCCCTTCACCAGCGCGCCGACCACCGTTGCGCCCACCTGGAAGTCGGCGGTGCCGGCCGCGGAGATCATCGTGAGCCCTGCCACCAGAAAGGTCGCGACGAGGTTGTTGCCGCCGCGCACCCCGTAGAGGAACGCGACGAAGAGCAACAGGCCGACGAGCAACACACCGGCGAGCGCGTAATGACGAAGCAGCGGAACGAGCAGCAGGCCGCTACCGGTCGTCAGCATCACGACCAGCGCCAACATCGCGGCTGCCCTGAACGACATCGGCCGGTTCTGCGTCGCGAGCAGAAAGACCGCGAACACCGGCGCGATCACGGGAATCGGGAAATCGAACGCGAAGCTGATCGCGAGGCACAGCGCCGTCCCGGTCGCCATGCGCAGCGTGCGACGGCCGGGAAGCTGGAGCGTGTTTTCCATCGGCGTGCTCAGTAGACGTACGCCAGCCAGCTCATCACGCGCAGGAACATGCGGCCGAGCGGATTGAGCGGATTGCCCTGACTCGGAAACGCCATCACCTCGGCCTGACCGCCGACACGCATGTTGTAGAGGCGCGCACGCTCGTCCTTATCGAATTCGACGATCACCGGAAAGCGCTGCGCCGGCCGCAGCCAGTCGCGGCTTGTCTGTACGGAAGGCAGACTGCCGGGCGGCGTGCTCTGTCCCACACTCACGCCGAACCCGATGCTGCGAATCCGCCCATTGAAGACTTCGCCCGGCAGCGCATCCAGCACGATGGCCACAGGCGTGCCGGGCCTCAGGCGGCCGAGATTGTTTTCGGTCATGTCCGCGCTGATCCACACGTCGCGGATCGCGATCAGCGTCATCACCGGCTTGCCTGCGGATGCGAACTGCCCGACTTCCGTGCCGAGATCGGTAATGACGCCGCCGGTTCGCGCCCTGATGCGCGTGTTGGCGAGATCGAGGTCGGCCTTCTGGAGCGCCCCGGCCGCGCTGCGCAACTGCGCATTCTCCGCCTCGATGCCGCCCTGCTGTTCGCGTGCACGCTCGACTTCCGCGCGCGCCGCGGCGACCTGACTCTGAGCTTGCTCGTAAGTCGCTCGCGCCACTTCGAGGCGCCGCAGCGAGATCGTGCCTTCGTCCTCGCGATACAGCCGTTCAAGCCGCTCGCTGTCCTGCCGCGCCTTGACCTCGTTCGCGATGGCCGCGCGCAGCGACGCACGCGCCGAATCGATGCCGGCCGTGCTTGCGCCGATCTGCCTGCGCATGGTTTCGAGATCGGCGCGCGCGCGATCGGCGGTGATGCGGTATTGCTCGCCGTCGATTTCGAAAAGCACGTCGCCTGCGTTGACCTCCTGATTGTCACGCACCAGCACGCGCGTCACCCGGCCCGATACTTCCGCGGCGACGGGCACCACATTGGCCTGCACGCGCGCCTGCTGCGTATAGGGCGTGATGCGGTCGGCCAGCAGATACCAGATCAGGCTCACGACGATCAGCGTGATCACACACTTCAGCGCCCTGCCCGATGGATCGCCAGCCGGAGCAGGCGGCGGCGTGCGCGCCGATGCGGTTTCCGAAGACCCGCCCGTTTCGCTCATCGGGCCGCTCCTTCGGATGGCACGCTCACCTCGTTCAGCAGATCGCCCCAGTCGGTGCGTTGCTGCATCTGCTGGCGTGTCGCGGCATCGACGAGCGGCTGGCGCGTGGTCCAGCCGCCGCCCAGCGCCTTGTAGAGCGCGATCAGGCTGCCGACCGCGTTGCGCCGGTTGACGACATACGCGTCCTGCTGGGCGAACAGCGCGCGCTGCGCATCGAGCACGCGCTGGAAGTCCGAATACCCTTCCCGATAGATCGTGCTGGCGAGCGTCAGCGAGCGCCGCGCGGCCCCTTGCGCCTCGTTGAGGATGGCATCGCGGCGCGACGCGGCGATCAGCGAGGTGGCGGCGTCATCGGCCTCGCGCGCCGCTTCGCGGACCGTGTTCTGATAAGCGACCGTCAGCTGTTGCAGCCGCGCGTCCTGAACGCGCACATTGTTCGTGATTCTGCCGTGATCGAAGACGTTCCAGACCACGCTGGGACCGATCGCCACGGCAAGCGTGCTCGGCGAGCCCTTCAGCGAGCTCGCGCTGAAGCCGAGCGTGCCAAGCAGGGAGACCGAAGGATAGAGATCCGCTTCCGCCACGCCGATGAGCGCCGACTGCGCTGCCATCTGATATTCGGCGGCGCGCACGTCGGGGCGGCGCAGCAGCAGATCGGCGGGTACGTCCTGCAGGACGGCGCGATCCACCAGCGGAATCACGCCTCCCTTACCGGACGACACGCCGAGTTCCGGCAACGGGCCGGGCGGCCGGCCCATCAGCAAAGACAGCGCGTGTTTCGCGAGCACGATCTGGCTTTCGAGTTCAGGGATGCTGCTCAACGTACCCAGATACTGCGTATTCGCTTGCTGGAAATCCAGTTCATCCGTCTCGCCGGCCTTGAAGAGTTTTTGCGCGATGTCGTAGCTGCGTTTCTGCAACTGAGCGTTCTCGCGGGCAATGCGCAGGCGCGCCTCGCCGGTGCGCAGCGTGAAATAGGTTTCGGCGACCTGAGCGTGCAGAAGAACCAGCGCGGCGTCGCGGTTCGCCTGCGCGGCGAAGAACGCGGCGTCGGCCGACTCGATCGCGCGTGCGAAACGCCCCCAGAAGTCGAGCTCCCATCCGACGACGAAGCCCGCGCCATACTGCAGATACACGCCCGAGCGCGGATCGAAACCGTCCGAACGCTTTTGCGCCGACGCAAGCGCCTCGGCGCTGGCCTGCTGCACTTGCGGATAGCGTCCCGCGAGCGCGATGCCCAGTTGTGCGCGCGCCTCGATCACGCGCAATCCGGCGATCTGCAGGTCGCCGTTCCCGGCATCGGCTTGTTCCATCAGGCGTTCGAGATTCTCGTCGCCGAACATTCGCCACCATTGCCGGACATCGGGCTGCGGCGCCTGCTGCGTGACCTGTTCGAGCGACGTGCTGCTCCAGTGTTCGCTCCAGGGCTCGTGTTGCGGATGAAAGTCCGGCCCCACGCGCATGCAGCCGCTCAGCAACGACGCAAGGCCCACGATGACGCAGTCCGTCAGCCGCGGCCGTCTGATCCGGGAGGCGTGCATCGAAGGCGACCCCTCAGAGCCGCTCCTGTTGTTGCGGGGGTTCCAGGGACGGTTGTTGTTTCACCCACCGCCAGAACAGCTTGTAGGCGACCGCGAGCATCACGGGACCGATGAACAGGCCGATCACGCCGCCCGTCACCATGCCGCCGAGCGCGCCGATCAGCACCACGGGCATCGGCACCGCGACGCCGCGACCCAGCAGCATCGGCTTGAGCACGTTATCGGCGAGACCGGCGATGAAGGTATAGACCGAGAAGACGATCGTCGCCGTGCTCACGCCATTCGTCACGATCACGAAGATGATGACGGGAATCGTGATCAACGTCGCCGGCAACTGCATGATGCCGATCAGCAGCACGGCCAGCGCGAGCAGCCCCGCGCCGGGAATGCCCATGATGACGAAGCCGATGCCGATCAACAGCATCTGGATGAACGCGATCCCGACCACGCCTTGCGCCACCGCGCGAATCGTGGCCGTGCAAAGATCCGCGATCTGCTGGCCGTTCTCGGGCCCGGAGATGCGCGAGGCGATCTGCACGGCGCTGCCATAGCCCTTCTCGCCATGCGCCATGAAGATACCCGCGACGATCAGCGCGAGAAAGAACACGATCAGCCCGGCGCCCAGTCCGGTGATCGTGCCGAGCACGGCAAGACCGGCTTCCTTGATCTGCGGCGCAAACTTCTGCGCAAGACCCGAGACATCCGTCGATGCCTGCGCCCAGAAGTCGTATACCCGCTGACCGACCAGAGGCCACGCGGCCACCGATTCCGCTGGCGGCGGAATCTGGAAGGTGCCGCTCCTGACGACGCCCATCGCGCGCTCGATGGACGTGGCAACCGCCACGCCGAGCAGGTACGTCGGCACGAGGATGACGGCGAACGCGACGAAGATGATCAACGTGGCGATCAGACCGTCCTTGCCTCCAAACGCGCCGCGAAGCCGGACCTGAAGCGGGTACAGCGTGACCGCGAGAATCAGCGCCCAGACCATCAGGTCGAGGAACGGCACGAATACCCGAAAACAGAAGACCGCCAGAACGGCGACGAGACCGGCGCGAATCAGGACATCGAGCAGTTCCCTGGAGAGCGTGCGCTCAGAAATCGGCGATAGCATTTTCGTGCCTCCTCGCGTTGACCCGTTCGAATACGGGACGGGCAGCATGACTTCCAGAACAAATCGGCGCATGAAGCCGGCGATCACGCTATGAATGCGGTGATCGAGGAAACACGCTTACCCTGCCCGAGCCCGCGTAGTCGCTTCGGACAGCCTGCGGTGTACGAGCAGCAACAAGGGCGTGGAGACCATCGAGAGCGCGACGACCAGCGTGACGAGCGATGCCTGACGCTGATCGATGACACCCGCCGCCAGTGACGCGGCCATCACGACGAACGCGAACTCGCCGCCTTGCGACAGCAGAATGGCGAAGAAGCTCCGGTGCGATGCCGGCACTTCGAAGCGGCGCGCAAGGAACCACTGCGCGACCGCTTTCACGCTGACCACCGCGACGACGAGCACCGCTACCCGCACCGGCTCACGCGTGAGCACGCTGAAATCCATCGACATGCCTACCGCGATGAAAAACAGACCGAGCAGCAAGCCCTTGAACGGCGCCATATCGACTTCGATTTCGTGACGAAAGTCGGAATCGGCGAGCAGCACGCCCGCGACGAACGCGCCCAGCGACATCGACAGATGCACGCTCTGCATGAGAAGCGCGATGCCGACGATCCACAGCAGCGCGAATGCGGTGAATATCTCCGGGACGCCCGTGCTGGTGATGAGCCGCAGCACGGCGTTGAGCAGGTAGCGCCCGACGAGCGCGATGGCGCCCAGCATGGCGAGCGCCTTCAGCGCGAGGAGCCAGCCCGGTTCGGCGGCGGGCATGGGCACCGTCGGCCCGAGCAGCGGCAGGAGCGCGATCAGCGGAATGGCCGCCATGTCCTGGAACAGCAGAATGCCGAAACCGGCGCGGCCCGTCGGCATGTCCATGAGCTTGCGCTCCTGCAGCTCGGACATGACCATCGCCGTCGACGAAAGCGACAGCGCGAGGCCGCCCGTCAATGCAATGCGCCAGGGCAGCCCCAGCATCATGAAAACGCCCAGCAGCGCGGCGGCGCAAACGGTCATCTGCATGGTCCCGTAGCCGAAGATGGTGCGGCGCATCGCCCACAACGCGTCGATCTTCATTTCGAGTCCGATCACGAACATCATCAGCACGATGCCCAGCTCGGAGAAGTGAAGGATCGCATCGACATCGGTCACGAGCCTCAGTACCCACGGGCCGATCAAGACGCCCGCAAGCAGGTAGCCGAGCACCGCGCCGAAGCCGAAGCGAACGGCGAGCGGCACGGTGATCAGCGCCGACGCAAGAAAGATGACCACGTCGATCAGCAGCTTTGTCATGCGTTGTTCTCCTGAACCGGCTTGCGACCAACGCAGACACGAAAACTTGCGTCGACGCATCTGCATCGTTGTACCGGCGGCTGGCGCGCTTGACGAAAGCGGTTGTTCGACGCGGCGAGGCGTTCGGGTCATCGCGCGCGGACAACGCAGGAAGCCCGGGACCGCTCACGCGCGGATCGGGCTTCGGCCTTCTTACAGCATAGTGATATACGTAAAGGGTTCAAGGTTTGTCGCGAGCAGACAGATTCCGCGCCGGGCGTGCGTCGATACTGTGGAGCCCGTAGGCACATGCTTCACTGGATCGTGATCTCGTCCTGCTTCGTTGCTGCCAACGTGCGCGACTTCGAAGAAACGAACGCTTGAACTGGACCAGTTTTCGTCTACAACCTAATCTGGCATGTGTCCCGCCGGACGGCGAACCGCGTGACAAGACGACGTGAACATGAGTCTTCATATCGAGAAGACGATGCGCAATTCTGCGGCGAATCTCATCGCGATCGTAGGCGCCGCGCTGCTCGCGCTGCCGGCAGCGCCGGTCCCCGCCTTCGCGGCGGGATCGGTAACGCTCGCGCAGGTCGAAGCGCGAGGTGTCCTGCGATGCGGCGTCAGCGACGGCATCGCCGGCTTTTCCCAGCGGGATGCGTCCGGACAATGGTCCGGCATCGACGTGGATTTCTGCCGCGCGGTGGCCGCCGCGACGCTCGGCGATGCGAACAAGGTCGCCTTCGTCCCGCTCCGGGCGTCCGCCCGCTTCCCGGCGCTCAGAACGGGCCGCATCGATCTGCTCGCGCGCAACACGACCTGGACGCTTTTGCGTGAAGGCACGCTCGGGATTCAATTCGCGGGCGTGCTGCTCTATGACGCGCAAGCCTTCATGGTTTCGACGGCGAGCGGCATTCGCACGCTCGCATCCCTCAAGGGCGTGACCGTCTGCGTTCAACGTGAGACGACCAGCGAAGACAATCTCGTCGGCTACTCGAATGCGAATGCGCTCGATCTGAAGCCGGTGGTGCTCGGCTCGGCGGCGGAACTCGAGCAGGCTTTCACCTCCGGACGATGCCGCGCCGTGACGGCCGATCTATCCCTGCTCGCCACACTGCGCAGCCGCACGCCCGGCGGTGCATCGGCGCTCGCGATCCTGTCGGAACGAATCTCGAAGCAGCCGCACGCGCCAGCCGTGCGCGGCGGCGATGACGCATGGCTCGTCATCGTGCGCTGGGTGCTCTTCACGCTGATCGCCGCGGAAGAACTCGGCGTGACCCGTCAGAATCAGGCCGAGCGCGTGAGAGATCCGCTCGTGGCTCGCGCGCTCGTTCCGGACCCGAGCGTGACCGCGACGCTCGGCATCGGCCCTGGCTGGACGCTTCGCGCGCTCAAGAGCGCCGGCAACTACGGAGAGATGTTCAACCGCAATCTCGGCACCGGAAGCCCGATCAAGCTCGATCGCGGCCTGAACGAGCTCTACACACGCGGCGGCCTGATGTACGCGCCGCCGATGCAATGACGCCTGCGCGGGCCCATCATGAGCGACTGGCAAATCTATCTCGTCGTCGGCGTGTTCTCGGTGGTGATCCTCGTGATCGCCTTCGATGTGATCGACATGGCCGTCGCCGCGCTCGTCGGCACGAGCGTGCTGATCGCGCTCGGCATCATCGACGAACAGGATCTGCTCGCGACCGCGCGAACCGCGGCGGGGCCGCTCAGCCTGCTGTTCGGCGGCATGGTGGTCGCGCGCATACTGGCGACCACCGGCCTCTTCGATCTCGTCGGCGATTACTATCTCAGGGCCACGGCGGGCAGCGGCAAGCGCTTTCTGCTCCTGCTGATCGTGATCGTCGCCCCGCTGTGCGCGCTGCTTCCCAATGCGACGACGGTGATCCTGCTCGCTCCGATCATCATTCGCGTCGCCCGCGCGCTCGACATCGACATCGTGCCGCCGATGATCCTCACCGCCCTCCTCAGCAATGCCGCCGGCCTGCTGACGCTCGTCGGCGACCCGGCGACCTTTCTCGTCGGCAGTTCGATCGGCATGAGCTTCGGCGAGTATCTGAAGCGTGCGAGCCTCGGCGGCCTGCTCGCGATCGGCGTGGTGATTCCGCTCCTGCCCGTTCTGATGCGCGGCATCTGGCGCAGCGTCAAGCCCCTGCCGCCTCGCACTCCTCGCGCCAAACTGAAGCGGCCGCTCTACGCCGCGCTGGCGGTCCTCGTGCTCGCGCTCATGATGGTGCTTTTCGTGCTCGGCGAGGAGTTGCCCACGCGCATCGTGCCGCCCGTGGTCGCGGTGATCGCCAGCGCGCTCGCGCTGCTCGTCGCGTATGCGTTCAAGGTCGAGCCCACCGATCGCGTGCTGCGCGATGTCGACTGGAAGACGCTGCTCTTTTTGGCCTGCATCTTCTGTCTCGTGCAGGGCATGGCGAAGACGGGCCTGCTGCAGGTCATGTCGCTCAAGCTTTACGAGGTGTTCGGCACACGCCTCACGCTCGTCGCGCTCGCGATGATCTGCGGGATCGGACTGCTTTCTTCGCTGCTCGCGAACGTGCCGGTCGCGGCCGCGTCCATCCTGATGGTCAAGGGGTATCTCGTCACGGCGGAATTCGTCCCTGAATCGGCCTTGTCGGACCAGTTCACGCAGTGGCCCGCGCCGGTCATTCCCGTCTTCATCGCGATGATGTACGGCGCGACGCTCGGGGGTAACGCGACGCTCGTCGGTTCGGCGGCGAATGTCGTGGCTGCGGGAATCTGCACGCAAGAAGGCGCGCCGATCAGCTTCGGCCGGTTCCTGCGCTATGGCCTTCCGGTGACGCTGTGTCAGCTCGCGATCACGGCGGCATACGTCGTCGTGCTTGCGCGCTTTCTTCATTGAACGTTCGACGATGCCGATCCATGCAGACTGATCACACGCCCCGGTCGCGACAGGTCGTCACCGGCACGGTGCAGCGCTGGATGCGCCATCTGCCGATTGTCGCGATGTTCGGGAGCTATCGCGCCGGATGGCTGAAGAACGACATCATCGCCGGCCTCGTGCTGACGACGATGCTCGTGCCGGTCGGCATCGCGTACGCGGAGGCGTCGGGCGTGCCCGGCGTCTGCGGTCTGTACGCGACGATCGTGCCGCTGCTCGCCTACGCGATCTTCGGTCCGAGCCGGATTCTCGTGCTCGGCCCCGACTCGGCGCTCGCCGCGCCCGTCCTTGCGGTCGTCGTGATCGGCGCGTCGGGCGATCCTTCGCGCGCCATCGCCGTCGCGGGCATGATGGCGATCGTGTCGGGCGTCGTCTGCATCGTCTTCGGCCTGCTCAAGCTCGGCTTCGTCACGGAGTTGCTGTCCAAGCCGATCCGCTACGGCTACATGAACGGCATCGCGCTGACAGTGCTGATCAGCCAGTTGCCCAAGCTTTTCGCCATTTCCATCGAGGACCGCGGACCGCTGCGCGATCTGTTTGAACTTGTCAAAGCCATCGCGGCCGGGCAATCCAACTGGACCAGCTTTGCCGTGGGCGCAGGCAGTCTCGCGCTCATCCTGCTGCTGAAGCGCTTCGACAAGGTGCCGGGCATTCTGATCGCCGTCGTGCTCGCGACCCTGTGCGTCATGGTGTTTCATCTCGACCGCGAAGGTGTGAAGGTGCTCGGGACGATTCCTCAGGGATTGCCCGCGTTGTCGCTGCCGTGGGCGAGCGGCGCGGATATCGTCCGGATCGTGCTCGGCGGTTGCGCCGTGGCGCTGATCGCGTTCGCGGACACGAGCGTGCTGTCGCGCACCTTCGCGGCACGCGCCAACATGCGCGTCGATCCGAATCAGGAAATGATCGGGCTGGGCGTCGCCAATCTCGCGACCGGGCTTTTCCAGGGCTTTCCGATTAGCAGCAGTTCGTCGCGCACGCCGGTCGCCGAAGCGGCGGGCGCGCGCACGCAGGTGACGGGCATCGTCGGCGCGCTCGCCGTCGCGGCCGTCCTGCTCGCCGCGCCGAATCTTCTGCGGCATCTGCCCAATAGCGCGCTCGCGGCCGTCGTGATCGCGGCGGCGATCGGTCTCTTCGAATTCAGCGACCTGAAGCGCATCTATCGCATCCAGCAGTGGGAGTTCTGGCTTTCCGTCTGCTGCTTCGTCGGCGTTGCCGTGTTCGGCGCGATACCCGGCATCTGCATCGCCGTGGTGATCGCGGTCATCGAGTTCCTGTGGGACGGCTGGCGCCCGCACTTCGCGGTGCTCGGCCGGGTGGAAGGATTGCGCGGCTATCACGACCTGAAGCGCTACCCGAATGCGGAACAGATCCCGGGACTGCTGCTCTTTCGATGGGATGCGCCGCTCTTCTTCGCGAACGCGGAGCTGTTTCAGCAGCGTGTGATCGAAGCGGTGAATGACGCACCGACGCCGGTGAAGCGCGTCCTCGTCACTGCCGAGCCGGTGACGAGCGTCGATGTGACGTCCGCCGACATGCTGCGCGAGCTGCATCGCGCGTTGAGAGAGCGCGGCATCGAGCTGCATTTCGCCGAGATGAAAGACCCCGTCCGCGACAAGCTCAGACGCTTCGAGTTGACGTCGATTTTTCCCGACGCGTGCTTTCATCCGACCATCGGCAGCGCGGTCGATGCGTATCGTGACGCCGCGCGCGCGGAGCGGACATCTTCGATCTGAGGGTCGGCGCGTCATTGCTTCTCGATGCGCCACTCCGCCCCCCCTTTCTTGCACGCGGTCGGCGTCCAGGTCTGCGTCTGTCCCTTCGCGACCGCGACGAGCGTGACTTTGCGGCACGTCCCGCCGTCGCGCTTCACGGTGTCGCGCGGCGTGACCGTGCCTTCGATATGCACCGTGTTACCCGTGCCATTGTTGTTCCATTTGATCGACTGGCCGTCCTTCTTCGTGTCGAGCGCTTCCTGAGCGGCGCGATTGAGCGCCTTGCGGTCGGCGGGTTTCATATAGCTGATCGGCGTGTCCTTGAGGAAGTTCAGGTTCGCAGCATGGGCGCATGTGCATGACAACAACAGTCCGGCAAGAACGCGACCTGTGAAACCACGTGGGTTCGCCTTCATGTCCGCCTCCGTTCATAGCATTAGGTCGATCTAAAACAACTATTCATTTATTTCGTTATCCGTCATATCGCATTCGCTGCGACGCTAACCGCATCAGGAAGCGATCGCGGTTGCTGCAGAGCCAACGTGTCGCTGTCTTCAGTTCGCCGATTCGAGACTGCCAGTTCCCGGCTCAGATAATCCAAGGCATATTCGATGAACGCGCACGTCTTGCGAGGCAAATGCTGACGCGCCGGATAGGCAATGAAGACATGCTTGTCGGGCTCGTCGATCGAATAGTCCGGCAACAGGCGAACAAGTATGCCGTCGTCCAGATCCGTCTGCACCACGCCTCTCGGCAGGATCGAGAACCCGATGCTGTGGAGCGTCGCGAGACGAGCCAGAAACCAGTTATCGACCGAGTACGCCGGTGCGAGCCTCACTTCATCCACGATGCCGTGACGGTCACGGAAATTCCAGGTCTGACTGCGTATCTCGTCTTCCAACCCGACCGACGACAGGCTGAGCAGATCTCCCGGCGCGGCAGGCAGGCCATGCTCGCGCAGAAAAGCAGGCGTGGCCACAGGGACAAACGCATTGACGCCGACCGTCCGCTTGACGACCGCGGTGTCATCCGCCAGCCCCGTGACAATGCCAACATCAAATCCATTTTCGACGAAATGGACATGCCGCTCGGCAAGCGTCAGCCGTACCGTTACGCTCGGATAGCGCTTGCGGAACCCATCAACGAGTTGAGTCAAGGTGAACTGTGAAACCACGGTCGAAGCGACGACGCGCAACGCGCCGCTGAGTTCGTCTTCCGTACGCGCGATGGTAGACCCGAGATGATCCAGCTCCTCCAGAAATGTGCGACATCCTTCGAGGTAGCGCGCGCCAGCTTCGGTCAGTGATACCCTGCGGGTGGTGCGATTGATCAACCGGGTTTTCAGCCGCGCCTCGAGCGAGGCGATCGCGCGACTGATCAACGCGTTGGAGACCCGTAGTTGTCGAGCGGTACTGTGGAAACTTTCCGTATCCGCTACGCGCACAAAGACACGCATCGCATGAATCTCGTTCATTTGATCGCCCTCAATGCGCGGAATTGTCTTGCCTGCGTATTACATAGTTTGCTGCGCACCGCGAAAGCAATATCGGACCACGCCAACTATTTCAATCTCTCAAAGTAGATAGTTGATTGTTCATCGTTTGTCACTGGTTTTTTGTGCGGCTCGTCAAGCGCCGACCGCGACAACGCGACTGACACTCGCGCACCTGTCGTGGACAGTTTCGCGCGATCGACGCTAATAAAGAAGTTCGTCTTTGCTAGCGCGACGACGAATCGGACGGCGGAAGCCCGAAGTGCGTCTTGACGTCTCTCACGCCCGGCACGTTCTCGGCTGCGACGCGAATCGCGTTGCCTTCTTCAGAACGAACGACCGGCCCCCAGAGATGCACGGTTCCGTTTTCGACGGTGACGTTTTCCCGCGCGAGTGCCCAGAGATGATCCTTCATGGCCGCGAGTACGTCTTCGCGAATGGCGTTATCGCCGCTCTCCGCCGCCGTGGACACCTCGGGCGCCATGGTCACGAGCGCGCGAATCAGATTGGCCCGGCTTACCACGCCCACGACCTTACCGTCGCGCATGACCGGCACGCGCTTGATACGCCGACGCTCGAGCAACTCGGCGATATCGGCGACGGGACATGTTTCGGTCACCGTCGAGACGTCGGTCGTCATCACATCTTCGACCTTCCTCGCGTGTTCCTTCACATACTGGCTCGCGAGTTCAGTCGTGGACGCGGCAAGCTCGAGCCACCACGAGGGCTGTTTGACGCCCGTCCCGATCTCCGCGCGACGCATCAGATCGCCTTCCGTAACCATGCCAAGCAGCCTGCCGGACGCGTCGACCACAGGCATCCCGCTGATGCCGGCGAACACCATCATTCCCGCAGCGTGCCGTATCGACATGTCCGGGCTCGCCGTAATGATCGAAGTCGTCATGATGTCGGAAGCTCGCACGTTCATCTCCTTCATGGAAGTCATCGCGATGCGCTACGTCACTCCCGTCACAGGAGAGCAGACGGCTTCTTTGGTCACAGTATGCGAACGCCAGAGTGAATTCAAGGAACTGGACGCGTGGGTGTCTCAACGAGACGATGTGTCGGCGATAACCTGACAGACACGACCACCCGACCTATGCTGATAGTGTGGCCGCTCACCCGACACAACGAGCCAGACCATTCTTCACTGAGCGACCGTATTGCCGACAACGGACCGAACGGGGGTGGTCATGACGACATGGAGTGGACGGCTCCTTAGCGCAAGCCTCCTCGTCTTGCTGACAGGCTGCCCTTCGAAACAACAGGATCAGCCGGCCCAGAGTCAGTCCGCATCGGCGCCCGCTCCAGCTTCGGCAGCAGCCCCTGCCTCCGTCGCGGCGCCGGCCTCCGAGGTCGCTCCGGCTTCCGCTGCGGCCTTGCCTCCGCTGCCCGCCTCGACGTCCCAGCCTTCGGCTCAACAATATCCGCCCGAGGAACTGGAGGCGCTGGTCGCGCCCATCGCGCTCTATCCCGATTCGCTGTTGTCGCAGGTGCTGATGGCCTCGACGTATCCGCTGGAAATCGTGCACGCTGGCCGGTGGGTCAAAGCGCATCCGGACGTGAAGGGCGACGCCGCGGTAAAGGCCGTACAGAATCAGACATGGGACGTCAGCGTCAAATCGCTGGTGGCGTTTCCGCAGGTGCTCGTACCGATGAACGACAAGCTGGACTGGACCCAGCGACTCGGGGATGCCTTTCTCGCTCAGCCAAACGACGTGCTCGCCGCCGTGCAGCGCCTGAGGATTCGCGCGCAGGATTCCGGACATCTGAAGTCGACGCCGCAGCAGAAAGTGAGTGTCGAACCACGTTCCGCCACGAGCCAGACCGGCCAGCCGGGTCAGGCACCTCCCGCGCAAAATATCGTGCGCATCGAACCTGCCGACCCGCAGGTCATCTATGTGCCCTCCTACAACCCGACCGTCGTGTATGGCGCCTGGCCCGCCCCGGCCTACCCGCCGACGTACTGGCCGCCGCCACCGGCCTATTATCCCGGAGCCGCCCTCGCGAGTGGATTTGCGTGGGGCCTGGGCATCGCCGCGGCGGGCGCGATCTTCAGCAATTGCAATTGGAACAACAACGACGTCAACGTCAACATCAACAAGGCGACGAACATCGACCGCAACTTCGATCGCACCAAGGTCCAAGGCGGCGGCAAGTGGCAGCATGACGCAGGGCACCGCCAGGGCGTTGCCTATCGCGATAACGCGACGCGCGACAAGTACTCACGCGGCGTGCAAGGCGCCGATGCGCGACGCGACTATCGTGGACGCACCGGCGCTACGCCCGAGCGCGTGAGCACGGCGGATCGGTCGGCGGCACGCAACCAGGGAGCCGCTAACCGGACGGGCCGCGCGAATAACGCGAATGTCGCCAACCGCGCCGGCGCGAATACCGCGGGCGCGAGCAATCGCGCGAACACGCCCAATCGTGAGGCGGCGGCGGGCAATCGAGCGAATACGCCTAATCGTCAGGCGGCGGCGGGCAATCGTCCTCAGACCGCCAATCGGGCGGCTCAAATGCCGGATCGCGCTCAATCGCCCGCCCGTGGCGGCGCAGCGAGCGCGCAGGCAGGCAATCGAGGGGCATACGCCGGCGGCGCGCGCGACACCGCATTTCAGGGCGTCGGAGGCGGGGGTGGTGCGGCGCAACGCGATTTCAACCGTGGACAGTCGAGCGTCCAGTCGTCGAACTTCAATCGTGGTGGCGGTGGCGGCGCGCGTCATGGCGGTGGTGGTGGCGGTGGCGGCGGTGGGCGTGGCGGCGGACGGCGATGAGGAGAGCGATCATGAAAAGACTATCGGAGATTCGCGCGCTCCTCGCCGTGGCAGGAACCACGATGATCGTCGCGCTTACGCTCGCCGTCATCCCGGTTCCGGCGATAAGCGCGCAGAAGTTCTTCCAGACACCCGATGCAGCGATGAACGCCTTCGGAACCGCGATCGCCGACAACGACGAAGGCGAACTCAAGGCTTTGCTGGGCGCCGACTTTCGCGACGTGATTCCTTCGGTCGGCGCGGATCTCCGCAGCAAGTTCCTGACCGCGTGGCAGGCTTCCCACGCGATCAAGACGACCGACAGCGACCACGCCCGGATCGTCGTCGGCAACGATGGCTGGACGCTGCCCATCCCGCTCGTGAAAACACAGCAAGGCTGGGAATTCGACATGCGCGCAGGCGCCGACGAGATGCGCCTTCGGCAGATCGGACGCAACGAGCTTGCCGTGATCCAGACGATGCTCGCCATCTACGATGCCCAACGTGACTACGCATCGAAGTATCACGACGGCAACAAGGTCTATGTCTACGCCGACAAGTTCGCCAGCAGCGACGGCAAGCATGACGGGCTGTATTGGCCGACCAGCGCCGATGAAGAACCGAGCCCGCTCGGTCCGGCCTTCATGACGGCCGGCGCCCGTGCGAGATCGGAGGGTGGCTACTACGGCTATCACTACAAGCTGCTACGCGCCCAGGGGTCTCACGCACCGGGTGGCGCATACGACTACATGGTCAACGGCCGTCTGTTCGGCGGCTTTGCCGTGATCGCGTGGCCCGCCCATTATGGGGAGACGGGCATCAAGAGCTTTATGGTCAGTCACGACGGACAGGTCTATGAGCGCGATCTTGGCCCGGACGGTGCGAAAATGGCGCAGGCGATGAAGTCGTTCGATCCCGGACCGGGCTGGGAAAAGGAGTCGCCCTGAAGCCCTGCCTTGCCTGCAGCAACGCTCAAGTAGTAACAGCCGCTTTACTCAATGCGACAGCGCATACGCGATTGCGGCCAGCCATTTTGGCGGCGTACATCTGTGCGTCGGCCGCTTCGACCAGGCGGGTCGGCGCGAAGTCCTCATCCGGATCGCAGGTCGCAGCACCGATGGATACCGTGATGCATTGATCCTTGCCCGTGAGGAGCGGAAGCTTCATGCTCTGCACTTCCGTCCTGATCGCATCGGCCATCGCCGTTGCTGCTTCGGCCGTCACCTTGGGCAAGACCACCACGAATTCTTCACCGCCATACCGGCTGACAAAGTCGACGGACCGACGAGCCACCCGCTGAACACAGTGCGCAACCGCGATGAGTACCTCGTCGCCGGCAGCATGTCCGAGCGTGTCATTGAATCGCTTGAAGTGGTCGATGTCGATGAAAAGGACGGAAAGAGGCGAGCCACGTTCCCGCGCCTTGTCCCACTCCTGAGCAAGATGCAATTCGAGGCTGCGGCGATTGGCAAGCCCGGTAAGCGGGTCGGTCGATGATAAGCGCCTGAGCTTGGTCTCCTTGCTGACCTGCTCTCGAAGCATGAATGCAAGGAGCCAGGAAGCGGAAACAGCAACGACCCCCAGCGTCACTGCGAGCGCGAGTACCGTTGCATCCCCGAGACTCATCTGTACCGCATCGAGCATCAAGGTCATCAAACCAACGGCAAGGCCGGTGCCGAGGACACCGATAATCATCGGGTGCACGCCGAGAATCTGCGCAGTCCGGCTCAAAACGAATTGCGTGCTGACGCCCGTATAACTTCTCGCCGGCGAGCTGCGGGGATGACGCGTTACCATGACTCGAATCTCTTCAAGTGCCGGGCCCTGATGGGTACCGGGACCGTCACCCTGTTCCGGAGATTTTCGGCCCGGGCAATGGTTGACTAATCAAGCAAATAATAATTGGTCCACTGGCCCGAATCCGCGACAAGTCGCCGCAAGAATGGGTAAAACAGGCCTTACTAGAGAACTACATCAGGTCGCCCACGGATCGGACTGAAGCGGCGGCGGTATCGCGCAAAACTGTGCATTGCGTTCGCATCGAAACGCGGTCTACAGTGACGCGAATCCTCCGCTTTCAGGACTCTCCATGCTCAAAATCCTGGGTAAGGCTTCGTCGATCAACGTGCGCAAGGTGCTATGGACCTGCACCGAGTTGCACCTGCCTTTCGAGAGAGAGGATTGGGGCAGCGGATTCAGGTCCACGCTGACGCCCGATTTTCTTGCGTTGAATCCGAACGGCCAGGTGCCCGTGCTGAAGGACGATGACTTCATTCTGTGGGAGTCAAACTCCATCATCCGATACCTTGCGTCACGCTACGATGGTCTGCACCTGTATCCAGCGGAGCCGAAGATGCGTGCCCGTGTCGACCAGTGGATGGATTGGCAAGCAACAGACTTGAACCGCTCATGGAGCTACGCGTTTCTTGCGCTGGTTCGGCAGTCGCCGACACACCGCGCGGCGGAAGAGACCGCCCAATCGATCGCTGCATGGAACAGAAACATGGAGATACTGAACGGACAGTTATCCGCAACTGAAGCGTTCGTAGCGGGAAAGCGATTCTCCCTCGCCGATATTCCGATTGCGCTTTCCGTGAATCGCTGGCTTGAAACGCCGTTCGACCATCCGGCGTTGCCCGCCGTATCCGCGTATCTGGAACGTCTTTTCGACCGGCCCGGCTTCGCTCAATACTGCCGAAACGGCGTGCCTTGACCAGCGAACTGGACTTCGTGTTTGTGCATCGACAGTAGTGCCGTGTCCTGCGATTACCTGCGGAATCCTAACGATCCCGCGCACGCATAAAAGAGGAGCCGAAATGACTCGACGGGTACTCCGCATCGCCACGGTCGGCGTTATCTTCACCGCACTCTCTTGCGCGCTGAACGCAGCGACAGTCAACGATGATCCCGCGAGCACCATCCGCTCCGCTCTGACACAGTGGCGCGAAGATTTCAACGCTCGACGTGCCGCGCATATCTGCGACCTCTTCGCGCCCGATCTTCGTTACGATTTCTATGGCGCGCCCGAGCGGACCTATCCGATGCTATGTGCCCGTCTGCACCACGCGCTGGCCGACCCTGCGCAATCGCTTCGTTACGACCTCACGATCAGGGAGATCATCGTCTCCGGCGACCTCGCGATCGTGCGCCTGACATGGAGATCGATTGTTACCAAGGACGGCAAGCAGGAGTCCAACGATGAGACGGGCCTCGATGTATTCGGCCGCCAGCCTGACGGTAGCTGGAAGATCATCCGTTACATTGCTTACCCGGAGAAAGACTGAGCGCTTTCCACCGATTCGTTGCGATCGGACGGACCGAACCGCGCGTCGCCGCGGCGCAATGCATCGCTCAACGGCACACATTGCGTGATGCCCGAGCTACGCGCCTCTTCCATTTCACGTTCATCGACACCCACCGCGACCACGCGATGCGCAGGCGTCGCGAGCGTGTGAAGCGCCACCTCATAGCGCGACATGCATGCGCTCGATGACAGGATCGATGAGAAGTATGTAATGCCGTCGTCACCGAGAGTTTCGCTGATGGCGTCGTTCAGCGTTTCCGCATTGAGTTCGCTCATGAGCAGCAGCGGATAGCCGTCGTCACGCACGCTTTGCAGGAAGCGCTTGAGCGCGGCGCTCTGCTCGTATCTCACTGCCGGCTTCGTGTCTTCGACAGTGCTGGTCCACACGGGGTCCATATTCGCTACGATCGCGTCGATTGCCATTGCTTGCCTCTCAGAATCGTTGAATGCGTGCACGTCGCCGTGGGCCGGCTCGTTTGACGTCGACAAAAAATATAAGGTCCCAAAAATATTTACACTATTTAGTATTTATCGCCGACCTATAAGTTTTTGCTTATTCCACGGATGACAACACCGCACAACCGAGGCCGCAGGCTCCCGACGCGTAACCGCAGTCCTCGCGCGTCGCTTAACTCGCCTTCTTGTTCGCACGCGATCGATGAACTAGATTTTGATTTGCAATGCGATTGTCGGGAGAAATTGCCATGGAACTGCATGTCGAACGTGTCGATGTCTGGGCCGCCACCATCGATGACAAACCGGGCGGGCTTGCACAGGTGTTGAATGCATTGCGCGATGCTGGCGTCGATCTGCAATTCGTCGTCGCGCGGCGCACGCCTGAAGCATCGGGCAAGGGCGTCGTATTCGTCGCACCATTGCAGGGAGAAAGCGAGATCCGTGCCGCTACGCAGGCGGGATTCAGCGTGACTCCGAGCCTTCACTCCGTCCGTGTGATGGGTATGGATCAACTGGGGATCGTCGCGCGAGTCACTCAAATGCTTGCCGATGGTGGCGTCAACCTTCGCGGAGTGTCCGCCGCGGTGCTTGGCTCACAGTTCATCGCCTATATCGCGGTCGATTCCTTGGAGGATACCGAAACGGCAATGGACATCTTGCAGAGGGCGTGAACCGCTCATATCGAACCGCCGGGTTGTCGCGCCTTCAAAGTCGATGCGACGCTAGAACACGCCGAGCGAAAGACCGGCCGCCAATCCCGCGCCAAGCTCCGCGCAGCGCGCAAGATCGGCGCTACCGATGACCTTGCGCGCCAGAATGCGCTCTGGCGTCTGTGCATGCGTACAGACGATGATTCCGGGCGCCACCGCGTTGAGACGCCATCCCAGAGCGATACGTTCGATCTGGCGCAGCGCGCCTTGTCCATCGCTACCCGCGCAGATCATCGCCGCGTAGGGTCGGCCGTTCAGGCGATCGAGCGCCGGGTAGTAGCAGCGATCGAAGAAGTCCTTCATCAGACCCGACATCGTCGCGAGATTTTCCGGCGTTGCGAACAGGTAAGCATCGGCCGAAAGAACGTCTTCCGGGCCTGTTTCGACGGCCTGCTTCAAATTGACCGAGACATCCGATTGTTCTCGCGCGGCGGCAGCGGCCGCCTCGGCCATTTGTTGCGTGCCGCCGGTCATCGTGTGATAGACGATCAACAATGTCTTCATAACTAGTCTGTCTGCCCTCCGTTCGCACTTAGGCCGCAAGACTTTCGACGAACTGCCTGACGTTGTCCAGGACAGGTCGTTGATCTCCGGCGAAAGCCCAGTGATCCGCCCCAGCGAGTTCGACGAATCGCGCATGCGCGATATGGCTGGCGAGATGGCGGCCCGCGCCGATGCGAACTGCGCGGTCGTCGCGACGGTGCAGCACCAGCGTCGGGACGGAAATCCGGCCCAGAAGATGCCGCACATCCATATCGCGCAACGCCTCCAGCACGCCCTTGATGGCTCCCGGGCTCGACGCAGCCCGAAGCATGCCTGCCCACCAGGCTCTCGCCTGAGGATCGCCGGACAGGCTCGGCGCGAATGTCTCAATGCCCGCAGGCCCGCCCCAGCTTGCAATGAGTTGCCGCAGCCACTCGTCATACTGCGCCGCCAGCAGCGCGTGGCGATAGTCATGCGTCGCGGTTCCTTTCGCCAGGGAGCCGAACAGAATGAGGCCGGCGACGCGATCGGGGTGATCGACGGCAAACTTGATGCACGCCGGCCCGCCCTCCGACGCACCGAACAGAACGACCCGACGGCTGCCGGCGGCGTCGAGTACCGTGCCGATGTCCTGCGCGGTTGCGTCGACGCCGGGATTGAACCCGACCCGGTCCGAGAGTCCGACACCGCGACGATCGAGCAGGATGAGACGGCCCATTCTGGCGAGGGCGGACAGGAACGCCCGGCAACGCGGCTCCTCCCACACCCGCTCGACATGGGAGACGAAACCGGGCAGAAGCAGAACATCGATCCGGCCGACGCCGTAGGTCTGGAATGCGAGATGGACACCGCCGCCGCTCACGTAGCGCGTCGACGGCGGATCGTCGATGGTCAACGTTGCGCTGTCGCTCAGCAGCGCGCGCGTCTCGGATTCGGGCGTCACGCAAAGCTCGTCGCGAAGGCGACGTGTCAGGGCCTCGAAGTGCCGCTGGGCCGTGGCCCTGTCGCCGGCAAGCAGAAGGTTGCGGATCAGATGACGGCCATACACTTCGCTGAGCGGATCGAACTCGACAAGACGGCCGGCATGCACGGCCGCCGCGGCATAGTCACCGGCCGCGTTCTTGTCCTGCACCACGCGCTCGAGCGCCTGGATCGCCCGGCCCCGCAATGCTTCGCGGCGAAAGAAAGCCCACTCGTCGAACTCCGGGCAGTCGCCGGGCGAAAAACCCTCGAGAAAATCGCCCGAATACTCGCGGCACGCCCGCTCGAACTCGCCGCGGTCGCAGGCCTCTTCGAATAGCCGGGAATCCACTTGCAGGCCGATCGACTCCGACCATCGAACTGTCGAGCGGTCGATAGTCAGAACGTTCTCGCCGAGCGAAAGCTGGAGACGATGCAACAGACGCCGCAGCCGCGCCCGCACGACTTCTTCGGCGCCTTCCGGCCACAGCATCGTCGCGAAGGCGTCGCGCCCGACCGACGTCTTCGCTTCGGCCAGATAGACCAGCAGAGCCAGGCCCTTGCGCAAAGCCAGTTGGCACGGCCGGCCGTCCCGACGAATCTCCGGAAATCCAAGCGTTCGCACGCTGAACAAAGCCATGAAGGAAGCTCTCGACGACGGCGTCCGGGGGACGCTCAGGGGACGACGCAATCCTAGCATTTGCCTGCAAACGATGGCCGCCGGGCTCATCGCGACAGACTGAACTGGAGGATTGCCATGAAGAAACTGGGCGAGCATGCGATCGTGATCGGCGCCGGCGTAGGTGGGCTTCTGGCCGCCCGCGTACTGTCGGATTTCTATACCAGCGTCACCGTGCTCGAGCGCGATGCGTTTCCTGCTGCGGACAGCGCGCGCAAGGGCGTGCCGCAGGGTCGTCACACGCACGGGCTCCTTGCACGCGGCAGTGCGATCTTCGAGGAATTCTTCCCCGGATATAACGATGACGTCGTCACGCAAAGCGGCGGTCTGATCGGCGATGTAGCCAACGATGTGATCTGGATCGGCCGCAACGTCAGGCTTGCCAACGGCGCAAGCGACCTGATCGGTCTGCTTGCGAGCCGTCCGGTGCTCGAAGGCCATCTGCGTCGGCGGCTTCTGGGGTTGTCCAACGTGCATGCCATCGAACATTGCGCAGTGCGGGCGCTTGTCACCGACCCCGCTCGCAAGCGCGTGACGGGCGTGCGCGCATGTGCCGAGGGCAAGCCGGAAGAGATGATCGAAGCGGACCTCGTCGTCGATGCGACCGGTCGTGGCTCATCCAGTCCCGCGTGGCTCGAAGCGCTCGGCTACCCTTCACCCGCCGATGAGAAGGTCGAGATCGGCATCTGCTATATGACCCGTACCTATCGGCGCCGGCCGGGCGATCTCGACGGCAAGCACGGTATCGTCGTCGCGGGCAGCGCGCCGAACTGGCGCAACGGCGTCATGCTCGCACAGGAAGACGAAACCTGGATCGTTAGCGCCGGGGGTTATCTTGGCGACGACGCCCCGGACAACGACGCGGGCTTTCTCGCATATCTGGCGACGCTGCCGACCATGGAGATTCATGACGTCGTCGCAAGTGCGGAGCCGCTGACCGATTACAGGCGCTACCGCCACGTTTCCAGCCTGCGCCGACGGTACGAAAGGCTCGCGCGCTTCCCCGACAATTACCTGGTTTTCGGCGACGCCATCTGCAGCTTCAACCCTGTCTACGGCCAGGGCATGACGGTTGCGGCAGAGGAAGCGCTGACGCTGCATCAGTGCCTGCGCGCGGGCTCGACCGGCCTTGCGCGTCGATTCTTCGCGGCGGCTGCAAGGATCGTCGATATTCCGTGGGACATCGCGGTCGGCAACGATCTCCGCCATCCGGACGTCAAGGGCGCGCGCTCGCCGGCGATGCGCTTCATCAACTGGTACATCGGCAAACTTCATCTCGCTGCGACACGGGACAGCACGTTGGCGACCGCGTTTCTGAAGGTCGTCAACCTGATGATGCCGCCGTCGTCGCTGTTCAGCCCCGCGATCGTCAGACGCGTCTGGCAGGGTAACCGGTGGCCCGTGCCAATTCATGCGCTCGCCTGCAATCGAACCAACGAGGCGCAATAGCGTGGGCGGTTATTGTCTGGAACCTGCGGACTGCGCGGACCAGTCGCTGAAGCTGGGCCCGTCGTAAATGGTTTTACGGCTCGCCCATTCCACTTCAGCGACGGTTGCATACGTCACGCCCGGCTCCCACCAAAGCGCGCCCTCCTGCTGGAAAGACGATCGTCTTTCCATTCGCGCCACCAACGACTCGACCTTGGGCCGAGATGGAGACCGCCACGATAATCGCAGTGGCCGACGTTCGATGAAGTGACACAAACATGCAAGCAGGATGTCCTGAGCGGAAACCACGCCGGCGACGAAACCGTCGTCGGCGCTAACGAGCTGCGCCTCGAACCAGTCGAGAAGATGCTGATTGCGAATGGCGCATCGCGCGGCATGTCCGTTCTCTTCATGCCGGACTCCGGACCATTGCAGTTGCGACACCGTCGTCGTCGACACGCCGAAGGTTTGCAACGTGGCGAGGACGAGCTTGTCGTGCCAGCCTTCCGTCGCGCGCACGTAATCAGTCGCAAGCGGCGGCATGCCTTGGGGCACAGGACTCCCCGCATAACTCGACATGAGATAGTCGATGATCACGGCCGAATCCCACAAGGTCAGCTCGCCATCGACCAATGTAGGAACTTGCAGAGTGGGCGCCACCTTCGCACGTTCTTCGGCGCTGGGCGTCGTGTAGGTTTCCTCACGCTCGAAGTCGAGTCCTTTTTCGACGAGCACGATGCGTACGGCACGCGCGAAGGGCGATCCTGTTGTGAAGAACAGCTTGCGCATGTTTTCCTCCATGACGGATGCTCTCGTCCACGCGTTGGTACGGACTCAATGAGTCTGAACCTTCCGACGACAGCACGCCACAGGCAATCGAGAAATATTTCGAATGCCTCAAGCTGCCGTGTCACGACGATTTCACCTTAGCTTCTGACAATTCGTCGTTTAGCGTCGGCGCGGTCGTTGCTGATAATCTTCGCTTCACGAATCACAATGGCGCATCGGCGTCGCCTGAATTTCACGCCCGTCCTTCCATGACCAAGAAGCACATCATTCTGAACGCGTTCAACATGAACTGCGTCGGCCATATCAATCATGGCCTGTGGACCCATCCACGCGATCGTTCGACGGACTATCGGAAGCTTTCCTACTGGACCGGTCTCGCCAAGCTGCTCGAACGCGGCCTGTTCGACGGACTGTTCATCGCGGATATCGTCGGCGTCTACGACATCTATCGGCAATCGGTCGATGTCACGCTCAAGGAATCGGTGCAGTTGCCCGTGAACGATCCGATGATGCTCGTCTCCGCGATGGCCGCCGCCACGCAGCATCTCGGTTTCGGCATCACGGTGAATCTCTCGTATGAAGCGCCCTATCTGCTCGCGCGGCGCTTCTCGACGCTCGATCATCTGACCGAAGGCCGCATCGGCTGGAACATCGTGACGGGTTATCTCGACAGCGCCGCGCGCGCGATGGGCGGCGCCGAAATGATTCCGCACGACGAGCGCTACGACCGCGCCGACGAATATCTCGACGTGCTCTACAAGCTTTGGGAAGGAAGCTGGCAGGACGACGCCGTGCGGCGCGACCGTGAAGGCCGCGTGTTCGCCGATCCCGCGAAAGTCCGCAAGGTCCGGCATCGCGGCCGCTATTACGACGTCGAAGGCTATCACCTGTGCGAGCCTTCGCCGCAGCGCACGCCGGTGCTGTTCCAGGCGGGATCGTCGGGGCGCGGTCAGGCGTTCGCCGTGCGTCACGCCGAATGCGTGTTCGTGTCGAGCCAGAGCAAGGAAGGCACGCGCAAGCTGGTCGACGCGTTGCGCGCGCAGGCGGTCGCGGCCGGACGCGCCGCCAGCGATCTGAAGATCGTCATGGGCATCACCGTGGTGGTCGGCCGCACGCAGCGCGAGGCCGAGGAGAAGTACGCCGAATACGCGCGGTATGCGAGCCCCGAGGCAGGATTGGCACACTTCGCGGCGGGCAGCGGCATCGACTATTCCACTTACGCGCCCGACGACGAACTCGCGCCTCCCGGCGGCCACAAGGGACGCGGCATCGAATCATCGGTGCAGCGCGTGACCGACGGCAAGCGCGGCATCACGGTGCGGCATCTGCTCGACCAGATGCAACTGGGCGGACGCTATACGACCATCGTCGGCGATGCCGTGCAGGTGGCCGACGCGCTGCAATCCTGGGTCGATGAAGCCGGCGTCGACGGCTTCAATCTCGCGCGCACGGTGACGCCGGAAAGCTACGAGGATTTCATCGATCTCGTCATTCCCGAATTGCAGTCGCGCGGCATCTACAAGACTTCGTATGCGCAGGGAACGCTGCGTGAAAAACTTTTCGGCGATGGCGCGCGGCTCGGGCCGCGTCACACGGCCGCGAGCTTTCGCGATCTGTCTGACGCAACGACGACACACGCGCGATGAGTCATTCGATGCCTCTGCTCCAGAGCCGCTTCGAGGATGAAGCTCTCTTCGAACGAAGCGAACGCGACGCGATGACCAGCACGCTGGCTCGCAATCGGCGAAACTCCTTCATGTGGCTCTCGCGTCTGCAATGGACGCGACGCAGCAAACCGGCCACGAAAAGCCAAATCAACGAATGGTTTTCCGCATCGGCGAAACCGTGACAATCAGGAGATAGCGCAATGAGTCGTACCGACGACGCCGCATGGATCGAGCCGTTGAACGCGGTATTAAAGGAGTGGGCGAAGACGGCCGCCGCGCGCGACAAGTCGGGCGGCACCGCTTTTCATGAACGCAACCTGCTTCGCGAAAGCGGCCTGCTCAGGCTTTCGATTCCGGTGGAGTTCGGCGGCGACGGCGCGAACTGGTCGACGACCCTCGATGTCGTGCGGCGCATGGCGCAGGTCGACAGTTCGCTCGCGCATCTCTTCGCGTTCCATCACCTGCAACTGGCGACGATCCGTCTGTTCGGAAGCGACACGCAGATTCGCCGCTGGCTCGCCGAGACCGTCGAGCGAGGGTGGTTCTGGGGCAATGCGCTCAATCCGCTCGACAAGAGCACGCGCGCCCTGCCCGATGACTCCGGCGGCTTTGTCTTCGACGGCCGCAAGAGCTTCTGTTCCGGCGCGCGCGATTCGGACCAGTTGCTCGCTTCCGCTTTCGACGGCGACGGGCGTCTGCTCATCGGCGTGACGCCGACGAATCGCGCGGGCATCACCGTGCTCGACGACTGGGACAACATGGGTCAGCGTCAGACCGACAGCGGCACGGTGGTGTTCGAGCGCGTGCCCATCGCCACGGACGAACTGCTGCTTCAGCCCGGACCGCTCTCCAGCCCGTTCGCCACGCTACGGCCGCTGCTCGCGCAGTCGATCCTGAGCCACATCTATCTGGGCATCGGCGAAGGGGCGTTGCAGGCCGCGCGCGACGCGACGCTCGCGCAGACGCGGCCGTGGATCGCATCGGCCGCAGAACGTCCCGCCGACGATCCCTACGTGCTCGCGCATTACGGCGACTTCTGGGTCGCGCTCGAAGGCGCGCGCCTCTTCGTCGAGCGTGCAATGCAGGCATTCGACCGCGCGTGGTCGCGCGGACTCGACCTGACCGAACATGAGCGCGGCGAAGTGGCGGTCGCCGTGGCGGCATCGAAAGTGGCGGCGGCGCGCGCAGGGCTGGAGGTCGCGCATCGCATGTTCGAAGTGACGGGCGCGCGCTCGACCACGGCGGCATTGCGCCTCGACCGGTTCTGGCGCAACGTGCGTGTGCATACGCTGCACGATCCGATCGACTACAAAGTGCGCGAACTGGGCGACTGGGCGCTCAACGAAAAGATTCCGAAGCCTTCGTTCTATTCGTGAGCGTCGCGCGCCATGCGGTCGTCGCGTGGCGCGCTTCGCTTCGTCGGCAAGTGATGACCGCTCGCATCGAACGGTTCGAAGTACGGCCGGCCGTATATGCGAATCACGCGACGCGTGATTTGCTACGCATGATTGATTCGTAGCGGCGGCATGCAGAGTGCCTATAGTCGAAGGCTTCTCTACATCACTTCGTCCGCGCCATGAAACCTGCTATCCATCGCCGCACGCTGATCGTTGGCGGGGCGAAATGACGTCGCTTTCCATCCGCAATCTCGGCGTCACCTACGAAGGCGCGAGCACGCCCGCGTTGAAGGGCGTCGACTTGCAGATCGGCAGCGGCGAGTTCGTGGTGGCGCTCGGTGCATCGGGCTGCGGCAAGACCACGCTGCTCAACTGCCTCGCCGGCTTTCTGGAGCCGACCGAAGGCGACGCATCGCTCAACGGCGAGCCGATCGCCGGGCCCGGCGCCGAGCGTGGCGTCGTGTTCCAGAAACATGCGCTGATGCCGTGGCTCAATGTCATCGACAACGTCGCGCTCGGCCTGCGCTTTCGCGGCGTGAAGCGCGACGAGCGCCGCGAGATCGCGCGTCGCACGCTCGCGCTCGTCGGCCTCGCGCAGCATGAGCAGGCGAAGGTCTACGCGCTTTCGGGCGGCATGCAGCAACGCGTCGGGATTGCGCGGGCGCTCGCGAGCGATCCCGAAGTGCTGTTGATGGACGAGCCGATGGGCGCGCTCGACGCCCTCACGCGCGAGAACGTGCAGGAACTCGTGCTCGACGTGTGGGCGCGCACCGGCAAGACGGTGTTCTTCATCACGCACAGCGTGGAGGAAGCGCTCTTTCTGGCCACGCGCCTCGTGCTGATGACGCCCGGCCCCGGACGCATCGAGGAAGTCCACGAGCTGCCCTTTTCGCGCGACTACATCCGTAACCGCGATGCCCGCGCGGTGAAGTCGTCGCCCGCGTTCATCGAGTGGCGCGAGCGGCTGACGCGCCGCCTGCATCGCACCGATACGGAGGTGGCGTGACTCATCCCGCACACGAAGTCCCGCTGCCGCGCGCCGCCACGACGCAGCCGACCACACGACGCGCCGCCCGCGCGAAACGACGCGCGCAGTATCGCGGCATGCCGGGCGCGGGCCCGACCGCGCTGCCCAGCGCGCTGTGCGTCGCGACGCTCGCGTTGCTGTGGTGGGCCGCCACGCATTTTCATTGGCTGCCGCCGCTCTTTCTGCCCTCGCCCGAAGCCGTCTGGCAGGCATTCGTCGATGCGTTGCATGGGCGGCTCCAGGGCGGCCTGCCGCTCTCCGAACATCTCTTGTGGAGCGCGATCCGCGTGTTCGGCGCATTCGCGCTGGCGGTCGTCACGGCGGTGCCTGTCGGCATTCTGATGGGCGTGAGCCGCATCGCGCGCGGCGTGCTCGATCCGCCGCTGGAGTTCTATCGGCCGCTGCCGCCGCTCGCGTATCTGCCGCTCGTCGTCATCTACTTTGGTATCGACGAGACCGCGAAGATCGTCGTGATCTGGCTCGCGTGCTTCGCGCCGATCGCGATGGCCGCGCGCGCCGGCGTGAAGAGCGCGACAGCCGAGCAAGTGAACGCGGCGTGGTCGCTCGGCGCGAACTTCCGGCAGGTCGTGTGGCACGTCGTGCTGCCCGCCGCGTTGCCCGAGATACTCACGGGCCTGCGCATCGCCGTGGGTTTCGGATGGACCACGCTCGTCGCCGCCGAGATGGTCGCGGCCACCGCTGGCCTCGGGCAGATGGTGCTCAATGCATCGAGCTTTCTGCGCACCGACGTGGTGGTGATGGGCATCGTGCTGATCGGCGCGATCGCGTGGATCTTCGACTTCGGTATGCGCGCGCTGGAACGGCGGCTCGTGCCGTGGAAGGGGCGTTGAGCCGCGCGCAAGTCGAAGGTGACGTTACTGATAGAAGTTGAGCGTCAGCATCGCGGAGCGTCCCGGCGCCCAGGTGGCATAGATCGGGTACGCGCTCGAAAAGTACTTGCGGTCGAAGATGTTGTTCACGTTCAACTGCAAGTCCACGCTCTTCGCGACGTGATACGTCGCCACCGCATCGAAGCGCGCGTAGCCGGGCGTCCACTTGAGCACCGTCGGCGAAACCGACGCGTAGGACTTGCTCGCGATCGTCGCGCCCGCGCCGACCTTCAGCTTCGGCAGCACGTCATAGAACGACCAGAGCGTGAAGTTGTGCTTGGGCACCATCACCATCGGCAGACCAGACGATGCCGCGCTGGCCGCGCCCGCGTCGACCGTGATCGCATCCAGATACGAGTAGCCGCCGAAGACGCTCCACTTGCCCGTGATATTGCCCGCGGTTCCGACTTCGACGCCGCGCACGCGCTGATGGCCCGCGTTGATCGTTCCGCCGAGGCCGTCGCTTACGCGCGCGTTGGTCTTGTCGGTCTGGAACAGCGCGAGGTTCATCGACAGCCGATCCAGCACGTCCCACTTCGCGCCCACTTCGATGTTGCGGCTGCGTTCCGGCGACAGATCCTGATTCGTGGCCGTGAGCTGATCCGTGCCGCCGCCGAGACCCGCGTTCGCACCCGGCGGATTCGCGGACGTGCCGTACGACGTGTACAGGCTCACTGTCGGCATCAGCTTGTACACGAGGCCGAGCTGATAGCTGAAGAGATTCGAGTTGTTGGAGAGGTCTTTCGCGCCTGCCTGAGTCGAGGTGACGTCGAAGCGGTCGAAACGCGCGCCCGCGTTGAAGATCCATCGGTCCGTGATCTTCACGCTATCGAAGAGATACGCGGATGCGGTATTGGTCTGCGTATGCGTCGCCGCGCCAGGAAAGGCCTTGTCGCCGTTGAGCAGAACGCTGCCGAGCCACGGATTGTCCGGGTTCCACGCGTTGACCGGCGTGCAGTTGTATGCCACCGAACACGGACCGCCCGTACGGATATTGTTTCCGGCGCTATCCGAGACGAGATAGCCTTCATAGAGGCTGTGCTCGTGACTGAACTCGACGCCGCCCGTCATCGTGTGCTGCATGCCGAGGAGTGTCGCCTTGCCGGTCAGTTCGGTCTGGTTCGTGATGCTGTTGGTTGCGTACTTGCCGCTCTTCGCCTGCAGGCTGAGGATGTTCGACGTCGGGCTCGTCAACTGTGGATTCGTCGCGATGTAATCGAGCGTGGACCGGCCGAACATCGTCGTGTTTCTGAGCTTCAGATTTTCGTTGAAGCGATGCTCGATGCGCACCTCGCCCGTGTCCGTCTGCCCATAGCGATAATCGCGGTTGTTGAGGCCGTAGAACTGGCCGCGATCGCTGTTGATCGGCGTGCCGCCCGTCGAGCGGAACGGCACGCTGAAATCGGGCATGTCATAGCTATTCAGATGGTAGTAGCTGAGCGTGACCGTCGTCGGACTGTTCAGGCCGAATGCGACGGACGGCGCGATGCCCCAGCGCTTGCTATAGACGTTATTGCGGCCCGCCTGATTGGCATCGAAGCCCATCGCGTTAAAGCGGAACGCGTTGTCGCCGGCGAACTTCTGGTTCACATCGAGCGTCAGGCGCTTGTATGCATCGGTTCCGATGCCCGCGCTGCCGTTGATGAAGTTTTCGTTCTTCGGCATCTTGGTTTCGATGTCGATCGAACCGCCCACCGCGCCGCGCCCCGCATACACGGAGTCCGGACCCTTGATCACCGTGATGCTCTCGATGTCGAACGTCTCGCGGTTCTGCACGCCCGAGTCGCGAATGCCATCGACGAAAATCGAATTGCGCGATTCGAAGCCGCGGATCACCGGCCGGTCCGCCGACGGATTCGCTGCCGCATCACCGCCGAGGAACGTGATGCCCGGCACGGTCTTGAGCGCATCGGCGAAGGTCGTCGCGTTGGTTTCCTTGATGAGTTCTTCGGGAATGACCGTGATCGAGCGCGGCGTGTCCAGCAGCGGCGCGGTGAATTTGTACGAAGGCAGTTCCTTCGTCTGCAGGTCGGATTGCGCCGTGGTCGCATTCACCTGAACCGCGGGCAAGGATTGGGGCGAAGCGTCGTTCGAGCCTGGCGTCGACACGGACTGCGCGACGGCCTGGGACGGAGCGAGAAAACTTGCGCAATAAAGAGCACCGACGGACGCGAGCAGACGCGTCCGCGTCTTTAACAGAGCGGGCATGGTGACAATGTGAAGAAGGATGAAGCCCCACGTTGCATGGAGCGGACGGGCGCGAGACGGATCGCGTTAGATTCGGTTAATGAGAATCATCCTCAATAACTGACGCGACGGATTGTAATGTTTATTTACAAAGGTGTAAACGTCTTCGGACGTGCATTTGCCGAAATGCCCCGCCATATAAGGCGAAACAGTAAAAATGAAAGATTACGCTAAGTAAACAGAGGTCACTAAGCAACGTCTAAGTAAACCCCGGCAGAGTGCCGCCTGACTCGACGCGTGAGCCCGAGCGAACTCATACCAATCAAAAAACCAGACCGGAATGCACATGGATACGTTGTTACTCGTCAAAGCCGCGATCATGGGAATCGTCGAAGGGTTGACGGAGTTTCTGCCGATCTCGTCGACCGGGCATCTGATCCTGGCCGGGTCGCTGCTCGACTTCACCAGCGAGAAGGCCAAGGTATTCGACATCGCGATCCAGACGGGCGCCATCTTCGCCGTGATCCTGTTCTATTGGCGCCGTCTCGTGGACACCGCCGCCGCACTCGGCGATTCATCGCGCGCGCGGCGTTTCGTGCTGAACGTGCTGATCGCGTTTTTGCCCGCGGTGGTGATCGGTCTTCTCGTGGGCAAGGCGGTCAAGGCGCATCTCTTCACTCCGACGGTCGTGGCCACGTCCTTCATCGCGGGCGCGCTGGTGATCCTGTGGGCCGAGCGCCGCCCCAAGAGCACGGTGCGCGTTTTCACCGTCGACGACATGTCGCCGTTCGATGCGCTCAAGGTCGGCCTCCTGCAATGTCTCGCGCTTGTTCCAGGCGTCAGCCGTTCGGGATCGACCATCATCGGCGGAATGCTGGTCGGACTGAGCCGCAACGCGGCGACCGAGTTCAGCTTCTTTCTCGCGATACCCACACTCATCGGCGCAGGCGCGTACAGCCTCTTCAAGGAACGTCATCTGCTCTCGGCGACCGACGCGCCTTTGTTCGCCGTCGGATTGATCTTCTCGTTCCTGAGCGCATGGGTGTGCGTGCGCTGGCTGCTGCGCTATGTGGCAACGCATGACTTCGTGCCGTTCGCGTGGTATCGGATCGCGTTCGGCGTCGCGGTGCTGGTGACGGCGCACTTCGGCTGGGTCAACTGGGCCGATTGACGGGCCTTGGACAGTATGCTCGTACTAAGACCCTGCTAAGGATTCGGTAGCAATTTGATTGAAGGCGCGACGTCGATTTTATAAAAAGAACGCTTCGCGAGCGCCTCAATCAATCGAATCACTCTCGAGGATATTTTCATGCTGACACTGATCATTGGCTCCGTCTACGCCGTCTCGCTGGGCGCATTGTTAACCGTGTCGATGGGCCGGTTTTTCGAGCGGATCGAGCTTAGCGAGACCGCGCGACGGCACGGACGCTTCGCCTGAAGACGGTCCGGTACACGCTCGGCTCCGGGCGAACGGCGTCGCCACACGCCGACGCAGATTACAAGCTTGTCATTTAACGGACAGTATCAGGTAAGGCGGCCGCCCGCACACTCCATCCCGTTGTGCAATCACAAGACCCGGCGCCTTCTGGCGTCGGGTAACAACCGTGGATACTGCTCGTGTGGATCGTTCGCCTGGCCCTTCGGCGGCCCTATACCTTCATCGTTCTGGCGCTGCTGCTGTTCAGCATCGGCCCGCTGACGATTCTGCGCACGCCGACCGATATCTTCCCCAACATCAATATCCCGGTGGTCAGCATCGTCTGGTCCTATAACGGCTTTTCAGCCGAGGACATGGCCCGCCGCATCACGACCAACTATGAGCGCGCGCTGACGTCGGATATCGAGAATATCGAGCACGTGGAGTCGCAATCGCTCAATGGCGTGTCGATCATCAAGATCTTCTTTCACCCCGGCGCGGACATCAATCGTGCAGTGGCGCAAGCGACATCCAGCTCGGCGTCGATCCTGCGGGTGCTGCCGCCCGGCACGCTGCCGCCCAATATCATCACGTATAACGCGTCCACCGTGCCCATCCTGCAACTGGGCCTGACCAGTGCGACGCTACCGGAACAATCGCTGTACGACCTCGGCAACAGCTTCGTGCGCACGCAACTCGCCACCGTGCAGGGCGCGGCCGTGCCGCTGCCCTATGGCGGCAAGATTCGCCAGATCATGATCGATATCGATCCGCGCAAGCTCCAGGCGCGCAATCTTTCGCCGAGCGATATCGTCAACGCGGTGAACGTGCAGAACCTGATTCTGCCGGGCGGTACCGCGAAGATCGGCACGCGCGAATACAACGTCCAGATGAACGGCAGCACCGAGAGCGTCGCCGCGCTCAACGACTTGCCCATCGAGGCGGTCAACGGCGGCGTGGTCTATCTGCGCGACGTGGCGCAGGTGCGCGACGGCTATGCGCCGCAGACCAACATCGTGCGCAGCGACGGCAAGCGCGCCGCGCTGCTGACTGTCGAGAAGACCGGCAGCACGTCCACGCTGACCATCATCCAGCAGATCAAGTCGATGCTGCCCACGATCTCGGCGGGCTTGCCCAAGGCGCTGCATATCGTGCCGCTCGCGGATCAGTCGGTGTTCGTCAAGTCCGCGATTCTCGGTGTGGTGCGCGAGGCGCTCATCGCCGCGTGCCTGACCGCGATGATGATCCTGCTCTTTCTCGGGAGCTGGCGCGCGACGCTCATCATCGCGGTGACGATTCCGCTGTCGGTCATCACTTCGCTGCTGGCGCTGTCCGCGCTCGGCGAGACCATCAACATCATGACGCTGGGCGGACTCGCGCTCGCCGTCGGCATCCTGGTGGACGATGCGACCGTCGCGATCGAAAACATCACGCATCACCTGGAGAACGGCGCGCCGCTCGCGGATGCCATTCTCAACGGCTCAGGCGAGATCGCCGTGCCCACTTTCGTTTCGACGCTTTCCATCTGCATCGTGTTCGCGCCGATGTTCATGCTGTCGGGCGTGGCGCGCTATCTCTTCGTGCCGATGGCCGAAGCGGTCGTGTTCGCGATGTGCGCGTCGTACTTCTTCTCGCGCACGCTGATCCCGACGCTCGCCATGTACTTGCTCAAGGCACGCTCGAAGCAGGCGCCGGTTGGGCGGCTTGCGTTTCTCTCGCGCGGGCAAGCGGCGTTCGAACATCGCTTCGAGCGCCTGCGCCTGCGATACAAGGCCGCGCTCACGAATAACACGGGCCGGCCGCGCACGGTCATCCTGATCTTCGCGCTCTTCTGCGCGGCCTCGATGGCGCTGATTCCATTTGCAGGGCGCGACTTCTTTCCCAGTGTCGATACCGGCGAGATTCGCCTGCATATGCGCGCGCCGACGGGCACGCGCATCGAAGAGACCGCGCGGCTCGCCGATCAGGTGGAAGCGAAAATCCGCACCGTGATACCGAAGTCCGAAGAGGCGTCGCTGCTCGATAACATCGGCCTGCCGGTGAGCGGCATCAACCTCACGTATTCGTCGTCGGCGCCTATCGGTTCGGAAGATGCCGACATCATGATCGCCCTCAAGCCCGGTCATGCGCCGACCGCATCCTACGTCGCGAAACTGCGCGGCGTGCTGGCCGCTTCGTTCCCCGGCACGACGTTCTCGTTTCTGCCCGCCGACATCACGAGCCAGATTCTCAACTTCGGCCAGCCCGCGCCGATCGACATACAGATCGTCGGCAGGAACCTGGTCGCCAATCGCGCCGTGGCCAACGATCTGCTCGCCAGAATGCGCGGCGTGCACGGTCTCGTCGATGCGCACATTCAACAACCCGACGATGCCCCGGCGATCAACATCCGCGTCGATCGCACCAAGGCCATGCTCGCCGGCCTCACGCAGAAGCAGATCGCGCAGGACATGCTGATCTCGCTCTCGGGCAGCTCGCAGACCACGCCGAATTTCTGGCTCGATCCGAAGAACGGCGTGAGTTATCCGCTCATGGCGCAGGTGCCTCAGTACGATATCCACTCGTTGCAGACGCTCGCCAATCTGCCGCTCGACCAGCACGCGGCGTCTAGCGCGCCGCAAAGCATTCTGGCGTCGCTCGGCAACATGCAGCGCGGCTCGCAGCAGGCGGTGGTGTCGCATTACAACGTGCAGCCCGTCCTCGATATCTACGCGTCGGTGCAGGGTCGCGATCTGGGCGGCGTCGCCGCGGACGTGTCGCGCCTGATCGCACAGAGCCGTGCGCATCTGCCGGGCGGCTCGACCATCGTCATGCGCGGGCAGGTCCAGTCGATGACGCAGTCGTTCAGCGGCCTCGGCTTCGGACTCGTCTTCGCGATCGCGCTCGTGTATCTGCTGATGGTCGTGAATTTTCAGTCGTGGCTCGATCCGCTCATCATCATCGGCGGATTGCCTGCTTCGCTTGCGGGCATCGCGTGGATGCTCTTCGCAACGGGCACCACGCTGAGCGTGCCGGCGCTCACCGGGACGATTCTCTGTATCGGCATCGCGACGGCGAACAGCATCCTCGTGATCAACGCCGCGCGCGAACTCTTGAGCAATGGCATGGCACCGGTTCAGGCCGCGATCGAAGCGGGCTTCTCACGCTTTCGCCCGGTGCTGATGACCGCGCTCGCGATGCTGATCGGCATGCTGCCGATGGCGCTCGGACTGGGCGATGGCGGCGAACAGAACGCGCCGCTCGGACGCGCGGTGATCGGCGGCTTGATGCTCGGCACGGTGTCCACGCTCCTTTTCGTGCCCGTGGTGTTCGGCGTCGTGCATGCGTGGCTCGCGCGCCGGCAAGCTGCGAGGGGCGCATCGAGCGCACATCCTTCTATCGACGCCTAATAGCGACCATCATGAACCAGCAAGACGAACACACGACCAAGCGGCGCTTTCTCCCAGCGCTAATCCTTCTCGGGATCGCAGCCGCGCTGCTCGGCGCCGGCATCATTCCGCGCCTGCACGCACAGAGCGCGCTCGCCGCGCAGGCCGATGTCCAGAGCGTGATGAATGTATCGGTCATCGCGCCGCGCCAGGCTCCGGCGACGCAGGAACTGTTGTTGCCGGGCGCCGTGTCGGCGTACTCGGACGCGTCGGTCTATGCGCGCACCAGCGGTTATGTACAGCACTGGTATGCCGACATCGGCTCGCACGTGAAGCAAGGGCAATTGCTCGCGGTGATTCAGACACCCGAAGTCGATGCGCAATTGCAGCAGGCACGCGCCGACGAAGCCACCGCGCGAGCGAACTATGTCTATGCGCGGGACACGGCCGCACGCTGGCAGGACATGCTGAAGACGCAGTCGGTGTCGCAACAGGACGCCGATACGAAGTCGGGCGATATGCTCGCGAAGCAGGCCATGTTGTCATCCGCGCAAGCCAACGTGCGCCGCCTCACGGAACTCGTGTCCTACGAGAAAGTGCTCGCGCCGTTCGATGGCGTGGTGAGCGCGCGCCGTGTCGATGTGGGCGCGCTCGTCACGGCGGGCGGCACGCCCGGCCTCGGCGGCACCACCGGTGAACTCTTCCATGTGGTGCAGAGCGATACCTTGCGCGTATTCATCGATGTCCCGCAAGGCGATGCGCCCTACGTGACCTCGACGACCCAGGCTTATCTCACCGCGCAGCAATATCCCGGACGACGCTTCCCCGCGACGGTCGCGCGCAATGCCGGCGCAATGGACCCGGTGACCCGCACCTTGCGCGTCGAGCTGGATGTCGCGAACGCCGATGGCGCCCTGTTGCCGGGCGCTTACGCGCAGGCGCATCTGGAGCTCGTCAGTCAGACGCCGAAACTGGATCTCCCTGTGAGCGCCCTGCTTTTCCGGCCGAACGGCGTGACGGTGGCGACCGTCGATGCATCGAACAGGATCAGTCTCAAGACCGTGACGCTCGGCCGAGATTTCGGCACGCATGTCGAGATCATGACCGGCGTGCAGTCGTCCGATAAAGTGATCGACAACCCCGGCGACGCGATCACGAGCGGCGAAGCGGTGAAGATCGCAAAGTCCGCGAGCGCATCGTGAAGGAGGACAGAATGAAACGTGTCCCTTTCGCGCTGCGCCGTTGCGCCGCTGCCCTCGTCTGCGTGACGCTCGTCGCTTGCTCGACCGTGCCGCCGTATCAGAAACCGGAGGTCGCCGTTCCGGCGCATTTCGCGGGCTCACCGCAATGGTCGGTTGCCGCTCCCGCCGATTCGACACCACGCGGCCCCTGGTGGATGGCATTCAAGGACCCGCAGCTCGACGCTCTCGAAGCGCGTGTGAACGTCTCGAATCAGTCGCTGAAGAAAGCCGTCTCTTCGTTGCAGGAAGCGCGCGCCATGGTCGACTATCAGCGCGCGGGTTTCTTCCCGACAGTGACAGCCGGCGTGGCGCAGAGCCGCTACCGCACATCGCAGAATCTGCTCGGCAAATCGCTGGCGGGACAGACCATCTCCGACTATTCGACGGGCGTATCGGCATCGTGGGAACCGGATCTTTTCGGCCGCATCCACGATGCGACGCTCAACGCGCAAGCCAGCGCCGAGGCGAGCGCCGCCGATGTCGAGGCGCTGCGTCTGTCGCTTTCGAGTCAGCTCGCAGTGGACTACTTCAATCTGCGCTCGCTCGATACCCAGAAGCAGCTTCTCGACGATTCCGTCACCGCTTATGACGCCGCCCTGCAACTGCTGAAGCGGCAACTCGCGAGCGGCGCGATCGATGCATCGGCGGTGGCGCAGGCGCAGGCGCAACTGGAAAGCACGCGCACGCAGTCGACCGAGGCCGCTTCGCAACGCGCGATGCTCGAACATGCGATTGCGACGCTCATCGGTGAACCGGCTTCGACCTTCTCGATACCCGCGCGCAAGCAAACCTTCCTGTTGCCGGACATTCCGCAGGCGCTGCCTTCGCAATTGCTCGAACGCAGGCCGGACATCGCTGCAGCGGAACGCCGCGTCTTCGCCGCGAATGCGCAAATCGGCGAGGCGCGTGCAGCCTTCTTCCCCGATCTGATCCTGAGCGCGAGCGCGGGTCTGGAGTCGAGCTTCTTCGCGCCCTGGCTCACCGCGCCGAGTCTCTTCTGGTCACTTGGTCCGCAGCTTGCGGGCACCTTGTTCGATGGCGGGCGTCGGAAGGCATCGCTTGCGAGCGCGCATGCGCGCTATGACGGCTATGTCGCGGATTACCGACAGACCGTGCTGACTTCGTTCCAGCAAGTCGAGGACAATCTCACCGCCCTGAATGCACTTGCGGACGAAGCACGCAGTCAGCGGCTCGCGTCGGACGCGGCGACGCTCTCGCTGAAGCTCGTGACGAATCGTTTCGATGCCGGCGCGGTGAGTTATCTGGATGTCGTGACCGCGCAGACCATTGCGCTCACCAACGAACGCACCGCCGAGCAGATCGATGCGCGCCGGGCCGTCGCCTCCGTGGGCCTCCTGGTCGCGCTGGGCGGCGACTGGCGGGTACGCGCAGATCAGTGATATCGGGCTTGGCAATGTGGCCTGATGAGGGCGTTTTCGCTGGATCCCGATTTCTTAGTGGTCTATTAGCACTGCCCCTGTGCGGGGCGGCAGTCACTTTCTTTGCTGCTGCAAAGAAAGTAACCAAAGAAAGCAGC
>NZ_JAQQDB010000029.1:0-96932 GCF_046030135.1 Caballeronia jiangsuensis
AGCCATGCTTGCCAGCCCGCGGTGGCACTCGCCTAAGTGTCGCCCCCAAAGGCCCAATCGGGCTTGGATCGCGCACGGTCTGCCGCCCGAGAGGTTTCAGCGCGCTGGTTCAGCACCAAATAGCTTCGGCACAGCGCTACGCGCTGCCGTCGGGTATGCGAGGGACACCTTCGAAGAAGAAGCGCGCGCAAACCCGCTTGACCCATCGGCCGCGAAGCGGGCCGGAGCTATTTGGTGCTGAACCAGCGCGCTCAAGGTTATGGCTCGTCAGACCGTGCGCGATCCAAGCCCTTGTCTGCTTGTGGGGGCACTCGCTACTGCCGGGCCATTAGGCCAATCGCCTGTGCCGCGGCCGGTGTGAACTGCTTAGGCTGGGGATAGCTGTTTCTTTGGTTACTTTCTTTGCAGCAGCAAAGAAAGTGACTGCCGCCCCGCACAGGGGCAGTGCTAATGAAACGACGCGAAATCAGGATTTCATAAACTCCGGGATCCGGCAAAAAAACCCAAACCACCAAAGGCAGAACCAATGAAAGTTCAACAGATCAAACAGAGCATTGCGATTGAGGGATTAGAAAACTGGGGCACAGCGGGCCTTCCCGGCCCACAGGAAATCAAAATCTCCGGCGTGCAAAAAGTCATCCCAGGCAGCGAGGCCATCGATACCGGCGTATTCGAATGCACACCCGGCACGTATCGCCGTTCGATCAAGCAGGCGGAAGTGATGCATTTCCTGGCGGGCAACGGCCGCTTCACCCCCGACGGTGAAGACACGATTCACTTCACCGGCGGCGATACGCTCTTCTTCGCGGCGAACACCGAAGGCACATGGGAAGTCGATGAAACCATGCGCAAGGTCTATGTGATCTTCTGAACCCGCGACAGGACGCGGCCATTTCACTGACATAACATCAGGTCATGGTCACTCCAACAATTCCGGCGTTGCCGCCGCGTATTTGACTCAATATATTTTTAGTCATCCACGCGCCGTCCCCGCTTTCGGTCGAAGCCATGCGGGACCGCGCGATCCGCAAGACATCCGCTTCAACCGTGTCGAGGAAAACGCCGTGATGAACATTGCAAGGTTCCGCTGTCCGCACTTCGCCGTTCGCCCGCTCGCCATGACTTTGCTGCTCTCCATCGCAAGCGCGGCACCCGCGTTCGCGGCGGGCAAGATCACGTTCGTGTCGCAAGGCGGCGCGTATCAGGAAGCGCAGACCAAGGCGATTCTCGACCCCGCCGCGAAACAGCTCGGCATCACGATCAACCAGGACAGCATTCCGGACGCGTGGCCGCAGATCAAGGCGCAAGGCGCGACCGGCAAGCCGATCTGGGATGTCGTCGATACGCCGCCCTCCAACTGCCTGCGCGGTGGACGCGAAGGTCTGCTGGAAAAGCTCGATTTCTCGAAGATTCCCAACGCGGCGACGGTCCCCGAGAAATACCGCACGCCGTATTCGGTCGCGTACGAGTTCTATTCGACCGTCATCGGCTATAACAAGAAGACGCTCAAGAAGGTGCCGCAAAGCTGGAAGGACTTCTGGGACGTGAAGAACTTTCCCGGCACGCGCGCGCTGCGCAACGATCCGATGACCGTGCTCGAAGCCGCGCTGCTCGCCGATGGCGTGCCGCGCGACAAGCTCTATCCGCTCGACGTGGACCGCGCGTTCAAGAAGCTCGAAGAGATCAAGCCGAACATCACCGTATGGTGGACTTCGGGCGGACAGTCCGCGCAATTGCTGCACGACGGCGAAGTCGATATGACGATGATCTGGAATGGCCGCGCCAGTGCCGTGATGAAGGATGATCCGGACGTCGCCTTTACGTTCAACGACGGCATTCTGCAGAACACGCAGCTTTGCATCCTGAAGAACGCACCGAATATGAACGATGCCGTGCGCTTCCTGAACGCGGCCCTGTCGCCGGAATTGCAGGCGAATCTGCCGCTGTATATCGACTACGGTCCGGGCAATCCGGCCGCATTCAAGACCGGCAAGATCACCGAAAAACGCGCGGCCGAATTGCCGAGCGCGCCGGCCAATGCGGCGAAGCAGGCGCTGCTGTCGGAGGACTGGTGGGCATCGGAGCCGGGGATTCAGGCGAAGGCGCGCTGGCTCAAGTTCATGCAGTAGCGCGGCTTAAGCGCCTCACGTGTTCGACTATCTGATTCTGGGCGGCGGCTCGGCTGGTTGCGTGCTGGCCGCGCGCCTTTCCGAAGATGCGCACGCGAGCGTATGTCTCGTCGAAGCGGGCCGCGATATCTCCGCGCACACGATGCCCGATGCCATTCGCAGCCGTTATCCGGGCCGCGCGTATCTCGACACGCGCAATATCTGGCAGACATTGAAAGCGCGCATGAGCCGCAGCGCCACCACGCGACGCTACGAACAGGCGCGTCTTCTGGGCGGCGGCTCGGCCATCAACGCACTGATGGCCAATCGCGGCGCTCCCGCCGATTACGACGAATGGGAAGCGCTCGGCGCGTCGGGCTGGAACTGGCGAACTTGCCTGCCCTACTTTCGCGCGCTCGAAACGGATTGCGATTTCAGCGGCGCATTGCACGGCAGCGATGGCCCCGTGCGTATTCAGCGAACGCCGTGGCCGCGCATATCGCCGTTCGTGCGGGCGGTCCTTGGCTCGCTTGCCGAAAGCGGTCATGCATTGCACGACGATCAGAACGGGCCGTGGCAAGACGGCGCGTTCATCGGTTCGATCGCGGTCAGTGCGAAGGGCGAACGCATCCCGACTTCCGTCTGTTATCTCGACGACGCCGCGCGCGCACGCAGCAACCTGACGATACGCACCGGCGAAGTCGTCGAGCGCATTCTGTTCGACGGCAAGCGTGCGACCGGCGCGCGCATCGTGCGCGCTGACGGCACGCGTGAAGACCTGAAGGCGCATCGCGTGATCGTATCGGCGGGTGCGATTCATAGTCCTGCATTGCTGATGCGAAGCGGCATCGGTCCCGCCGATGAGCTCGCCTCGCTCGGCATCGACGTGCTTGCGGATCGTCCTGGTGTCGGGCGCAATCTGATGGAGCATCCGTCGATTGCCGTGTCCGCGTATCTGCCGCGCGCCGCGCGCACGCCGTTTGCGGACGAACATCACGAGCAGGCGATCGTGCGCTTCTCTTCCGGCTTGCCGAATACCGTTCAAGGCGACATGCATGGCGCGATCCTGTCGCGCTCGGGCTGGCATTCGGTCGGATATCGACTCGGCACGATCTTCTTCTGGGTCAACAAGTCGTATTCGCGTGGACGCGTGACGCTTGCATCGGCGAGTGCATTCGATGAACCCGATGTCGATTTCGCCATGCTCTCCGATTCGCGCGATCTCGAACGGCTCAAGCTTGCGTTGCGCTTCGGCGCTTCCGTTTTGTCGTCGCCATCGATGAATGCGCATCGCGACGCGATCTTTCCGTCGAGTTATTCGCCGCGCGTGGCGGCGGTGGCTGTTCCGGGCACATGGAACGCGGTGCAGCGCGGCGCGTTGAGCGCGTTGCTCGATATCGCCGGACCGTTGCGCAGTCCATTGATCGAGCATGTCGTGACGCAGGGCGTGACCATCGACGAACTGCTCGAAGACGATCACGCGATGACGGCGTTCGTGAAGCGTTCGGTGGGCGGCACCTGGCATCCGTCGGGGACATGCCGCATGGGGGCGTCGGACGATCCATTGGCCGTAACCGATGCGCGCGGCGCGGTCTATGGCGTCGAAGGTCTGCACGTGTGCGATGCATCGCTGATGCCGTCGATTCCGTGCGCGAACACGAATGTGCCGACGATCATGATCGCGGAACGCGTGGCGGATGTGTTGCGTGGCACGGCGCATGACAGACGCGAACCGGCCACGCACACGCTCAACTACGCGCCATAACCCACGATCCCCTTCACCTCAAGAAACGCCTCCAGCCCCCACTCCCCATATTCACGCCCATTCCCCGACTGCTTGTAGCCACCGAACGGCGAGCCCGGATCCCACGCCGGATAATTGACATAGACGCTGCCCGCGCGCATCTTCAGCGCCACACGCCGCGCGCGTTCCTGATCCTTCGACTGCACATAAGCCGCCAATCCATAAGGCGTGTCGTTGGCGATGGCGATCGCTTCTTCCTCATCGCGATACGGCATGATCGCGAGCACCGGACCGAAGATTTCCTCGCGCGCGATCGTCATCGACGGGTTCACGTTCGCGAACACCGTCGGCTTCACGTAGTAACCGCGTTCGAGTCCATCAGGACGTCCTGAGCCGCCCGTCACCAGCGAAGCACCCTCTTCGATGCCGATATCGATCAGCCGCTGCACGCGCCCGAACTGGACCTCGCTGACCACGGGGCCCATCGTCGTCGCCGGATCGCCGGCCGGTCCCACGCGATGCCTGCCAGCCGCGCGCAAGGCAATCTCGACAGCCTCGTCATGGCGCGATGCGGGCACGAGCATGCGGGTCGGCGCATTGCACGACTGACCGCTGTTGCTGAAGCACGAGTTCACGCCCGCGGTCACGGCGGCTTCGAGATCGACATCGTCGAGCAGAATGTTCGCCGACTTGCCGCCCAGTTCCTGATGCACGCGCTTCACGGTCGGCGCGGCCAGTTTCGCGATCTCGATGCCCGCGCGCGTCGATCCGGTGAACGACACCATATCGACATCGGGATGCGCGCTCAGTGCCGCGCCGACGGTCGGTCCATCGCCATTCACGAGATTGAACACGCCTTTGGGCACGCCCGCCGCATCCATGATCTCGGCGAACAGCACCGCATTCATCGGCGATACTTCGCTCGGCTTCAGCACCACCGTGCATCCCGCCGCAAGCGCGGGCGCGACCTTGCACACGATCTGATTGATCGGCCAGTTCCACGGCGTGATGAGCGCGGCCACGCCCACCGGTTCGTGATTGACGAGCGTCGTGCCCTTCCTGCGCTGCCACGGGAAGTGCTCGACCGTGCGCAGCGTCTCCTCGATATGCCGCCTGCCGAGCGCGGCCTGCCATGCATGCGCGAGCTTCGTCGGCGCGCCGATCTCGCGCGAGATGACGTCGGCCATCTCGTCGTAACGCGCGATATACGCTTCGAGCATGCGCTCGAGCAACGCGACGCGTTCTTTCACATGCGTCTGCGAGAACGATACGAATGCACTCCGCGCCGCGGCCACCGCGCGATCCACATCGCGCGCATCGCCGAGCGCGACTTCGCCGATCGATTCTTCCGTCGATGGATCGATGACAGGCAAACGCGTGCTGCCGAAAGGCTCGACCCATTCGCCGTCGATATAAAACTGCTGTAGATGTCGCATGTTTTTCCGTAGTGAAAGAGTCAGGCCCGCGCGGCCGGCGATGAACGCCTGCTCACGACGACGATCATCACGAGGCACAAGGTCAGCGCCGTCAGCATCGTGCTGATAGCGGCGATGGTCGGATCGATTTCATCGCGCAACGTGACGAACATGCGGCGCGTGAGCGTCTGATTATTGCCGCCGGAAATGAACAGCGCAACGACGGTTTCATCGAGCGCCTGAATGAACACGAACACCGCGCCGGAAATCACGCTGGCCTTGATCTGCGGCAGCGTCACCGCCATGAATGCGCGAAAGCGGTTCATGCCGAGACTGCGCGCGACCATCTCCTGCGTGCGATCGAACGTGCGCAAGTCCGCGCCGACGGAAATCAGCACATAAGGCAATCCGAGCATCGTATCCGCGATGATGAGTCCGCCGAGCGTGTTCACATAACCCATCTGCGTGAATACGAAGAACACGCCCACCGCGACGATGATGATCGGCACCATCAAAGGCAGCATCAGCAGCGGGCGCAGATAGCGCAAGGACCAGTGCGATCCGTACTGAATGCCATAAGCCGCCGCGACACCGACCGGCGTCGCGATGAGCGCCGCGCACGTCGAAGCCGCGAAGGTGGTCTTCGCGGCTTCGATCCACGCGGGGTTATCGAAGAACGCGTGATACCAGCGCAACGAATAAGCTGGCGGCGGAAACGTCAGAAAGCGCGCATCGGAAAAAGAAAGCGGCACCACGATGATCACCGGAATCATCAGGAACGCGAGTATCAGCATCACCGTTGCGCCCAGCGTCACGCGTCCAAACGATATCGAGTTCATTTCGCCCCCAGCGTCTTTTCGAGCGGAATCACGCGGCTCACGCCGTAGAAGATCGCGAACACGCAGATGAGCAGCACCACGCTCACCGAACTCGCCGCACCCCAGCTGTTATAGATCTCGACGTTGCGGCTCACGATCATCGACACAATCATCGACTTGCCGCCGCCCATCAGTTCCGGCGTGATGTAAAAACCGAGGCACAGCACGAACACGAGCGTCACGCCCGCGAGCACGCCGCTCATCGACAGCGGCAGGAACACGCGCCAGAACACATGCAAGGGCGATCCGCCGAGACTCGCGCCGGCCTGCGATAGATTCGGCGGTATCTTCTGCATCGCGGAATAGAGCGGCAGCACCATGAACGGCAGAAGGATATGCACCATCGCGATGATGGTGCCGAACTGGTTATACGAAAGCTGCAATGGCCGGTCGATCAGGCCCGCACCGAGCAGCGCCTTGTTGATGAGGCCCGTGCGTTGCAGCAACACGAGCCATGCATACGTGCGCACGAGCACGCTGGTCCAGAACGGCAGGATCACCATGCCGAGCACGAGCGCGCTCCATCGCGGCGATATCGACGCCGCGAAGTACGCGACCGGATAGCCGAGCAATAGCGTGATGGCCGTCACGATGAGACTGAGCTTGAACGTCAGCAAAAACGTGTCGAGATACGCGCCCGTGAAGACGCGCCTGTAGTTCACGAGCGAGAACACGCCATCGTGATAGAAGGACTGCCACGACAGCCATGCGAGCGGCGCCACGAGCAGCACCACGATCACCAGCAGCGCGGGCGCCATCAACAGCAGCATCGTGCGATCTTCACGACGCTGATGGCGCACCGAAGGGTCGATGGTCGCGGCTTGCATCACGGCGGTGTCCTGGAGAATCCGTTTGGCTGTCGTCATCATGCACCCACGGCGTCGAGAAACTGATACCACGCGGCGACAAGCCTCACGCCCGGCGCGCGCAGCGCATGGAACGGCACGGGCCGCAAGCCGTCTTGCGCGAGCAGCGCGAGTTCCGGCTTGTCGCCGAGCGCCAGCGCAGCCGCGTGCTGGCCGATGAGGCTCGCCATCGCGACGCCCGTGCCGTTGTAGCCGAGACAGAACGTGGTGGCGTCGTCGCTGCGTCCCACGTGCGGCAGCGCATTGAACGTCATGCCGACATAACCCGACCAGCGATATTCCACGGCTACGCCCTTCAGTTGCGGAAAGAGCGCGACCATCGCGCGTTGCAGCGCATCGAAGCCGGTCGGCTCGCCTTCCTTGCCGAACGCATCGCGGCCGCCGAAGAGCATGCGGCCATCGACCTTGCGGAACCACTTCATCATGCGGCGCGTTTCCGTATAGCTGCGGCGATTCACCATGAGTTGCGAATCGAGTTCAGGCGATAGCGGCGCCGTCGCGATCATCGCGCTTCTGAACGGCACGAGCTCACGATGATACGAAGCGGTTGCATCGGTCAGATTCGAGTACGCGTTGGTCGCTACGATCACCTGCTTCGCGCGCACCGTTCCGCCGGGCGCCTTCAACAGCACGCGGCCGTCCTGCGCGCGCGACATGTCGATGACAGGCGTCGCTTCGTAGATCGGCACGCCGCGCGCGGTCAGGGCCGCCGCGATGCCGCGCACGTATTCGAGCGGCAGGATCGTGCCCGCATCCGCGCTCAACACGCCGCCGACGAATGCCTTCGAACCCGTTTCTTGCTCCACTTGCGCGCGCGACAGCACGGTCATCGACGTATCGCCGAGCGTCGTGCGCACCCAGTCCGCTTCGGCGCGTATCGAGTCGAATGCGCGCTCCGTATGCGCGCATCGCAAGCTGCCGGTGTGTTCGAACTGCGCGCGAGTCAGCTTGAACTCGTCGATGAACGCCTCGACCGTGCGCACGCCTTCATGCGCGAGCCGATGCATGCGCTTCGCCACATCGACGCCATGTGCGCTCGCAATCGCCGGAAACGAGAGACGAAACTTCGACGACACCACGCCGCCATTGCGACCGCTCGCACCCCAGCCGACCGGATTCGCATCGAGCACCGCGCATTCGACGCCGCGCTTTTGCAGCGCATAGGCGGCGCTCAAGCCCGAATAACCCGCACCGATGATCGCTACGTCCACGCCGATGTCGCGTGCGAGCGGCGCGCCCGTGCTGACCGGCGCGTCCATCGTGGGGACGCGCGCGGCCATCGCCCGCCAGAGCGAATCGGGTTGCGGGCGCGATGGTGTCGTCGGGGCGCGCATCGTCACGCGGCGGCGCGCACTTCGTCATCGACGGCATCCGCGAGCGCTGCGAGCGTCGCGAACTTCCATGTCGGCGTCGTGACGGCTTCGGGCACCGGCGTCGCACCGAAGCCCTTCATGCCCTGACGCCGCTCGATCCAGCACGTCGCATAACCGAGCTTCGTCGCGATGCCGATGTCGTGATACTGGCTCTGCGCCGTGTGCAGAATCTCCTCGAACTTGTAGCCGAACGCGGCCTGACGTCCACGGTTATAAGCGAAGAATTGGGGATCGGGTTTCGCGACGCCGGTTTCATCGCAACACACGGTATCGTCGAACGGATTGCCGAGCGTGTGCGAATACGCCGACAACGCGACTCGGTCCGCATTGGTCATCGCCACGAGTCGAAAGTGCTTGCGCAGCCGCTTCAACGCAGCGACGGAATCTTCGAATGCGGGCCATTCGAGCACGTCGCGCTGAAACGCGGCGGCGGATTGCGGATCGTCGGGCAGGCCGAGTTTCTTCGCGAGATGCAGATACACGTTCGCCATCTCATGGCTCGATCGGCCCGGATGCTTCGCGCGCCCTTCCATGTACGGCTCGAAAATCTGATCGTCGGTCAGGTCCTTCGCCTTCGGCCCGCCCAGGCGGCGCACGGAGTCGAGCACGCCCTTTTCGAAGTTGATCAGCGTGCCGACGACATCGAACGTCAGGACCTTGAAATCGGTGAGATTCATTGCTTCATCCTCTACGGGTTGCGGTGAAAAGAATCAGGCCGACACGACGATCGTGTCTTGCGGATCGAGCGCGACGGTCATCGATGCACCCGGCGCGGGAATGCGTCTGCGCGCGTCGTGGCCTCCGGGTTGACGCAGACTGATCGCGGTGCCGTCGGCGAGCGCGGCGAACACACGCAGGCTCTCGCCTTGATAAAGCACTTCGGTCACGCGGCATGAAAGGCGGTTCGCGTTCGCATGACGATTCTCGCCGTCGATGACGAGCTTTTCCGTTTGCACCGCGAGCAGCAGCTTGTCACCGCTCGGCAACGGATGTGCGGTACGCAGGACGGTATCGCCGAGACGCACGGCATCGTGGCCGGCGCGCGTGACATCGAGCATCGTCGCTTCGCCGATGAAGCTTGCGACGAAGGCATCGCACGGGCGATCGTAGAGACGCTCGGGCGTATCGATCTGCACGAGCCTGCCGTCCTTCAGCACGGCGACGCGATCGCTCATCGTGAGCGCCTCGCGCTGATCGTGCGTCACGTTGACGATGGTCGCGCCAAGCTGCCGATGCAGTCTGCGCAATTCGATCTGCATGGTCTCGCGCAATTGCTTGTCGAGCGCGGACAAAGGCTCGTCCATCAGGATCAGTTGCGGCTGAAACACGATCGCGCGCGCCAGTGCGACGCGTTGCTTCTGTCCGCCCGAAAGCTGATGGATGCCGCGGCTTTCATAGCCTTTGAGCTCGACCATCGCGAGCGCTTCGGCGACGCGCTTCGCCCATGTCGATTTCGGCTCGCGACGCGCGCGCAACGAGAACGCGACGTTCTCGCCCACGCTCATATGCGGAAAGAGCGCGTAGTTCTGAAACACGATGCCGATATCGCGTTTGTGCGGCGGCGCGAATGTAATGTCTCGCTCGCCGACCCACACGCTGCCCGAAGTCGGCTGGACGAAGCCGCCGAGAATCCCGAGCAGCGTCGTCTTGCCCGAGCCCGAAGGTCCGAGCAGCGAGACGAACTCGCCCGGCGCGATATCGAGCGATACGTCGTCGAGCGCGGTAACGCCGCTGTATCGCTTGGTCGCGGACCTGATCGACACTCCAGTTTTCGCGCGTGCATCCATGGCGTTCATCTCGTCGGAAAGGAGAGCGGTTGAGAAAATACTAAGTCGCGATGTTTTTGACGGCAATTCCAAAATTGTTGGATCGGGCATAACATGAAGTCATGCCAAACCTTCGCAGGAAACTGCCGAGCGCGAATGCGCTCTTCGTGTTCGAAGCGGCCGCGCGCTGCGGGAATTTCACGCGTGCCGCGCAAGAGCTTTATGTGAGCCAGCCCGCCGTCAGCCGCATGCTCGCGCGCATGGAAGACCATATCGGCGTGCGGCTTTTCGAACGCGTGCGCGGCGGTATCGAACTCACGGAAAGCGGAGAGATTCTCTATCGCAAGATTTCCGAAGGCTTCAGCGGCATCGAAAGCGCGATCCGCGAAATCGAGGCGCGCGCGACGGGCGTCGAAACGGTCACGCTGTCCGTGTCCACCGGCTTCACGACGCATTGGCTCATGCCGCGCATGAGCCGCCTGAATCAGGCGTTTCCTTCGATCGACATGCGGTTTCAATTGATATCGGGGCGCATCGGCGGGCCGCTCGTCGATGTCGATCTCGGCATGCGCTTTCTGCACGATGAAGAGATCGATGAAAACGCCGTGCTCGTGATGCCCGAAATGCTGCTGCCGCTGTGCAATCCGCGTTATCACGAACTCGCGCAGACGGAAGCGGCGCGCGCACATGGCGATACGGTCATCGTCATGGATGACGAGGAGCGCGGCTGGCACGAGCGTTTTCATGCGTTCGCTTCAAAGGAGCGTCACGCGGCGGGGATGCTGCGCTTCAACGATTACGCGATCGTCGTGCAGGCGGCGCTGCTCGGGCAAGGCATCGCGCTCGGCTGGCTGAACGTGACATCGCACTGGCTCGCGCAAGGCGCGCTCGTGCCGGCCGAAGAGGAACTGCTCGTCACGAGCCGCCGCTGCTGTCTGCTCACGCCGCCGAACCGGCCGATTCGGCCCATCGTCGCCAGCGTGCGCGAATGGATTATTCAGGAAGCGTTAAGCGACATGCGCACTGTCGAGAGCAAATACCCGCGATTGGGTTTGCGCGACGCGCTTCGTCAAACCGGCATCGAACTCGGCTGAGCGCGCCTTTTTTCGCGTGCGCTCGACGAATGCGCTCGGCGTCATGCCGCACAAGCGCTTGAAGTGCCGCGCGAGATGACTCTGATCGAAGAAGCCGACTTCAGTCGCGACGACCGACCCCGGCACGCCCGCGAGCAGCAAGGTCTGCGCGCGTTGTACGCGCAACTCGCACAGGTACTTGTAGGGCGAAAGCCCGAATTGCTCGCGAAACACGGTGGCGAAGCGCGATACGCTCAGCGCCGAGAGATCAGCGAGTTGCGCAAGACTCACGGTCTGGTCGAAATTGGCTTCGATATAAACGAGCGCGTCGATCAGATTGGCCTGGCTCATGGCGAAGTCTCGGAGGTGATCGATTCGGCGTGCGTCGACGAGGCGCGCTGAAATCGTCTAATGGAAAACGATGTGAGATCGATGGGCGTGCTGCCGCTATCGAGCACTTCGGCAAGCGTTTCGCCGACGCCCGGTCCAATTTGAAAGCCTGAACCGCTGAAGCCGAACGCGTAGAAAAGGCCATCGGTTGTCGAGCTCGGGCCGATCACCGGCTCCGAATCCGGCAGATAGCTTTCCACGCCGCTCCACACGCGAATCACATGCAGCGCGCGCATCGCGGGCACCATGCGGCGAAACTGCGCCATCTGCGCGACGGTATTCGCGGGCAGGACCGATGCGCGTCGCGTGCCTGCATCGGCGGGACCAGGAGGGCCGCCACCCAGCACGATATTGCCGCGCGGAATCTGCCGGAAATACACGCTCTCTTCCTTGATCGACGTGTACACGCCCATCGAAAACGGGAAGACGTAGGGCACGGGTTCGGTCACGGCCATCTGCGGACCGCGCGCGCTGAGCGGCACAGGTTCGCCGAATTGCGTCGATAGCGCATTGGCCCACGCGCCCGCGCAGATCAGTACTTGCTCCGCGCGATACACGTCGCCCGTTGCGGTTTCCACGCGAAAGCCGCCCGCTTCCTTTTCGACGCGCACCACTTCCGTGTTCTCGACGATATGCGCACCGAGCCGCGCCGCCGCGCGACCGAACGCGGGCGCGGCGAGACGCGGGTTCGCGTGACCGTCCAGCGGCGAGATCGATGCGGCGAGCACATCGCGGCCCAGAAAAGGAAAACGCCTGAACATGGCCGCGCCTTCCACCACTTCGAGATCGAGGCCACAGGCGCGCGCATCGGCGGCATAGCGATGAAAATATTCCGCATCATGCGCGTGATAGCACACACGCGTATGACCCGATGGCAGGAACTCCACGTCCTCGCCGAGCAACTCGCGCGAACGACGCCAGGTTTCGAGCGCACGATTCGACATCGCAAGTTGTTCGAGCGCGCGGCCCTGCCGGCGCACGCCGCCGAAGTTCACGCCGCTCGCCTGCTGTCCCGTCAGACCACGTTCGAGCAGAATCACCGAACGGTTGCGCTGGCGTAAAAAGAAAGCGGTCGACGTACCGACGATGCCGCCGCCGATCACGATCACATCGGCGCGCGCGGTCATTCGCTCGTCTCCATGTCCTGATGCGGCGCGAGCGCCATCGGCAGCGGTTTGACGGGCGCCTGCCCGCGCAAACGGCCGACAGCTTCGAGCGGCACGCGTGCCTCCGCCGCGATGACCTCCGCGCCCGCATGCGCGCAGAAGCGGCCCTGGCATCGGCCCATGCCGACGCGCGAGAAAGCCTTTGCGCGATTCGCTTCCTTCGCGCCCATGTCGTTCACGACGCGTCTCAGTTCGCCTGCGCTGATCGCTTCGCAGCGGCACACGATGGTCTCATCCGGCAACGTGGCGGCGAATCGCGCGGGCCACGGGAACGCCGCGCGCAAGCCAGCCGCGAAGCGTGTGAAGCGGCCTAGCTGGATGCGCAACTTGTTCGCCTCATCTTCATTGGAGATCATGCCGATGTCTTTCATCGCCGCGAGCGCCGCGAGCCGCCCGGCGCGTTCAGCCGCATCCGCGCCGCGCACGCGTGCGCCGTCGCCTGCGAGATAGACGCCTTTCACATTGCTGCGGCCGTCTTCATCGGCGACAGGAAGCCACTGCTGCAACGCTTGATCGAAACGGAATTCACAGCCTGCGAGATCGGCGAGTTGCGTTTCGGAGCGCAAGTGATAGCCGAGCGCGACGGCATCGCATTCGACTTCGAGCATCGCGCCATCGGCGAGTTTGACGCGCACGCCTTGAACGCCATGCTCCGGTGTGCCTCGAATCTCGACCGGCGTGATGCCGCGATGAACGGGCACGCGCGCATCCTTGAGAACCTTCATCAACGCGATGCCCTTCTTCAGCGTCGATGGAATCGCGAGCAGTTGCGGCAATGCGCGCAAGCGTTGCGCGAACGTGGATGTATCGAGCACCGCGCTCACCGTCGCGCCCGCCTTCACGTATTGCGCGGCGACGAGATACAGCAGCGGACCCGTGCCCATCATCACGACGCGCGAGCCGATCGCACAGCCCTGCGATTTCAACGCAACCTGCGCGCCGCCGAGGCTATACGTTCCCGCGTGATGCCAGCCGGGCACGGGCATCAGACGATCGGTCGCGCCGCTGCAAACGATGAGCGCATCGAACCCAAGCTCGCGATGACGCGTGCCGCTCACCATATGCACCGAATTCGGCGCGACGTTCCACACGAGCGTATCGGGCACATAGTCGATGTTCGGGCGCAATGCATCGAACGCCTCGTGCAATGCACGCGCGCGCTCTGCTTCGGTCCCGTACAAGGCGTCATATGTGCGCGTGAATCCTTCCGGCTGACGACGATAAATCTGCCCGCCATCGCGCCTGCCTTCATCGATCACCACGGGACGCAAGCCCGCCTCGACCAGCGCCTCTGCCGCGCGCACGCCCGCCGGCCCCGCGCCGATCACGATCACAGTCGCGGCCATACGCCCTCTCCAGCTTGCGAAAGACGCGTGACGATCGACATGCCTTCGACCGCCGGCGTCGTGCACGCGCGCACGCGTTCGCCATCTTCAGTCCACACCCAGCAGTCCTGGCATGCGCCCATCACGCAGAAGCCCGCACGGCGGCCATCGCCGAATTCGGAATCGCGCAAGTCCTGCTGCGAGGTGAGCAGCGCGACCATCAGCGTGTCGCCGGCGGCTGCGAGCGCGCGCCGGCCATCGATGACGATCTCGAACGTTCTGCGCCCTTTCTCCGCGACTCTCACGAAGCGTCCGCTCATGCCGTCACCGTTTCCATCGACTGCATGCGCGCGAGATCGTCGGCGCTGTGATGGCACAGAATCTCCGCGCCCGATGGCAAGGTCTTCCGCGCAGGCGGCGTCACATTGCATTTGCCGTCGATACGCGCCGCGCAACGCGAACGGAAGCTGCACAGCTCGCGCACATCGCTTTCCGGACCGAGCACGGGCAACGTACCGAGCGCCATCGCGCGGCGCGAATCGAGCCAGCCGGGACGCAGCGCGGGCACCGAATCGACGAGCAGGCCCGTATAAGGGTGGTAAGGCGGATGCGAAAGCGCATCGCGCTGGCCCGCTTCGACGCACTGGCCCGCGTAGAGCACGATGACTTCGTCGCAGATGGCGCGCACCGTCGAGATGTCGTGGCTGATGAACATGTACGACACGTTCAGCTCGCGGCGCAGTTCGGCAAGCAGATCGAGGATCGCCGCACCGACGACCGTGTCGAGCGCCGAGGTCACTTCATCGCAGAGAATGAGCTCGGGTTTCGCGGCGAGCGCACGCGCAAGATTCACGCGCTGCTTCTGTCCACCCGACAAGCCGCCTGGCTGACGCTTCGCGATCGACGCGGGCAGCTTCACCAGATCGAGCAGTTCGAGCATGCGCTTTTGCGCGGGCGCGCCGCGCAGGCCGTGATAGAAATTCATCGGCCGCGCGAGGATATCGGCGATGGTGCGGCTCGGGTTCAGCGCGGTATCGGCGTTCTGAAACACGATCTGCACGCGACGATATTGCTCCAGCGTGCGCTCCGACAACTTCGCGGGCAAGGGCTTGCCGTCGAGCAGCACCTCGCCATGCGCGCGATCGACGAGTCCCGCGATCACGCGCGCGAGGGTCGTCTTGCCCGAGCCCGATTCGCCGATCACGCCGAGCGTGCAACCGCGCTCGATCTTCAGGCTCACATCGTCGAGCACGCGCACGGCGGGCACGCCGTGCGCATCGATGCGGCCATAGCCCGCGCTCAGGTTGCGTATTTCGAGCAGCGGGACGTCGCGCGCTTCGTCGGGCATCGTCAGTTCCGCTTCGGGGCGGCGCGTCGCGGCGAGCAGTTGACGCGTGTATTCGTCGACGGGCGCATCGAGCACTTGCGCGGTCGTGCCGTTTTCGCGCACGCGTCCGCCATTCAAAACGACGATGCGGTCCGCCATCTGCGCGACGACCGCGAGATCGTGCGACACGTACACGGCCGTCGTGCCCAGTTCGCGCACCACGCCCTTGAATGCGGCGAGCACTTCGATCTGCGTGGTCACGTCGAGCGCGGTGGTCGGTTCATCGAACACGACGACGGCGGGATCGGTGATCAGCGCCATCGCCGCCATGAGCCGCTGCAACTGACCGCCCGACACCTGATGCGGATAACGATCGCCGATCGTCTCTGGATTCGGCAATGCCAGCGACCGGAAAAGAACGACCGCTTTTTCACGCGCGGCTGCGGCCGTCATCAGCTTGTGCAGCAGCGCGGGTTCAGTGACCTGATCCATGATCGTGCGCGCCGGATTGAAGCCCGCCGATGCGCTCTGCGCGACATACGCAACCGTACGTGAACGCAACGCGCGACGGCCTCTGGCATCGAGCGACAGGACATCCGTATCGCCGATCTTCACCGAGCCGCCCGCGATCGCGCATCCGCCGCGCGCATAGCCGAGCAACGCGAGCGCGATGGTCGTCTTGCCCGAACCCGACTCGCCGATCAGCGCGAGCACTTCGCCCTTCTTCACCGTGAAATCGACACCCTTCACGATCTCGACGACCGGATCGGGCGCGACGCCTGCAATCACGCGCAGGCCTTTTACTTCGATCATGTTCGTAGTCACTGTGCGCCTCCATGCGACCGCGCGCCATGACGACGCAAGCTGTCGATGAGCAGATTCACGCCGACGGTGAGTGTCGCGATCGCAACGGCAGGCATCAGCACCGCGGGCGCGCCTTCCGAAAGCCCGCCGATGTTCTCGCGCACGAGCGAGCCCCAGTCCGCGTTCGGCGGCTGCACGCCGAGGCCGAGGAAGCTCAGGCCTGAAAGCAGCAGCACGATGAACACGAAGCGCAGGCCGAAGTCCGCGAGCATCGGATGAATCATGTTGGGCAGCACTTCCACGCGCGCGATATAGAAAAGCTTCTCGCCGCGCGCCTTCGCCACCTGCACGTATTCGAGCGTCATGATGTTCACCGCGAGCGAGCGCGAAATGCGAAACGCGCCGGGGATGTAGGCGAGCGCGGCGACCATCATCAGCATCGGAATGGATGAGCCGAACGCCGCGATCACGACGAGCGCGAGAATCTTGCTCGGGATCGAGATGAGCGCATCGAAGAGGCGGCTCAGCACTTCATCGACCCAGCGCCCCGATACGGCGGCAATGAGACCGAAGAACGTGCCGATGACGCTCGCCGCCACCGTCGATGCGAGCGCGAGGCCCACCGTGTATTGCGTGCCGTAGAGAATGCGGCTCAGCATGTCGCGGCCGAGATAGTCGGTGCCGAGCAGATGCGCCGGGCTGTACGAGCCGAAGACTTCCGTCGAGGTGAACGCGCCGCCTTTATACGGCGCGATGACGGGCCCGACGAACGCGACCGCGAGCCAGAACACGACGATGAAGAGACCGATCAGCCCCAGCACGGAAAAGCGATCGACGAGGCGCTTCAACGCACCGCGCTTGACGACGACGGGCGCCTGTTCCTGCGGCGCGTCGGCGGGAGGCTGCTCGTATAGCATGGTCGTGGCGTGAGAAGAGACGTTCCGGTTCATCGTTGACGCAGCCTCGGGTTGGAGACGATCTGGGCCAGATCGGCAATGAGCACGAGCGCGAGATAGGCCGCGCAGAAAACCATCACGCAGCCCTGCACGAGCGGCATGTCGCGATTGGTGACGGCATCGACCATCAGGCTCGCGAGACCGGGATAGTTGAAGATCGATTCGACGATCACCACGCCGCCGAACAGATACGACAGCGAGAGCGCGACCGCGTTGGCGATGGGTCCGATGGTGTTCGGCAACACATGCCGCAGAACGACACGCATGGGCGTCGCGCCCTTCAGCAAGGCCATTTCCACATACGACGCGTTGAGCTGATCGAGCACGGCCGCGCGCGTCATGCGCGCCATCTGCGCGACGATCACGCAACAGAGCGTCATCACCGGCATCGCATAGGTGCGCAATAGCCCGCCGAACGACGATACATCCGACAGATACGACAGCGCGGGCAGCCAGCGCAGCTTCACAGCGAAGATCAGCACCGCGATGGTCGCGACGAGGAACTCGGGCACGGCGACGGTCGAGAGCGTGAGCACGTTGAGCACGCGATCGACGAGCGAGCCGCGATACATCGCCGATGCAATGCCGATCACGAGCGCGAGCGGCACCGACACGAGAGCCGTCAATCCGGCAAGCACGAGCGAATTCGGCAGACGCGTCGCGATCAGTTCGCTGACCGGCAGATTATTCGACAGCGACGTGCCGAAGTTGCCCGTCACCACATGCACGAGCCATTGCAGATAGCGCGTGACCGCGGGTTGATCGAGGCCGAACTGATGCCGCAGCGCCGTCACCTGCTCGGGCGTCGCCGCCTGACCGAGCGCCTGCTGCGCGGCATCGCCCGGCAACAGGCCGGTGATGCCGAACACCACCATCGACACGATGAACAGCGTGAGCACCGCGAGGCCGAGGCGCGCGGCGACGAGTCGTTGCGCATGAACTTTCATCGGATATCGCCTCTCGTTGAAGGGTTGACTTCGCGCGCCGCAACTTCGAAGACGGCGCGCGTCCGGCGTTACACCATGTTCATGCCTCGAGCCACACGTTCTCCGCGAACATCCAGCCCATCAGACCCGCGAGCGGAATGCCGCCGAGACCCTTGAGCTTCGTGGTGTGCGCATCGAGCGAGCTCTGGAACATCGGAATGCCGATGCCGCCGTCCGTATGCACGAGTTCCTGCATGTCGCCGTAGATCTTCTTGCGCTTCGCATCGTCCGGTTCGCCACGCGCGGCGACGAGCATCTGGTCGAACTGCGTGCTCTTCCAGTTCGCTTCGTTCCACGGCGCGTCGGACTTGAAGAACTGCGTGAAGATCACGTCCGCGCTCGGGCGCGCATTGATATTGCCGAAACCGAGCGGATGCTTCATCCAGTGGTTCGACCAATAGCCATCGGACGGCACGCGCACCACTTGCAGATTGATGCCGGCCTGCGGCGCGACCTGCTGCATCAGCACGGCCATTTCGACGGAGCCTTCCGCCGCCGGCGATGCATACAGTTGAATCGGCGCGTTGCCGAGCTTCGCCTTCTGGAAGTGAAACTTCGCCTTGTCGGGATCGAACGCGCGTTGCGGCAGGCCCGACATGTAGTACTTGTTGCTCGGATCGATCGGCTGATCGTTGCCGATCGCGCCATAGCCGCGGAAGATCGTCTTGCGCATCTGCTCGCGGTCCATCAGGTACGTCATGCCGCGACGGAAGTCCGCGTTGCCCGTGATGCCGCCGTCGTCGCGCATGATGAGGTCGGTGTACTGGCCCGTCTTCGTTTCCAGCACCGCGAAGCCCTGCGTGCCCTTGATGCGCTCGGTCGAACGCGCGCTCACCGCGTTGATGAGCTGCACGTCGCCGGACATGAGCGCGTTCACGCGCGCGGGCTCGTCGGCGATGCCGATGAGTTCCACTTCATCCAGATGCGGCATGCCCGGCTTCCAGTACTTCTCGTTGCGCACGCCCACGGTACGCACGCCCGGCGCGAATTCCTTCACCTTGAACGGGCCCGTGCCGATGGCCGTCTTGAAGTCCGTCGTGCCGTCCTTGATGATGAGGAAATGCGAGTCCGCGAGAATCACCGGCAGGTCCGCGTTCGCGCCCGTCAGCGTGATGGTCAGTTCGTTCGGGCCGGTCGCCTTGATCTCCTTGAACTGATCGGCGAGCGTCTTCGCCTTCGAGCCGACCGCCGGGTCCTTATGGCGCATCAGCGAATAGATGACATCCTGCGGCGCGAGCGATTTGCCGTCGTGGAACTGCACGCCGCTGCGAAGCTTCACGACCCACACGGTCGCGTCTTTCGTTTCGAGCGATTCGGCGAGCGCCATCTTGGCGCCGAGATGATTGTCGAGTTCGGTCAGGCCGCTATAGAACATGAACGCGCGGGCGTAGTCGGTGCCGAGCGCGCCCTTGGCGGGATCGAGCGTATCGGCGGCCGACGACGACTGCGTCGCCACGCGGATGCGTCCGCCCTGCTTCGGCTTGGCCTGTGCGAAAGCCGCGCCGCTCGCGCTAAGAAGCCCCGCGCCCGTCACGGACAGCAGCCCGCCCGCGGCCATCGCGCGAAGGACGTTGCGCCGCGACGCGCCACGGCGCGTCAGTTCTTCGAGCCGTTTGCCGGCATCGGCATGGGCAAGTGCTTCAGGCGATGTGTCGATGCTCATGAACTTCTCCGCGATAGGGGCTGTGAATGTCCGGCGGCTTGCTTATTGGATATGGACCGCCTGTGTTTGCTTCGATGCTTCAATAGAACACGTCTTTGATCGAGTAATACGCGCCGACGAGCGGCAAGAACCAGGGCTTGCCCGTATGGCCCGGAATCGCGGGCCAGTCGAAATCGCGCCACGGGTTCGCATCGGCGTTGCCGTTCATCACGTCGGCCATGATCTGGCCCATGTGCGTCGACATCTGCGTGCCGTGGCCGCTGTAGCCCATCGAGAAATAGATGCCGTCGTGCTGGCCCGCGCGCGGCAGACGATCCGCGGTGATATCGACGAGACCGCCCCAGCAATAGTCGATGCCCACATTGGCCAGGCTCGGGAAGATCGACGCGAGATTCGCCTGCAGAATGCGTCCGCTCTTCGCATCCGATGGACGTTCGGACGCGGTGAAACGTGCGCGCCCGCCGAGCAGCAGACGCGCATCGGGCGTGACGCGAAAATAGTTGTGCATCAGGCGGCTCGTCGTGTACGAGCGCCGGTTCGGCAGCAGTTCTTGCAGCCGATCCTCGGGCAAGGGCTCCGTCACGATGATGAACGAGCCGACTGGCGCGAGCCTGCGCCGATACCACGAGAACGGGCCGTGTTTCGAAGGGCCTGTTGCGATCAGCACCTGCTTCGCGTGCAAGGTGCCGCGCTTCGAATCGATGCGATACCCGGAACCTTCCTTCGTGATCGCGGTGACTTCGGCGTGCTCATAGAGACGCGCGCCTTGCTTCACTGCTGCTTTTGCAAGTCCGTCGGCGAACTTGCCCATATGCATCTGCCCGCCATGACGTTGCAGCAGGCCGCCGTGAAAGGCATCGGACTGCACTTCGTTGCGGACCTGCTCGCGATCGAGCAGATCGATGTCGGGATCGACTTCACGCCGGATCAGCTCGGCGGTCTTCGCGATATGTTCGAGATGATGCGGCTTCGCGGCGAGCTTGAGCTTGCCCGAAGCGAGATAGTCGCAATCGATGTTTTCTTCGCGGATCAGACGCTCGACGGTATCCACCGCCGCCGCATACGCGCGATAACAGCCTTGCGCGCGCTCGACGCCGAGTTGCGCGCGCAGCGCCGCATAGTCCTGCGCGACGCCCGTGTTGCACTGGCCGCCGTTACGCCCCGATGCGCCGCCGCCCATGCGCCCGGCATCGAGCACGACGACGCTCGCGCCGCGTTTGCCCAACGCGAGCGCCGCCGACAAACCCGTGAACCCGCCGCCGATCACGGCGACATCGGCCAGGCCGTCCGCCGGGCCTTCGCACGTCGAGATCATCGCGGGCGCGGTGTCGAGCCAGTAGGAGTCGAGTTTCATCGGCATTGCTCGCGTGAAGTGGCTTGTTTTACAGACCGAGTTGCGTGGCGAGATCGCCGATGGTGTCCACTTCGTAATACTCGTAGTACGGCGTGCCCGGCTCATGGCCGCGCTTAACGAACGCCTTGTGCTTGATGCCCATGTCGTGCGCGGTCATCAGGTCGTAGCGCAGGCTCGACGACACGTGCAGCACGTCTTCCGGATTGCAGTTCAACTGGTCGAACATGTATTCGAAGCCCTGCATGCGCGGCTTGTACGACTGCGCCTGCTGCGCCGTGAACACGCGATGGAACGGCGCGCCCAGCTTGTCGACGTTGCTCTGGATCTGATCGTTCGATGCGTTCGACAGAATCACGAGCTTGTATTTCGTGGCGAGCCGCGAAAGGCCTTCCGGCACGTCCGGATGCGGGCCCCACGTCGGCACGGCGAGGTAATACTTTTCGGCTTCGGCTTCGTTGAATTCGACGTTCATGCGCTCACATGCGCGGCGCACCGAATTGACGATCACGTCGCGATACGGCTTCCACGCGCCGAGCACTTCGTCGCGGCGATAGCCCGCGAAGAACTTGACGAATTGTTCGAGGTCGTCGCCCTGCAGACGGTCGGCGTACATCTCGCGGGCCATATCGGCCATGCGGAATTTCGTCAGCGTGCCGTAGCAGTCGAACGTGATGTACTTCGGCTCGAAATCGATCATGGTGTCAGTCCTGTCGTGTGATGAACCCGTCCGGGAGTTCAGTGGTGAAAACAAGCAACAGCGATGTGTTGAGGAAAATTTAAACAGTGCAAAAATGACTGAGCGCGTCGAATGCGTGCCTCGCGGCGATACAAGTCATGCGTTTTGAGGCATCGCCGCAGCAGAAAATGCGGCGTTCCTTTCGCACGATCGTGCGTGTTCTGTGCGCGTCATCCTTCCGTATCGATCAGCACGCTCTTGAAGCGCAGATTCGCTTCATAAGCCTGCCGCCCGAGATCCTTGCCGATGCCCGAGCGCTTGTAGCCGCCCGTCGGCAGCACGAAGTCGCTCGTGCGGCCATAGCGATTCACCCATACGGTGCCCGCTTCGATGCCGCGCACCATGCGCAGCGCCCGGCCGATATCCGCCGTATGCACGCCCGCGGCGAGGCCGTATTCCGGATGCGCCGCGAGTTCGAGCGCTTCTTCTTCCGTATCGAAAGACTGCACGGTGAGCACCGGGCCGAAGATTTCGTTGCGCACGGCGTCGTTGTCCTGCGTGACATCGCACAGCAGGGTCGGCGAATAGAACGCTCCGGGCGTCGCCGCATCCGCGCGCCTGCCGCCGCAACGCAGGCTCGCGCCGCCCGCGATGCCGCGCTGAACGATCGCATCGATGCGCTGCGCCTGCGGCTCGGAGATGATCGGCGGCAAGGTCGTGCCCGCTGCCCATGTCGCGCCCGCCTTGAGTTCGCCGAAGGCCTGCGCGATACGATCGGTCAGTTCGCCGGCGATTGCGCGCTGCACGAGCAGCCGCGAACCCGCGACGCACACTTGTCCGGCATTGCCCGTGATCGAACCCGCGATGCGCCGCGCCACTTCATCGATGCGCGGGGCATCGGCGAACACGATCTGCGGGCTCTTGCCGCCCAGCTCCAGCGTGACCGGCTTCGTGCCGGATTCCGCGCACGCGGCCATGATCGCGGCGCCGGTGCGCGTCGATCCGGTGAAGGTCACCTTGCCGATGCGCGGATGACGCACGAGCGCGTCGCCGGTCGTTCGGCCATCGCCCTGCACGACGTTGAAGATGCCCGGCGGCACGCCTGCTTCCAGTGCCAGTTCGGCGAGACGCAGCGCGGAAAACGGCGTCATCTCCGAAGGCTTCAATACCACCGCGTTGCCCGCCGCGAGCGCGGGGGCGGTCTTCCATATGCCCATCACGAGCGGAAAATTCCAAGGTGCGATTGCGCCGATCACGCCATACGGCTCGGCGATCGTCATGCCCAGATGCCGGTGATCGGTCGCCGCGACATCGCCGCCGATCTTGTCGGCGAACTCCGCATAGAAGCGGATGCTTTCGGCGGTGAACGGCACGTCCCAGTTGTACGCATCGCGTACCGGGCGCGTCGAGCCGAGCGCTTCGAGCGGCGCGAGATTGGCGGCATCGGCGGCGACGAGATCGGCGAACCGGCGCAATACCCGCGCACGTTCTCGCGGCGCGCGGCGCGCCCAGTCGCTCTGCCTGAACGCGCTGTAGGCGTTCTGCACGGCGTAGTCGATCATCGCTTCATCGGCGACGGGCACCGATGCATACACGACGCCATCCGATGGCCGCGCGACCTCGATACGCGACGCGCCCGCATCGATCAATTCGCCGCCGATGAAATGCCCGCTCCTGATGACGATGCTGGCAGGATCGAACCGGTCCATATGCGTGAGTCCTCCTCCGTGATGCTGCGTTGACATGGCTTCATCGTAGGTCCGGAGCGCCGGCATATTTCGCCGACAAAATTGCCGATTCAGCACAGCACGCGCGTTCTTGCGGCGATAACTCGCGGTTTTGCGTTGCACCACATGCACGGCCTCATGCACCGCGCGGGACAGGAAGATCGTCCTAGCCATGCGCGCTGCGCGGTGTCAAAGTCACGGTAAATGTCTTCAAGGTCAGGAGGCCGGCGTGCCCGACTCGAGCAATAACGATGTGGTCGAATACCGGGCTTTCACGCTCGACGACATTCCCGCGGCGCACGCGCTGTCGGCATCCGTCAAATGGCGGCATCGCGCGGACGACTGGCGCTTCGCGGCGCGTCTCGGCAATGGCTTCGCCGCCGTCGATCAGACCGGTGCGCTGGTCGGCACGGCGCTCGCGTTTCAGTTCGGCGCGCATGCCGCGACGCTCGGCATGTTCATCGTGTCGCCGGAACATCAGCGGCGGGGCATCGGGCGCGGGCTGCTCGACCGGCTGATCGCGACGCTCGGCGCGCGCACGCTCCTGATTCACGCATCGAACGAAGGCAGGCCGCTGTGCGAGGAACAAGGCTTCACGCGCATCGACACGATTCATCAGCATCAGGGCGCGGCGTTCCAGCCGCCGCTGGTTTCGCTGCCGCCGGGCGAGCGGCTGCGTCCGATCGGCGCGAAGGACACGCCGCGTCTCGCCGGACTGGCCTCGCGCGCGAGCGGGCTGGATCGCACGGCGCTGCTGCCGCAATTGCTCGACGTCGCGAGCGGCATCGCACTCGATCGCGATGGCGAACTCATCGGCTTCGCGCTCTTCCGGCGTTTCGGCGACGGACACGTGATCGGTCCGGTGATCGCGCCGGAATCGCCGGACCAGAGCCGCGCCAAGGCGTTGATCAGCTACTGGCTCGCGCTGAACGCGGGCATGTTCGTGCGCATCGATACGCCCTTGCGATACGGGCTTTCGTCGTGGCTCGAAGGGCTCGGGCTGCCGCTCGTCGATACCATCGAGCAGATGGCGAAGAACGGTGCGCCCTCCACGGATGCAGCGCTCGCGCAGTTCGCGCTGACGAATCAGGCGGTGTGGTAGCGGCTTGCGCGTGGACATCGGCGGAACCGATGTTCACGCCTTCGCGAGCCACGCGAATTCCGCGAAGCGATAACCCATCACGCGCCCCGACGGCGTTCCCTTCAAGCCGCGCAGGTTCGAGCTTTGCGCGTCGATGAAGTTGATGAACGCAGGGATCACGAGACTGTTCTTCTCGTAGATGATGCCCTGCATGTCGCCGTACATCTGCTTGCGCTTCGCTTCGTCGCGCTCGCGGCGCGCCTGCACCAGCAACTGATCGAACTGTTCGTTCTTCCACCCCGACTCGTTCCAGTTCGCGTTCGAACGGAAGAACTGCGTGTAGAGAAGATCGAGCGTCGGACGCGGCAGGATCGAGCCGTAGGTCATCGGATACTTCATCCAGTAGGTCGTCCAGTAGCCATCGGCGGGCACGCGGCGCACGTTGATATCGACGCCCGCCTGCTTCGCGGCCTGCTGGACCATCATCGCGGAATCGAGCGCGGTCTCGACCGACGGCGGCGCGATGATCTCCGCGCGCGCGCCCGGCGTGCCCGCCTTCTTGAAGTGGAACTGAGCCTTGTCCGGATCGAAGGTGCGTTGCGGCAATCCCTTCATGAAGTACGGATGCCACTCCGGCACCGGATGATCGTTCGCGAGCGTGCCGTGACCGCGCAGCATCACGTTCACAATGCGCTGCCGGTCATGCAGATACTTGATGCCCTCGTTGAAGTCCGAACTCTTCGTCGGCAGCATGTCCTGCCGCAATGCGAGATCCGAATAAAGCTGCGACGGACTTTCGAGCACGGTCACCTTGCCCGTCTGCTTCACGCGATCGACATCGCGTGCGGGCAGCGGCGAGATGAGCTGCACGTCGCCCGCGAGCAGCGCATTGGTGCGCGCCGCATCGTCGCCGATGCCGATGATCTCCACTTCGTCGAGATACGGAAGCCCCGGCTTCCAGAAGTTCGGATTGCGCGCGCCGATGCAGCGCTGCGCCGGCGTGAACTCCTTGCATGTGAACGGACCGGTGCCGTTGCCTTTGGAGAAGTCCGTCGTGTTCGCGGCGACGATCACGAGATGCGGAATCGCGAGCAGCGCGGGAAGATCGACGTTCGGCTCGCTCAACGTGATCTCGACCTTTAGCGGCCCGGCCGCCTTGACGGTGCTGATGCCATCCACGATCGACTTCGCCTTCGATGCCGTCGCGGGGTCCTTGTGGCGCATCAGCGAGAACACGACATCGTCGGAGGTGAATGGCTTGCCGTCGTGGAAATGCACGTTGGGCCGAAGCGTGACGGTCCACTTCACGAAGTCGTCGGATTCGAGCTTTTCCGCAAGCGCGTTCTGCGTCTTGAAGTCGGCGTCGAGTTCGGTGAGGCCGCTATAGAACATGTATGCGCGCGAATAGTCGCCGGTATGCGTGCCCTTCGCGGGATCGAGCGAATCCATCAGCGACTGGTTCGCCAGCGCCACGCGTATGCGTCCGCCGCGTTGCGGCGCAGGCTCCGTCGCGGCGAACGCGAGTGTCGATGCGCCCGGCAGGATGAGCGTTGCCGCGCCCGCGGCGGCCAGCGTCTTCATCGCCTTGCGGCGGCCAGGATCGGCGACTACGAGTTCCTTCGGCAATATCATGGTCAGCCTCGCTCGGTCATGTCGTTATGGCGGATGTTATGGCGAATACGATGCAACGGGCCTTCACAGCGCCTGACATAGCCGGTAGGCGTCGTAGATGGCCGTGTGAATATCGCGCGACGCGCTCGCGTCGCCGATACGGTAAAGACGGAACTGTCCTTCTTCGCCCTCTTGCGCTTCGGGCTGCGGCTTGCCCGTGGCGAACGCTTCGAGATCGGTGTAGCCGTCGTTGACGGAATACATGCGCGTCGCTTCGAAAAGATCATCGACCGCGAGCATGCCGCGCTCGACCACGACATGATCCGCTTCCATCTCCACGAGATCGTTCGTCAGGTGATGACGGAACACGGCGCGGCGCTTGCCGTTATCGGCCGCGCTCACCTCGATCAGCTCGATGTTCGTGCGCACGGGCACGTCCCAGCGCGCGATATTGCGCATCCACACCTGATCGTCGCCGCGTCCGCCGGTTTCCTGCGCCGGCATGCTGTCGATGAGCGCAAGCGATACATCGAGGCCCGCATCGACATAACGCTCCGCACACAGATACGCGTTGTGCCGCCCGGTGCCGTCGTACACGAGCACGCTGCCTGCGCGCGGCGGCGTTTCAGTGAGCGCATCGAATACGGACTTGCACAGCTCGCCGCCCGGCAACGCATCGAGATTCGGCAGGCCGCCTGTGGCGATGATGACGACATCCGCGCCATGATCGAGCACATCGCTCAACTCGGCATAGTGGTTGTAGCGCACATCGACGCCGAGTTTTTCGAGCTGCGACACGCGCCAGTCGACGATGCCGATGAGATCGCGCCGCCAGCTTCCTGTCGCCGCCAGCAGCATCTGTCCGCCCGCCGTCGAGTTCGCTTCGAGCACGGTGACATGATGACCGCGCGTCGCGCTGACGCGTGCGGCTTCGAGGCCCGCCGGTCCCGCGCCGACGATGAGCACGCGCTTCTTGTGCGCGGCTTCGGGCAGGTCATGCGTGAGATACGTCTCGCGCGATGTCGCCGGATTATGGATGCACGTCGCGCGGAAATTGCGGCAGAACGATGCGCCGACGCACGGCCGCGCCTCATCCTCCTTGCCCGCTTCGACGAGCTTCACGAGATGCGGCTCCGCGATATGCGCGCGCGTCATGCCGACCATGTCGAGCAGCCCTTCGCGGATCGCATAGCGCGCGGTCGCGAGATCAGCGATCTTCGCTGCGTGAAACACGGGCAGATCGACCGCGCGCTTGAATGCGGCGGCTTTCGGCAGCCACGGCGCGGACGGCACGAACATCCCCGGCATGGAATTGACCGCGAGCGACATCTTCGTGTCCATGCGCCCGAACGTGACGTTGAAGAAATCGAAGAGACCCGTGCCCTGCAGAATGCGCGACATCTCCAGCCCTTCCTCGAAGCTGCATCCGTCTTCGAGCGCGAAGCGAAAGCCCACGATGAAGTCATCGCCCACCTGCTTGCGAATCTCCTCGTGCACCTCGATCGCGAAGCGCACGCGATTCGCTGTCGAGCCGCCGTACTTGTCGGTGCGCAGGTTCACGGTCGGGTCCATGAACTGACCGATGAGATGACCGCCCGCATGTGTTTCGATGCCGTCGAGCCCGCCATCGCGGCAGCGCTTCGCCGCGATGCCGAAGTCGCGGATCACGCGTTTGATGTCCGCGTCATGGATCGCCTGCGGCATGGCGCGGTGCAGCGTTTCGCGCACGGGCGATGGCGCGATCATCGGCAGCCAGGGCTCCGTGTATGCATCGCCGCGCCGCCCGAGATGCGTGATCTGGCACATCAACGCCGCGCCGTGCGTATGGATGCGATCGGAGAAGCGCCGCAGATGCGGCACCACGGCATCGGTTCCGACGTTGATCTGCTGGAACGTGTTCGGACTGTCGATGCTGACGTTCGACGACCCGCCGAACATCGTCAGCGCGATACCCCCTTTCGCCTTTTCCTCGTGATACCGTTGATAGACCTCCTGCGGGAATTCGTCGCGCGTCAGACGGCTTGCGTGACTCGTGCTCATCACACGGTTCCTGAGCACGAGATGCTTGAGAGTGAACGGCTGAAGCAACGGGTCCGACGAAGCAGTAGTCATGGCCTGCGAGATGAAGTGACGTCGGACTCAAGGTAAGGAGGTCAATATGCGCCGTCAAATTACAAATCGATGCATGCCCCATAACATGGTGTTGTATGAGTCTGCGACTTCCTTCGCTTCAGGCGTTGCTCGTATTCGAAACATCCGCGCGGCTGTTGAGCTTCACCAAGGCTGCCGGCGAACTCAACGTGACGCCCGTCGCGGTGAGCCGCATGGTGGCGCGGCTTGAAGACGCGCTCGGCTTCAAACTCTTCGAGCGTACGAAGCTAGGGCTAACCCTGACCGATCGCGGTGCAACATTGCAGCACGCCGTCGCGTCCGGCTTCGGGCAGATCGGCGATACCATCGAGGAACTCAAGCGCGATCATGCGCAAGGCGAGATCGTCACGCTATCGCTCGCGAGCGGTTTCGCCGCGCTGTGGCTGCTGCCGCGTTATGCCGAATTCCGCCGTGCGTTTCCTTGCATCAATCTGCGCTTGCAGGTGATGGCAGGACGCCTGTACGGACCGCTCGAAGATGCGGACGTCGGCATACGCCTGCATGGTCCCGGTTCGGACAAGGACCCGCTTTTGCTGTGTCCGGAGATCATCGTTCCTGTCTGTAGTCCGAACTATCTTGCCGAGACCGGCCTGCTCGATGCGCCGAGGAACGCCGAAGGCCACGCCTACATTCATCTCGACGTAACCACGCTCTCATGGGCGGATTTTCATCGGGCGACGGGGCTCTCCGACAAGGGCATCGGCGAAGCGGTGCATCACACGGACCCCGGACTCGCCGTGCAATGCGCGATGCTCGGCCAGGGCGTCGTGCTTGGCTGGCTGCTCGCGATCGCAGCGCCGCTCAACGAGGGCAAGGTGATTCCCGCGTGGGATCGTTATATCGAAACGGGCTGCAATTACGTGCTCGAATATCGTTCGTCGACGCCTTCGGAGAGCACGCGCGCGGTGGCGCGATGGCTCATCGACGAGATGAAGAAGGAACTCGACGACGCGCGGCGCGTGCTCGCTCCGTTGAAGGCGGTCCCGAAGCATCGTGTCGAGCCCGCGTCGCCGGTCCCGTCGCCATCATGAGGCCGCAGGCGCCGCGCGATCGCGCTGCCAGCAGCGCAGGCCGAAGAGCGGCACGACGCCATACGCATGATCGAGCATGTCCGACTGCAGACTCTCGTATCGCTCCCAACGTATCTCGTCGATGAACACGCAGATCTCCAGCGCGACGATGGGCATCGCCGACTGCACGTGTCGAATCACGAGCGGCATGTCACGGCGCACGGCCGGATGCTCACGAAAATATCCGCTGAGATAGAGCCTGTATAAACCGAGGTTCGTGCGGCGCTCGCCTTCGGGCAACGCGAGCGGTCGCTCGATCGCTTCGCGCAGACGCGCGAGCAAGGCATCGTCGGGGAAGCGGATCGTGTCCGCGTCGAAGTGAATCGCGTGCCGCAGACGTCGCGCGCCAGACGCGATCATGCCGCGCCAGTTCTTCACGCTGTTCGTCAGAAGCAGCTGGCTCGGCAGCATGACGATCGTGTTGTCGAAGTTGCGCACCTTGATCGTGTTCAACGCGATATCGACCACGATGCCATCGGCGACATATCCCGGCACTTCGATCCAGTCGCCGACGCGCAGCATGTCGTAGGCCGCAAGCTGAATGCTGGCGACGAAGCCGAGGAGCGAGTCGCGGAAGATGATGATGAGCAGCGCGGTGATGGCAGAAAGCCCGGTGAGCAGATAAAGCGGCGAGCGCTCCAGCACCAGCGACACCACCGCGATCAGCGCGACCAGATACACGACGATGGTCGCGATTTGCAGAAAGCTCTTGATCGGCCGTTCGCTCGCGGAGGGAAAATGGCTGTAGCGCTCGTCAATGCTGTCACGCAACGCGAGCGCCGCGCGCACGAGCGTGTAGACCATGTAGCAGGCTGCAAGAATGGCCAGTGGCCGCCCGAGCGCGGGGATGATCGGGAACGTGAGACCGGAGAGCAGTGGCGCCGATGCATAGACGATCGCCGCGGGCACGAGCGGCGCGAGCCGGTGAAACACCCGATGGCGCTCCGCCGCGACCAGCCACTTGCGCCCTTCCTTGCGTGCGAGCCGGCTGACGATCAGAAGCATGATCGAGCGCGTGACGTAGTAGCAGATCACGCTCGCCAGCAGAATCGCCAGCAGCAGCGCGGCCACCAGCAGTGTCGCGACGAGCCAGCTCTCGGTGGCGACGTGCACTTCCCAGTCTGGTCCGACTTCGATATGCAAGGTGTTGCCGAACATGGACGCTCCCGATGTGGGCGAAGCGAGAGGATTATTCAGGCGAATCGGACGTGACGCTTGCTCTGTTGGTTATTGTAGTAGTGGTGCCGGGATGAAAAGGCACTTCGCAATTTTTGATTTTCCCGCTACAATTCGGTCCCCTTTGCCCAGGTGGCGGAATTGGTAGACGCACTATCTTGAGGGGGTAGCGCCGCGAGGCGTGCGGGTTCGAGTCCCGCCCTGGGCACCAGATCATATTCCGGAAACGCCAAGCCGACCGGCCAGGCTCAGAGGCTTCCGATGGCGGCGGACTGTCTTTGCCCGCCATGCCACCCGGATAACGCCATCCGGGCGTTTCTTCCCCAGACTACTCCGGCCATTTGCCGCCGCCAGAAGCCTCAGCCCCGCTTCGGGTCGTGACCGTAGTTGTTGCTGCCCTTCTGGCCGTCTTGCACCAGAAAAACGAGGTTCACGATAGGCAGAAGCAACCACCAGCCGCTGCGCCCCGTATCGTGCAGCCGCCGCACGCCTACTGCGATACTGGGAAGAAAAAGGGCGAAGTTGAGAAGCGTGCCCGGCGCGTCGCCCAGAGCCAGCAGCTCTTCGATGAACACGACGAAGAACGTGAAGATGCCCACGAACAACGCGAAGAACCAATACTCTTTGCGTCGCGCGCGACCGCCGAACACGGCGTATTTCTTGAGAGCCGCGAGAAACCAGCCAAAGCCGCTCTTCTCGAATGATACTTCCTTGACGACCTGCGTCGATAACTGCGGCGCGCCGCAATTGGGACAGCTCGGCGCGGTCTGGTGAAGCTGCTTCCCGCAGCCAACGCAACTCATCATACTCATCTCACTTCTCCCTCGAATTGGCGTCTCCGCCTGTTCTTTGAATTGGTTTGCCCACGAGCGACACGCTTTGATCATCGTCCGCCGCGGATAACCCCACTTCCTGCCTAGTTGCGGAAGGGCTTGTAGAACCGATGTCGCGCCTGCTGCAACATCTCGGCATCGCCAGCGCTGTCGCCGTATGCATAGACTTCGAAGTCTGCGAGCGGCTTGCCGAGTAACTGTTCGACGCGGGTCACCTTTTCGACCGCGCGGCAATTCAGGCCTTTCATGCGCCCGGTCGCCCGCGCGCCGTCGCATTCGATTTGCGTGCAGAGCAGATCATCGAAACCGAGTTTCTTTGCGATGTGCTCGAGATAAAGATCGAGCGATGCGCTGACCATGATGAGCCGATGCCCGCGCTCCCGATGCCAGCGAATTCGGTCCAGCGCGCCCGGCCGATACCACTTCGTCACATCGATCGCATGGTCGCGTCCGGCCGATTCGAGGCGCGCCCAATCGGCTCCGGTGAAAAGACGGGCGAGCAGGCGCTCCTTGAACCGGTCTCTCGTCGACAGTCCCGAGCAGACCTGAAGCGCCTGCACGGCGAGCGAAGCGAACGCGAGGTTCACGCGGACCTTCCCGAACGCCTTGAACAGGTATGGCGCGAACGTGTCCCGGGTGGTGATGGTGCCGTCGAAGTCGAACAGCGCGAGGGTCTGCATCGTCATCAGGCTTCGACCATCTGAACGACGGCAAGCCGGCCGCCATCGCCTCGAGCAAGAAGGATCTGCTGGCCATCCTTGATCTCGAGCTTTGCGCCGATCGGGACATCGGCTTCGGCACTCACGTCCCGAAGACCGGGCAGCCGTTCGTTGACGAGCCACCACTTGTCCCGATGGAACACGAAGTAACCCACGCGCGGCTTCTGATCGTCGCTCAAGCGTTCGTTCGGCACGATGAGACTGTTCGCGTGCCAGAGGAACAGCGATTGGTTGGTCCAGACCATCAGGCGATGATTGTCCGGACGAAAATTGCCTTCCTTTCGCGACGAGTACAGGTTCAGAATCGGCAGCTTGCCCTTGAAGGGTGTGTTGCAGAAGGGACATTTCGGCTTCGTCGAATTGTCGAAGACGTACCACTTCTGTTCGCAAGCGGCGTTCTGACATGGCTGAATCAGATCGACGGTCTTGACCAGTGCACCTTCCCAGTCGCCCGCGGATGGACGCTTCGACGGATCGTGGAGGCCATCCACGAAGGCGGCCTTGAAGCAACTGGCGAGATAAGGTCCGGTGATCGTGTAGGGAAGCTTTTCCGTATCGGCCCAGGGCAACTCTGTGGGCCTCACGTTCTTCACCCGTATGCGGTTGCTCGAATCGGTCGGATGTTCCACGAACAACGCGCGTTCGCCCATTGTGAGCGACTCGTCGCGCTGTTCATCCTGCATGTCATGCACTTTGCCGCCACGTAGCGGATGACGGTATAGCAGGTACATATAGATCAATACGGCGAGCGCGTGCTGGTCCGTCTCGCGTCGTGGCAGGCTGCGTTTCGGATCGTCTTTCGCGAGGTGCGTGGTCTTGACGACTTCAGGCGCGATGAAGTCCGGCGTGCCTACGACGTCGGGTGGATATTTTCCGGGCACGACGAGACCATCGACGTCGATCACGCATGCACTGCCTCGCGTGGGATTGACGAGGACGTTCTTATAAGAAAGGTCGGAATGTGCAAGGCCCGCCATGTGAAGCCGACGTATCGCCCGCGCCATCAGCACACACATTTTGAGGTGTGTCAGCCAGTCACCGAGTTCCCGTGGATCGACAAAGCGGTTCCTCAGATTCGCCGCCGCAAACCACTTCCCTTCCTTTTCCTTGCCCTTTATGGCAAGCGTGTCGTCGTTCTTTGAACCGTGTTCGAAGTAAAACTCCTTGTCATAGGCTGGAACAACTATGCCCAGTCTTCCGTCGTATTCCAGCACTGACGTCGGCCAGCAGAGCAGGTTCTTCCAGTACTCGCCGCCGACATTGTTGACGATGCCTTCACGATACTTGCTGGCAATCATCTGCAGACGGTCCTTCGCCTGCGCGTCCTGCTTTCCGCGATAAAAAGCGACTACGTACGACTTATCCGGCGAAAAGTAGACGTCCTTGATAGCGCCCGAGCCGATGATCTTGTCGACGAACTCCACGTCCTTTCCGTCAAGCGTCTTGCATTTGACGACCTTGCTCATTCCCATCCCCACAATGTTTTCTCAGCGCGCCGGCCGCCGCGGCGCGGCATCCCAGGCGATACGGGCACCCTCGCGCGTTTCACCACAGCATGGCGATCGTTCGATCGTCGTGATGTCCCTGTTTGAAGAAGTGCAGCCATTCGGCCAGGGCTCTGGACGGATCTTCCTCGATCAGCAGAGGCGAGAGTTCGCTCCACAGCGCGTTCCATTTCGAAGAATCGGCAAGTCCGTTGTCGGTTTCGAAGTACGGGTCCGACACGCCATCCGTCAACAAGATGACCGACGATATGTTCTGGTGACGTCCGATGCTCACCCGCTTGGCGAATCCATCCGCCAGCGTCGCGCGTTCGAGGAAGCGCGTCTGCCCGGCGAATTCACCGCCATCCGGTGTCCCCATCGGCTTGACGGTACCCGGCGGCGCGTAAGTGACGATGGCGCCATCGCCTATCCAGAAGGTGGCCAGAAACGTGTTGTCGCCGTCGCGCCTGATAGCCGCCGCGAGGAGCGTGGTCGCGAAACTCCGGACTGGTGCGCCGCGCGCGCCCGCTTCGCTCTCGATAGCCTCCACCGCCAGCATCGCCATGCGATGGAAGCTGTAGTGGAACTCCTCGCCGATCGTTTTGGCGTTGGCCGGGTTGGCGTCCCAGCCGTCGACGAGCGTACCGAGCTTCGTACCGAACTCGCCGTCGAGACCGTCGACCAGATAGCGGCCAGCGGTTTCAACGGCAATGCGCGATCCTTCGTGCGAAAACTCGGCGCTGCCTGCGCCGTCAGCGACGATGAGCACGGCCCAGCCGTTGTCCTGCGTCGTCGCGACGTAGAAATCGTCGTCGCGGAAGGTGCCGCCGTGTTCGTGCGAGCGGCCTCGCCGGCTCGCCGCGGCTATATGGAAGGAACCCGCGCGGATCAGTTGATGATCCAGATGCTTTTTCCGATACGGCAGCGAGCTATCCGGCTCCGTCACTTTCCACAGCGAGCGTGGATCGGGATTCGACGTCAGCCGGCATTCCCCGGACCGTACGTCGGGGAATCCCGGGAAACGCCATTGCAAGTTCAGCACGTACTCGCCGGACAGCGTGGGTACGCCACTGGCCATCTGCGTCGCCGGGTCGAAGCTGAGCCCGAAGTTCTCGGGTAACCTGAGATCGACAATTTCCAGCTCCCGTCCCCATGCGTCTCTGCCCTTGATGCGCGCCGCGTACTCCGTGCCGACGTTGCAGTTGGGCAAGACGAAGGTTGGCTGCGAGGCGGAAGTGGGTGTGGGTGCAACACGAGAGATCGGCAGTACCGGCGCGTTCGTCGCGATGGAAGCATCGCTGGTCGCGCTGTCGTCCGCTCGAACGACGGACGATTCGACCGCCCGCTGTTCGCCGAGCGGGGAAGCAGTCGTGACTTCGACGGTCTGGTCGGTCTGTGTCTGTCTCTGCGGCAGTTCGGCAGGCATCGGCGACGACGGGCCGATCTGCACGAGGTCGTTCGAATCGAAGACAGGCGAAGCTGCCTCAGAAGCAGTGGATTGCGTCACTGCAAGACCCATGCGGAGTGCCACAGAAGATGCCGTCGTCGTCTGTTGCACTACGAGGCTCTGCCGCGGCCCGACCATGATGTTTTGCGGACGCGCAGTCACGGCATCGGGATAAGACCTCTTGATCAATTCACGCAGATCCCCGACGAACTTACGCAAGAGTTCGAACACGTCATCCGATCCGGCGAACCGCTCGAGCTCGCCGTCCTGAAGTCCAGTTAGCTGAAAGATCTGGTGCTTGCTGTCGCTGCTGAAAAGCCCCTCGACCAGACCTTGCAGAACGGGGCCATAGCTGGCTCTCAGTTCAGCCACGCTCAGCCCTGCTGTTTCTATGCTCATCTGCTCACCCCTGTCCACGCAACACATCGAAACCGCCATCGTCTTCAGACGACACATACCCGAACACGACATTTTTCGTGCACCACGGACAGCGCGCTTCACCCGGCCCGCCGACGCACAGCAATTTGCTGCACGCGCATGCCGCGAAGGCCGTCGCATTGCCGCAATGCGGACAGCTCGGCGATCCGTACAGCATGGACGTGTTGACTTTGGCCTCGGCGCCTTCCGTGCCGGACCACTGGAAGTAGTCCTCGCCGATCGGATAGCAGCCGCTCAGCCGATATCCCGACACGTCGAACGCAAAGTCACGCGTGTTCACGGCGCCCGCTGCCCGGTCGTACTTGATCAGATACGGCGCTCGACTCTTCTGGCAACGCCCGACCAGCGTCACGCACGCATCGTCGGCGGCGGGCACGGCCTCTTTCACGATCTGCAGAATCTTTTCGTCCAGGATGGGCACGGCGTCGGACTGCACGCCATCGCCAGCACTCTTGCTGTGCGCCATCACCGACGACGAGACCCATTTCACGAACTTCGAGAAGGCTTCCACTTGCGCGTCATCGAATAGCAGCACGTGCTCGGTCAGTCCCTGAGCACCGACAGGTCCGCGTTCGCGCCGATGCCCACCGCGATCAGCGTCGCGCGGTGCGCATAGTCGGCGTTCCAGCGCGAGATCGCGGCCCGGAACCGGTCGGTGGGACGGCCGTCCGTGAAGAGATAGACGATCGGTTTCCAATCGCCTTTCCTGTCGGCGGTCGTGCGCACCACCGAACGGTCCATCTCGTCCATGAGCGCCGTCAGGGCCGCGCCCAGCGCCGTGCCGGCGCCCAGCGGAAGCTTCGGCGGATAGAACGACACCACTTCGACGAGCGGCACGATGGTCTTCGCCACGCCGGCGAAGGCCAGCACCGAGACATGCACGGTTTCGAGCGCGTGCGGATCGGTCCGCAGGTTCCGCACGATGGATTGCAGGCCGGACTCCATTTTTGCGATCTTGTCCCCCGCCATGGATTCCGAACAATCCAGAACGAAGAACACGGGCAATCGGCGCATCGAAGCTCTCCTGAATATAAGGGTGTTTTCAATGGCGAATCACGGACGGCCGACGCGCCACGACTCGCAGTCGCGAGCGGCATCGGACGATCCGTGGCTGCGATCAGAGAACGAGTTGAACTTCGGGCGGCGGCGGTGGAAGCGATACCTGACCGGACATTCCAGCGCTGCTCGAACCCGCCGAGACCGATGCCGACACCCACTGGAAGAAAGCGGAAAACGCAGACGCGTCCATCGTGTCGAGCAGGACGACGCGATCGGTCAGTTCTCGCAGCACGTCCTGTTTCGCCTTGGGTCCCGCGGCGCACGCGATGATCGAACCGAAGTTGCGCGACTTGATCACCGGAACGGCCCGACGGAACGCGTGGAGGTCCGACGGACTGCCATCGGTCATGACGAAGAGCAGCGGCCTCCAGTCACCCTTGCTCGCGGCGGTCGTCCTCTTCACGTCGCGATCGACACGTTCGATCAGCAATTCGAGCGCTGCGCCCATGAACGTGGCACCAGCGTCGGGAGCCGTGATTTCGCCGAGGCTCACCTGATCCAGCGGCGTGAGGGGCAGATACTCGCGAGCCTCGATGTCGAAGGTGATGATGGAGACGTGAACGCTCTCCAGCGCGAAGGGATCTTGCCGAAGCGCGCCGATCATCGCCTGCATGCCGACATTCACCGAGAGAATGGGCTCGCCGCGCATGGAACCGGACGTGTCGAGAAGTATGTAGACAGGAAGCCGCCTGCTCATGATGTCGCTCGCCGGTTACGCTCAGAGATACTTCTTCAGCCAGGTCACGAACGTGTCGGACTGATCGGGGCTGCCGATCGCATCGAACTTCCAGCCGTTCGTCTCGCGTTTGAGTTCCGCGAACAGCATGGAGCGGCAGTCGCTGAAAGCCGCGCCGCCCGACAGGTCGAAGCGCACCATTTCCTTGCTTTTGCCGTCTTCCGCGCGGATATACGCGTTACGCACCTTGTCGAAGCTCTGCTCGCGCTTCGCGCCTTCATAGATCTGAACGACGAAGACGATCTTTTCGTACACATCGGGCAGATCGTTCAGCTTGACGATGATCTGCTCGTCGTCGCCATCGCCCGAACCCGTGCGATTGTCGCCGGTCAGCCAGATGGTGCCCGTCCTGTGATGCAGGCTGTTGAAAAACACGACATCCCCGCCGACGAGTGTCGGGCGGCCTTCCTTCAGTTCGCCCAGATGATGGACCTTGCCGTCTTTCTGGCAAAGGAATGCGACGACATCGAGGTCGTATTCCTCCGCCTTCTTGCCGAACAGACTGCCGAGAATGCCGGTGTTGCTTTCGTTGATATCCCATCCGAGCCCGATGGTGACCATCGACAGATCGTATTCGTTCTTCTTCAGGCTGACGCCCTGGCCTTTTTTTAGAGTGACTGCCATTTGATGATCCCGTTACAGCACCACGTTGACTTCCGGCGGCGGCGGCGGGAGATCGCCGAGACCGCTGACTTCCTTCTGCTGGTCGACCTTCTGGCTGCCTGTCGACACCGACGCCGACACCCACTTGAAGAACGCCTTGATCGTGCTCGAATCCGCCGTGTCCAGTGCGACGACGACTTCGGTGATTTGCTTGAGGACAGCTGTGTCCGCGCCCTGACCCGCCGCGCACGCGACGATCACACCCGTGCGAACCTTGCGCAGCTTTTGCAGGCCGCGCGCCCAGTCATCGGTCGGAACGCCGTCGGTCATGATGAAGACGAGCGGCTTCCAGTCGCCCTTGACTTCCGCGGTGGTCTTGTTCACTTCCGCATCGATACGGGCGGCCAGTAACGCGAGCGCGTCGCCCAGCGCGGTCGTGCCGCTTGCCGCGAGATTCGGCGTCTGGAAAGCGGACAACTCGGTCAGGGGTACGGCCTGGCGCGCCGAGCTATCGAACGTGATCACCGAAAGATGCGCCGTCTCGAGCGCGTATGGATCCTGGCGCAGCGTCGAGACCAGAATCTGCACGCCGTTCTTGAGGGCCTCGATGGGCTCGCCGCTCATGGAACCGGACGTGTCCAGCAGCAGATAGACAGGGAGTCTTCTCATATCTTCCTCGTATTCTTCGATTTTTCGCCGGCGATCGCGATTACGCGACCTGGACGCCGAACTGCCCGCACAGCGCTTCGAGACCGCCCGCGTAGCCCTGGCCGACGGCCTTGAATTTCCATTCGTCGTTGTGGCGATACACTTCGCCGAAGATCATCGCCGTTTCGGTGCTGTAGTCTTCCGACAGATCGAAGCGGGCGATTTCGACGTCGTTATCGAGATTCACGATGCGCATGAATGCGCCCGACACCTGGCCGAAGTTCTGACGGCGCGCTTCGGCATCGTCGATGGTCACGCACACGACGACGCGCTTCACGTGATTCGGGACGAGCGTGAGGTCGATCTGCAGCGCTTCGTCGTCGCCCGCGCCCGCGCCGGTGCGGTTGTCGCCGGTATGTTCCACGGACCCGCAACGCGAGCTCAGCTGGTTGTAGAAGATAAAGTCCTCATCGCCGCGCACTTTGCCGCTTTCGGCGACCATGAATGCGCTGGCGTCGAGATCATAGTCATCGCCGTCCGTGACGCGGGCTTGCCAGCCAAGACCGACGAGAATGCGCGACAGCGAAGGCGCGGACTTCGACAACGAGATGTTGCCGCCTTTGGATAAAGAAACTGCCATGACTCTGCCTTGCGACAATAACGAGGAGGTTGAAGGATGAGCGCGTCAGTTCGCTTCGGCGTTCGGACGTGAATTGTTCTTACGGTGAATCAGCGACGACGTCATGGCCGCCGCGATGAACGCCACGCCAATGAAACCGGTCACCACTTCGCTGACGTGCCAGACGATGCTGCCGAGCATGATGAGGGCGAGCGCGCCGATCGCGTAGTGCGCGCCGTGCTCGAGGAACACGTATTCATCGAGCGTGCCTTTCTCGACCAGATAGACGGTCAGCGAACGCACAAACATGGCGCCGACCGCGAGGCCGAGCATGATGATCACCACATCGCGGGTGATGGCGAACGCGCCGATCACACCGTCGAACGAGAACGATGCATCGAGCACTTCGAGGTAGAGGAAGCCCATGACGCCCGATCGCTTCGCGACGCGGCCTGCGGCGTCGGCCTGCTCGTCGTCTTCGAAGAAGACACCAAGGCTATCGACGAGCGCATACAGGAAGATGCCGCCGACGCCGCCGACCATGACGGAGATGCGCGACGGCGTGTCGAGGGGAAAGAGCGCCTGGATCAGCAGAAGGATGGCGAGCGCGCAGATGGTGCCCGTGGAGCCGAGCTTGCCAAGGCCAGCGAGCTTCGCTTCCATCGCGCCGAGCCAGTGAAGTTCTTTCTCGTCATCGAAAAGAAACGACGCGAAGACCAGGAACAGAAAGATGCCGCCGAACGCCGCGATGCCAGTGTGAGCGCCCGCGAGATAGGCGGAGTACTGGTCGGGCGCTTCCAGCGCCATTTGCGCGACGCTGAGCAAGCCCTGACCTGTTGCCACGGCGACGACGAGAATCGGGAACAACAGGCGCATGCCGAACACCGCAACGAGAATGCCGACGGTCAGAAAAAGCTGGCGCCACTTCGGGTCCATATCCTTCAGGATCGCTGCGTTGACCACTGCGTTGTCGAACGACAGGCTGATCTCCATCACGCCCAGCAACAACACCAGCGCGACGGCTGCAATACCATTGCCCGTCGATGACTCGCCCCATAGGAAGCCTGAGATCACGCAAACGAGAGTGAAGAGGATCGAGTAACGAAAGTAACGCATCGGGAGTACCTTGGATGTTTTTTTATGAGCCGACGAGTTGTCTCATTGGCTTCTTCTAACGCATGCGATTCTGTTCGCATAACTATGCATTATCTGCACGCGCACTCAAATTCCGCTCACGGCAGCAGATGAGACGGACATACTGAACATTTATACGCCTCAGGATTGTCGCCTCTCATCAGCAACCACCATCATTCTCATTTTCAGCGGATGGTTACATATAGAAAAGGGATTGTAAATTGCACTGCTGGGCGGGGACCTGAACGTTGGATCAACGCAACTAGCGACTATCTTTGACACTATTTAATTTCAGATAGTTTATAAGAAGTACTGAAAACATTAATATTCGCGTTATCTGGTTTGGATTTCAACCGTTTGCGCCAATAGCCGCGCCCGTTCTATCAGGTTTCGCTTCGATTAATGTGTCTTTGTGTGCAGGAGTGAAAGCTGGATCGATTAGCCATGCTATCAATACCCTCCCTCTTAAACAGAAAGAGAGGCAGAAGTTGATCCAAGAAATTCGGCTGGCGAACCGGTCACTGACACTGCGTAGGCGGCGCGACGTTCATTTCACCAGCGGGGCCGAGGAGCACCGCGCCGAAAAAAGCGGGCAAGCGTTTCTCGCTGGCTCGTTCGAATGGATGCGCGATAAGGCGTTCATGTCGAAGCTGAAAGAACTTCTGAACATTGACGAGGCCGACCCCTCAAAAGTGCGCCGGAAAGTGCAACGCGCCTTCGAACTAGGCGAAGTGGTGACGATTCCGGACCCGCCAAACAACGGACTGCGTGGCGGACGCGACGGCGATGCGCCCAAGCCGCGCGCAGCCACTTTCACCCCGTCGCAACTCTTCAAGAACGCACCGCGCATAGCACGCACAGGCTCATACTATGACCGCCCGCTTCAACCACGACTTTTCGCGGACGATTGCATGGCGGCTTGGCTCGCCAAGCCCGGCGACCTGCTACCCGATGTCGGTGGCGACTCGGACCAGGGCGGCTCATTGCTTGATGATGCGCAGACGTTCGACTATCAGCCCGATATACCGGATGGTGATTTAGAAGAACTGGCGGGGACAACGAATGAGCGATACGCGGCGAAAATGCTGGGCTATGACAGCTCTACGTTCCGCGAAATGATTCACAGATTCAAGAGAGTCAACGGCGTCGGGCCAAAGGATGACCTTGAATTCGAAAAGAACGGCGACGTGTCGCTCGATGGCGAACACATCGACAACTTGCACGACTACGGCAATTAACCGGGGGCGACAATGACTAGTCACGCACTTGCGTCTGCGAGTTTCACGATAACAGGCGATCGCGTCACGCCGGACTGGTGGACACAGTACTTCGGCGTACAGCCGGATGTGGCCGTAACGAAGGGGGAGCCGCTTAAGGACTGGACAGGACAAGGCCGCACCTTCGCACGGCGGACAGGGGTGTGGGGTATTGACAGCGAAAAGGCGGTTCGAAGCGATCAGTTGGCGCCTCATCTGCGTTATCTTGTGCGGGTGCTGGAACTGCCGCGATCGGACCTTAAAGCGCATATCGAAAGTGTCGGAGCAAAGATGCGCTTTTTTTGCTATTGGGTGAACGAGGCAGGGGACCGCGTGCCCGACGTGCCCGACGATATCCGCACCATAATGGAGTCGTTGGGCGGCACCATCGAGATTGACGAGTATCGGTAGGCGGATCCTCAATTTCAGCGGGCGCGCGTCGCGCAGGTCATCTGCGTGTCGAATAGAAGGCGCGCTTCGATCTTCGATAGCTCGCGCCACGTGCTGCCAATCAGACCTTCCGACGAACACCAGTCGCATCGCCGACTTCCATCTTCTTCCGTCCCGAACGCGCCTTATGCATCTCCGGCGGCGCAGTCAACCCCGCCACCGCCGCTCCCGACTGCATCAAAAACTCCCTGAACGCATTGGCGACCTGAGGCAGACGCCGCTCCGACATATGCACCACATGCCACGCGCGCTCGATCGGCGTCGATGGCACGGGAAGCGTCGCGAGCAAGCCCGCCTGCATCTCCAGCGCGCACGCGTGCAGCGAAAGAAACGCGACGCCCAGTCCCGCTTCGACGAGCTGCTTGATCGCTTCGTTGCTCGATAGCTCCGATGCGGCATGCAGCTTCAGTCCCGCCTCCTTGAAAAGCCCTTCGATCGCGACGCGCGTGCCCGAGCCGCGCTCCCTGACGAGCAGATTCGCCGATTCGAGATCCGGCAGGCTCAGGCGCTTCGCATGCATCAGCGGATGCGACGGCGCGGCGACGAACGCCATCGGATGCTTCGCGAATGCCGCGGCGTTCGTGCGCAATTCGCGCGGTTGCCGTCCCATGATCGCGAGATCGATTTCATTCGTCGCGAGCATGCGCACGATGTCATCGCGATTGCCGATACGGAACTGCAGCTTCACGCCGGGCCGTTCTTTCGTGAAGCGCACGAGCAACGGCGGCACGAGATACTCCGCCGTCGTGATCGCGCCGATGCGCAACGTGCCGCCCAGCTCGCCGCGCAGCGCCGCCACTTCCTCGCCCGCCTCGTTCCACAGACTCAGAATCTCGTTCGCATAACGCGCCATCACCTCGCCCGCGGCCGTGAGTTGCACCTCGCGCCCCACTCTGCGCAAAAGCGGCGTGCCCGCCGCCTCGCCCAGCAGCGAAATTTGCAGCGATACCGCGGGCTGCGTGAGGTGCAGTTCGTCGGCGGCGCCCGAGATGCTGCCCACGCGCGCAACGGTCTGCAGCGTGCGCAATTGCCGGAAGGTCGTCGTCTTTAACATTAGTAAAAACTTATGGGTCGGTGATAAATACTAAATAGCGCAAATGTTTCCGCGACCTTATATTTTTTCCAACGAGGTCGTCAAGCATCCAACAGCACTCCGGGAGATCCATGATGTTGAATCCTTATGCGCAACACCAGGTCGATTCGCCCCATCGCATCGTTATCGTGGGCGGCGGCGCCGCAGGGCTCGAGCTCGCGACGCGTCTCGGCAATGGCGTCGGCAAGCGTCGCCGCGCCGAAGTGATCCTCATCGACCGTTTCCCGACGCACTTCTGGAAACCGCTCCTGCACGAAGTCGCTTCCGGCCAGATCGATGCATCGAGTCATCAGATCGATTACGCCGCGCACGCAAAGTGGAATCACTTCCGCTTCGAGCAGGGCGCGCTCGCGAGCATCGATCGTGGCCGCCGCGAGATCGTCATCGACGAGACGACCGATATCGACGGACGCCCGCTCCTGCCGAAAAGAACGCTCGCATTCGATACGCTCGTGCTCGCGCTCGGCAGCGTGACCAACTTCTTCTCGATTCCCGGCGCCGAACAGCACGCATTGACGCTGGAGACGGTGGAGCAGGCGGAGACGTTCAGGCGGCGTCTGCTATCGAGCCTGCTGCGTTCGAGTCACGCACGGCAAGCGACGCCCGGCGCGGTTGCATCGCCCGTTTCCGTGACCGTGATCGGCGGTGGCGCGACCGGCGTCGAGCTGGCCGCCGCGCTGCGCGGCTCGGCTGAAATGCTGCGCGACTACCACCTCGCGTCGCTCGATCCAGCCCACGATATCCGCATTCGTCTGCTGGAAGGCGCGCCGCGCGTGCTGCCCGCACTGCCCGAGCGCATCTCGACGCGCGCTCAGGACGTGCTCGCCGGACTCGGCGTCGAGGTTCGGCTCGGCTGCCGGGTGCGCGCGGTGGACGCGAATGCCGTATCGACCGTGGATGGCGAAACGCTCGCCAGCGACATCACGATCTGGGCCGCGGGCGTGGAAGGGCCGCCCGTGTTGCGCACGCTCGAAGGCTTGCCGTTGAACAGGCTCGGGCAGGTCATTGTCGATGGAACGCTGCAGATCGAACCCGGTTCCGGCATCTACGCGATGGGCGACTGCGCCGCGTGCGCCGCGTCGAAAGGGGAAGCGCTCGTGCCGCCGCGCGCGCAGGCCGCCTGGCAGCAGGCCGTCTATCTCGCCGATGCGCTCGCGCGCCGTCTCGATGATCGCGCCGTGCCGCTTTTCTCATATCGCGATCAGGGCACGCTCATTTCGTTCGGACGCGCGGGGGCGGCGGGCGCGCTGATGAGCGAGTTGCTGCGGCAGCCGCTTTTCATCGACGGATGGTTCGCGGCCTCGTGCTACCGGCATCTGTATCGCCGGCACATCATGGGCCTCACGGGCGTCAAGCGAGCGGTGATGTACGCCGCGAGCCAATGGCTTCGCGAACGCGTGCGGCCGACGGTGAAGGTGAACTGACGAAGTGGATCGGGCGCGGCGTCATATGAACCCGGCGGCGACACGCCGCCGTGCTGCGCCCGATCATAAAGCGCGGATCATTGAAGGTCCCACCACATAGACTCGTAAATACGCATGGCGAACCGATACTCCGATGAGTCGCGCGACTCGCACAGCAGCAGCGGCTCGATTGCGCTCACGTCGAGGGCGGGATCGCCTGCAAACAAGAGGCGTCGAATTGCACTCATCAGTGTGCCTTTGCGTTCGCTCAAGTGCTGCGATTGATCGAGCTCGTCGTACGCGATTGTCGAGGCGCTCATGTGCCTTGGCGTGGCAAGAAACGGCACGGTAATGTTGGCATTCAATGCGCCGGAAGCAATCCAGTCCCGATACAGAATGTCGATGGGATATCTGATGTCTGGTCCTGCTTCAAAGAGCTTGCGCAGCGTTTCCTTTCCCTTGGGAGTAACAGCGTAAGCAGCAGAGCAAAAAGCATAGACCGCATGCGCATTCGGGAAAGCCACGCCTACCATCTCGTGGCGATCGGCGCCCTTCGAGTCTTCCTGTTTTCGACCGGGCATATTCGTCTCTGCCGCCCTCATGAGCTGTGGCACCGCATCCTGAAAAGGTGCGCAGTCCAGGAAAAACATGTCGATTCCCGGATGAGTCGCGATTATGTTTTCGATTACGCCCTCGTTAATGACATGCGGGAGATATCGACTGAGTTCCACGTCGTCTTCGAGAATAATCGTCGCAGCGTCTTGATCGGATTCCAGGATAATCCGCTCATGCGAGCGACGGCATGCCCATACGCCATTTTGACCAACGGTGTCGAAGGGGCCATCGCACGCTCCGTCAACCGCGCGAAAGCGCTGAAAATATTGGGCCAAGCCGATTTCTTCGAGTTGCGATTGCATTGAAGCGAGTCGGTCTTCGCTTCGGTCCAGATTAATAAAATAACCGTCTAACTTAATCACAATTTACTGCCGCACGAGAAGAGATTTACGATAACATCACCGAAACGCAGCTTATCCGTTCAAGCGGAGGCGTGTCGAGATGTGAAGAGCGAAAATCACAAATCTCTATTTTTCGACTATGTAAATAATCGACAAGCGACGCGAATATCCACGCGATCGCTCTGGGCGCGACTGGCCTGGTCGACCTCTCGGTTACTCTCTGCGCAAACCGTTTGAACCGGCTGCCGTTTCACCGCATTGCCATTGCCTCGCCGGGCTGCGCGTGCCCCGATACGAGGCATTGCGATCTGAAAGCGTCGCGCTGGCTGCTCGCGGCGGCCTGACTGAAACCCTTGCTCAGCGCGTCGAACTCGACTTGCGCGGCGCTCTGGGCGCACGAGGCCGCGCCGATATCGCGGCCCTGCGCGTGGAGCATCGCGCGATCGGCGACGAGATAGGCGACGAGCGCGAACACGACGGCCTTGAAAGCTTTTTTCATGCTTGTCTCCTTGCGTTCTAGGCTAAGGGCCAGCCGGCTCCGGGCAAATCAGGGCAACCCCGAACCGAACGTATGATTTATTCGATGCGACGGCCCCACGACCCGTCATCGGTAAAAATGTCAACGCCATCCGACGCAATGAATTTGATACGCCGCAATTCCCCAAAATCTTTTCTTTTCGGTTATGCTCGTTAACCCTTAGGAATACGCCTAGCGTATTCGGGTTGCGCTTCCGGATCCAAATCTCCGCGCATCTCGTCCTGCCTTACATTCCACTGTCGCCGTGCGCTTCCAGCGAGCACGTCCATCGCGTGCTGGCCGTGCCTTGCGCCTGATTCAAGTCAAGCTTATGCATCTGCCGTCCGTTCTCAGCTTTCTCATCTGGATTCCCGTGGTGTCGGGCATCTTCGTGCTGACCTTCAGCGCGTCGGCGACGCTCTCGCGCGCCGTCGCCCTGTTCGGCGCGATCCTCGGCCTGCTGCCGGTCGTGCCGTTGCTGTCGCGCTTCGATGCGTCGTCGAGCGCGATGCAGTTCGTCGAGCGCGTCGAGTGGCTGCCGCAGTTCGGCATCTCGTACCATCTGGGCGTCGATGGCATTTCGCTGTGGTTCACCGTGCTCACGGCGGTGACGACGCTCATCATCTTCATCGCGTCGTGGCAGTCGGTCACGAAGCAGGTCGCGCAGTACTACGGCGCGTTTCTCGTGCTCTCGGGCTGCATGCAGGGCGTGTTCGCATCGCTCGACGGCATGCTGTTCTTCGTGTTCTTCGAGGCGTCGCTGATTCCGCTGTATCTGCTGATCGGCACATGGGGCGGCGAGCGGCGCGTGTATGCGGCCATCCGCTTCTTCTTTTTCTCGCTGCTCGGCTCGCTCGCGATGCTGGCCGCGCTGATCTATCTCTGGACGCAGGCGCATACCTTCGATATCGACGCATGGCGTCAGCTGAAGCTCGGCTTCACGCCGCAGATCGTCGTCTTCGTCTGTTTCCTCGCGGCGTTTTCGGTCAAGGTGCCGATGTTCCCGGTTCACACGTGGCTTCCCGACGTGAATTCGGAAGGCCCGACGGGCGCGGCGGTGCTCCTCGGCATGCTCAAGATCGGCGGTTACGGCATGTTGCGCTACGTGTTGCCGATCGTGCCCGACGCCTCCCACTTCTTCGCCCCGGCGATGATCGCGCTGTCGCTCGTCGCCGTGATCTACGGCAGCCTCGTCGCGCTCGCGCAGACGGACATGCGCAAGCTGCTTGCCTACTCGGCGGTCGCGCACATGGGTCTCGTGACGCTCGGCCTCTTCACCTTCGACCGCATGGGCACCGAAGGCGCGGTCGTGCAGATGCTGTCGTACGGCATCGTGTCCGGCGCGATGCTGCTGTGCACGGGCGTGCTCGTCGAGCGTACGAAGAACGGTTCGATCGATGCCTACGGCGGCGTCGCCAACACGATGCCCCGCTTCGCCGTCTGCGCGATGCTGTTCTCGATGGCCAATGTCGGCCTGCCCGGCACGTCGGGGTTCGTCGGCGAATTTCTGGTGCTGATGGGCGCCATCCGCCTCAATTTCTGGATCGGCGCGGCGGCGGCATCGTCGCTGATCCTGAGCGCGGCCTACACGCTGTGGATGGTCAAGCGCGTGATCTTCGGCGCGGTGAAGAACGAGCGTGTGGCCGGCCTGCGCGATCTCGGCAAGCGCGAACTCGCGCTGTTCAGCGCGATGGCCGTGCTGGTGCTCGGGATCGGCGTGCATCCGAAGACGTTCACGGACGCGATGGGCCCGTCCGTCGAGAACCTGATGTCGGCGGTACAGGGCTCCACATTGCCCGACGATGCCAGCGCGCCTTCCTACAACGCGCGTCATGAAGCGGTATCGGAGCGCACGCCGGGCTGACGTCGTCAACCGGGCGCGGCATGCCGATGCACGAGCGGCAGCCGCACCTGGAACGTGGTCCCGCTTTCGTTCGCGACCACGGTGAGCCTGCCGTCATGCCGATGCACCACGGTCCGGTACGCGATGTGCAATCCGAGACCGTTGCCCTTGCCTGGCGGCTTGGTCGTGAAAAACGGCTCGAAGAGCCGGGGCATCACATCCTCCGGGATGCCGGGTCCGGTATCCGAGATTTCGATCACCGCGCAGTTGCCTTCCCGATGCGAGCGGATCGTGAGCTCGCCGCTTTCGTCCATCGCATCGACGGCGTTGTCGATCAGATTGGTCCACACCTGATTCAGCTCGCTGCCATACACCGGCACGGGCGGCAGCGCGCGATCGTAGTCGCGCTTGACGGTGACGCCATGCTTCAGACGATGCTGCATGATGGTCAACGTGTCCTCGATCCCGTTGTGGATATCGACCACCTGCAACGGCGCCTGATCCATGTAGGAGTACGACTTCATCGCCTTCACGATTTCGGAGATGCGACCCGCGCCGAGCCAGGTCTGCTCGGACAGAAAGCGCATTTCGAAGGTCGCGGCGAGCCAGCCGATAGCCGCGCCGAATTGCTCGCGGCTCACGCGTGACGCAATGGCTTCAAGTTCGTCCGGCGCGAAGCCGGCCGCCACGAGCCGCGGCGCGATCAGCCAGGGCTTCTCCAGTCCGTGCGACGAGAGCCACTGCGCGAACTGGTCTTCGGCTTCGCTCTGCCGCAATGCGCCTTGAGGCGTGGCATCGACGGCGGGCGGCGCGCGGCTCGCCCATCCATCGAGCGTATCCATGATGCCGGAGGGCAGCGCGCTGAGGACGAGCGCGCGCGTCGCCCGGTGCAGGCTGTCGAGCGCATCGCGCATGCCGTCCGCCGCGCGCGCCACGGCCGCCGCCGGATTGTTCAGCTCGTGCGCCAGCCCCGCCGACAACCGTCCGAGCGCGGCCAGCTTCTCGCCGCTGAGAATGAACATGTCGTAGGCGCTGATGCGGCCGTACATCGACCGGAAGATCTGGCTGCTGAAGGACTCGCATTCGTTCATCAGCGTGCGCACGACGCTCTCGGTCAGCGAGACGAGATAGCAATCGGTGCTGGCGGTGAAGGTCAAGGGCAGCGGCATCCGCGCGAGCAGCGAAGCCTCCGCGATCGAAACCGGCGCGGCGCGCGTGTCGTCGATCACCTGCCGGCCCGCGACACGCTTTTCCGTCAGCAGTTCGCCTTCGAGCAGGATGAAGTGATGCGTGACGGTCTGCCCTTCGCGCATCAGAATCTCGCCGCGCTTCAGGCGAAGCTCGCTCAGATTCGAGAGCAGCCATTGCTTGCGCCCGCCGGACAGCCCGGCGAAGAGCGGCATCTCGAAGAGCATCGATGGATCGCTCATGGATTCGCGAGATATTGATGAATGAAGTGCACGGCGATCGAGCCTTCGCCCACCGCGGCCGCGACGCGCTTGACGGAATCGGCGCGCACATCGCCCGCCGCGAAGATGCCGGGCACGCTCGTTTCGAGCAGGAACGGATCGCGGCCGGGCTGCCATCCCGCAGGCGCGCGGCCGCCTTTGACGAGCGCGCGGCCCGTCAGCAGAAAACCGTGCTCGTCGCGTTCGACGACGCCGCGCAGCCATTCCGTACACGGCGCCGCGCCGATGAACACGAAGAGGCCGCTCGCCGGGACCGTTTCCGAACGCCCGGTCTGCACGTCGCGCAACGTGATCTCCGCGAGGTGGCCGTCGCCGCTCACGCTCTCGACTTCGGTATGCGGCCGCACGCGAATAGTCTCGGTCTCGTGAATCTGTTCGACGAGATAGTGCGACATGCCCACGCTCAGCGATGGTCCGCGACAGAGAATCGTCACCGAGCGCGCGTACTTCGACAGGAACATCGCGCCCTGCCCCGCCGAATTCGCGCCGCCGACGATAAAGAGATCCTGATTCGAGCAGGCGACCGCTTCGACCAGCGCCGCGCCGTAATACACGCCGGCGCCGGTGAGTTCCTGCACGCCGCGCGCTTCGAGCTTGCGGTACGACACGCCGCTCGCGACCATCAGCGCGAGACAGCTCACTTCCGATCCATCGGAGAGTCTGACGAACTTGTACGGCGGCTCGATGCGCAGTCCAACCGCGTGCTGCGTGAGGATCATCTCCGCGCCGAAGCGCCGCGCCTGCGCGAGCGCGCGCCTTGACAGGTCCGCGCCGCTCACGCCCGATGGAAAGCCGAGATAGTTGTCGATGTGCGAGCTCGTGCCCGCCTGCCCGCCTGGCGCATCGCATTCGATGATCGCGACATGCAGCCCTTCCGATGCGCCGTACACGGCCGCCGCCAGTCCCGCCGGCCCGCCGCCGACGATGACGAGGTCATAGAACGGCGTTGTCGAGCGCGTGTGCAGCCCAACCTTCTCGGCGATCTGCGCGATCGTCGGGCGGCTCGTGACGGTGCCGTCCTCGAACACGACCACGGGCAACTGACGCTGACCGGGAGCGAGCGCGTTCAGGAGCGGATCGGCCTCGGCGTGCCGTTCGACGTCGAACCAGCGAAACGGAATGTGATTGCGCGCCATGAAGTCGCGTAACAGATGCCCTTGCGGCGACCAGCGATGATCGAGAATCCGAATGCCCTGAAACGCCGAGCGCGAGGACGCGTGCCAGTCGGCGAGCAGATCGTCGAGCGCGGGATAGAAATTCTGCTCGGGCGGATGCCAGGGCTTGAGCAGATACTGATCGAGATGCACCGTGTTGATCGCGCGGATGGCGGCATCGGTGTCGGCGTAAGCGGTCAGCAGCACGCGCTTCGCTTCGGGGAAAAGTTCGATGGCCTGTTCGAGGAACTCGATGCCGCTCATCTTCGGCATGCGCTGATCCGCGATGAACAGCGCCACGGAACGATTCTGCAGCCGCAAATGCTGCGCCGCTTCCAGCGCCGCCGGGCCCGAATTCATGCGCACGATCTGATAGTGCTCGCCATAGGCGACCTGCAGATCGCGCGCGACCGCGCCGGCCACGATCGGGTCGTCGTCCACGGCGAGGATCACGGGCTTGTCCATGATGGTTCGTGCGCCCATGCGTGCGGCGCGGCTTCCGTTGCAGACATTGTAGACGCTGCGGTGAGGAGGTTTCGGGCAGCTTTCGGCATTCACAGGACAGCGCCGGCGAGCCGTTGCTCGTCATGCGCCTCGCGAGCTGCCGCCCGCTAGCGGCAGCGTCACGCAAAAGACCGTTTCGTCGCTACTCGCGCTTCCGCTCAAAACGAGCGGAAAGCTCGGGAAAACCCGCGGACATCATCCTGCGACGACGTCAAAGTTTGTTGATTTGACATTTAGTTTTCCACGTCCCGTTGCGCTTCTCCGACGCGTTCGTATGCTGGCAACACCTGCTCAATCGAGCAGGTTTTTTTGAGAACATAGACATATGCCAAAAAGCAAGCATAACGAATCATATAGCGGAGACCGAACATGATGCGACGATTCGCAGTAGTCGGAGACAAGCTCAGTAACAACGGAGAAATCTGCGATTACGAAGGGCTGATTTTCATGTTGGGTGGACATCAGGCCGCCCTCATCGATGGGGCAGCCTATTGTCCAATCTGCAAGACAACCGGATACATCGCCAAGGAAGGCGGCCCACGTCGAATGACCTTAGGTGCAAGCGAGATAGCGCTGGAGAATGACGTTGTCGTCTGTGGTTGCCCGGAACATCCCCGCATCTTTGCGAAGCTCGCGGGAGAGGCGTGGTACGACGATCTGGCCGAAAGTCTTGGCGTCATCGGTTCGCGTGCTGCGTCAAACGGGTCGATCGACGAGGCGACCAAGCGAAGCCAAAATGAAGACAAGCATACGAGCTGGTTCTACGTTTGGGACAGCGTTACAGGCGAGCCGCTGCGTAATCGGAATTTCGTCGCTCACGTAGCGGGAATCGATCAATCCGGCAGAACGGACGACAGCGGCTACGCAAAGATAGAAACAGACGGTGAGAGTGCTATCGATATGCACGTCGTTTTCTCGTCACCCAAACGCGAATTAAGTCCAGGGAGAGCCGCGTAAGTATATGGCCGCAGATTACGACATTGAACATTGGACATCCACGCGTTCGACACTGGGAGGTAGCAAAATAACGCAACATCGATCTCTGTGGATAATCAAGCCGCAACTCGGCACGTGATTATCAATGCGCTGCGCAAACAAGGCTATGAGCTGATCGAGCGATCGGATTGGCACGCAAAACCCCCGAGTGGTAACTTGCGCGAGAGTCATTGGGATTATCAGGACATTGTTTTGCATCACGCAGGCCGTAGCTACTCCTGTGGCGCGCCGTCCATTGAAGAAATACAACGTGTGCAAGCCGAGGATATGGTTAGAAGCCCGCCCTTCGACGATACAGGCTACCACTACGCTATCTCGTGCCTAGGTGAAATATACGAGGGCCGTGATATTAGATTTACCGGCGAGCACGTTGCCGGCGACAATACGGGCAAGATTGGAATAGTTTTTCTTGCGGACCTTGTGCAGGCGGGTGAGGCCTATAAAGAGGAATATAGCCGCTTGTCCTTCGTTGATAAGCTTAAGAACCTTGGCGGAATCTTAACCGATCAGGTCGTTCTTAAGCATGACAAGCCGACGCTCGAACAGATCAGAGCAAGCAGAACGTTGTGCAGCGTGCTAAAGGATTTTTTTAATATTAAAAGACTAGGTGGGCATCGAGAATATCAGCGGCTTGCAACAAACAAGGGGCGAGCATGTCCCGGAAATCTGGGAATGGATATTGTCAAATTGCTGCGCTCAGAGCTTCGCTTATCTGATCCCGGGGCGTAATCTGTTATGAGAATAAAGAGGGGCGTTGCCTTTTCTTTGATGATTGTAGTTTTGCTCATCCTCGGCTTTTGTCTAAGCGTTGGATATTACCACTCTTATATAGATCATGAGGACAATGTAATTTACTTCTTGAAAAAACGACCAACGCTAAGGAGAGAGTTCATCAATCCATTTGCAAATGAAGGAAATCCGTTGCCTACGAATGAGCTATCGCCGGACGTACGAAAAGAGCTATCCGACTATTGCAAATATGCGTACGGAAAATTGATCGACGACGAGAAGTCCCTGAAAGACTGCAGGGAACGGATGATACGGGAAGTTCAATAATCGAACGCACGGTACGTCACATTGTCTGCCAAGGCCAGTCGCTCTCGCTTGCGCGAACTCGCGAGAGCGCCATCCAAATTCGGACACCCGTATCACCATCACTGATCGATGCGATGAATCGGGTGCGATTTCCCCCGCAACAAGACTTCACGTCCCCAACCACCCCGAAAGGCTTATGATAAGCACCTGCCGCCGTCCGCATCCACGCCCGCAAAACGTGGAAACGCGCCACACTCGGCAAGGATCGAGAAGCACGCTAACATCTGATCATACGCGGACCGCACGCCCGCCTTGCATCGCCTGCTCCACCCGAAATTTGAAATGCAATCGTTCGATATGCAGTCAATGGAGGCCTGGACATGAAGAAGAATTCCGCCGCCGTCTGGATCCTGGTCGCGATGGTCATCGGCATCGGGGTCGGCTACATGATCTACACGAGCTTCCCCGACAAGAAGACCGCCACGGAAGTCGCCGGCTACATCGCGCTCGTGTCGGACGTCTTTCTGCGGCTCATCAAGATGCTGATCGGGCCGCTCGTGTTTTCCACGCTGGTCGTAGGCATCGCGCACATGGGCGACGCGGCCTCCGTCGGGCGTGTGTTCGCCAAGGCGCTGGGCTGGTTCATCACCGCCTCGCTCGTTTCCCTGCTGCTCGGCCTGCTGATGTCGAATCTGCTCAGGCCCGGCGACAACCTGGGATTGCCATTGCCCGACATCGGCGCATCGGCGAATCTCGCGACCTCGAAATTCACGCTGAAGGACTTCGTCGGCCACATGGTGCCGCGCTCGTTCGCCGAAGCGATGGCCAATAACGAGATCCTGCAGATCGTCGTTTTCTCGATGTTCTTCGGCGTCGCGCTCGCCGCGCTCGGCGATAAAGGCAAGGTCCTGCTCGCCGCGATCGATCAGCTTTCGCACGTGATGCTGAAAATCACCGGCTACGTGATGAAGCTCGCGCCGCTCGCCGTGCTCTCCGCGATGGCCGCCACCGTCGCGGTCAACGGGCTGACCATCCTGCTGAAGTTCGCCGTCTTCATGGCGGATTTCTATCTCAGCCTGTTTCTGCTGTGGGGCCTGCTGGTGCTCGCGGGCTTCGCGTTTCTGCGGCGGCGCGTCTTCAGGCTCCTGTCGCTCATCAAGGAAGCGTTCATGCTTTCGTTCGCGACCGCGAGTTCCGAAGCCGCGTATCCGAAGATCCTCGACGCGCTCGACCGCTTCGGCGTAAAGCGCAAGATCTCCAGCTTCGTGATGCCGATGGGCTACTCGTTCAACCTCGACGGCTCGATGATGTACTGCACCTTCGCGACGCTCTTCATCGCGCAGGCGTACAACATCCATCTGTCGCTCAGCACGCAGCTCACGATGCTGCTGATCCTGATGCTGACGTCGAAGGGCATGGCCGGCGTGCCGCGCGCGTCGCTGGTCGTGATCGCGGCCACGCTCAATCACTTCAACATTCCCGAGGCGGGCCTGCTGCTGATCCTCGGCGTGGACACCTTCCTCGACATGGGCCGCTCCGCCACGAACGCGGTCGGCAATTCCATCGCGAGCGCGGTCGTCGCCAAGTGGGAAGGCGAGCTGTTGTCGGAACGGGACGCGGCAGCTAATGCGGCGCGCATCGAAGCCGAACAGGAAGCCTCGCTGGCGCATCCGGCGCAGGTCTGAGGGAGGCGAGCCATGAAGACGCAGCGCTTCTGGGCGGCGCTGGCTCTGGCCAGCCTGCTCGCCGTGGCCTTCGTCGCGCGTGCGGCCGACGACGTGCAGACGCCTCCGCCGAACAACGACGCCTACGCGCCCGCAACCTTGTCGGGCACGCTCGCCAAGGCGCGCGACACGGGCACGATCGCGCTCGGCTATCGAGAATCGTCGGTGCCGTTCTCCTATCTCAATGCGCGCAAGGAGCCGATCGGCTATTCCATCGAACTGTGCAAGGCGCTCGTCGCAGCGGTCGGCAACGCGGTCCACAGGACCCTGAAGATTCAGTGGGTGCCGGTGACGCCGGAGAATCGTATCGATGCGGTCGCCGATGGCCGCGTCGATCTCGAATGCGGCTCGACCACGAGCAACGTCGAGCGGCAAAAGCGCGTGGCCTTCTCGCCGATCTTCTTCGTGGCCGGCACCAAGGTGATGGTCAAAAAAGGCTCGCCGATCCGGTCGTTTCGCGATCTCGCGGGAAAGAAGGTCGCGGTGACGGCAGGCACCACCAACGAAAAGGCGCTGCGCGACATCGACAGGAAGTTCGGCCTCGGCATTCAGTTGCAGGTCGTGCCGGACCACGCGGAAGGCTTCGCGCGCGTGGCGAACGGTCAGGCCGATGCATTCGCCACCGATGACGTGCTGCTGTACGGCCTCATCGCCGAGAACGCGGCGAAGGGCGGCGCCTATCAGGTGATCGGCGATTATCTGTCGTATGACCCGTACGGCATCATGTATCGCAAGAACGATCCGCAACTCGCGCAAGTGGTGAGGGACACGTTCCAGGAGCTCGCGGCGGACGGCGAAATCGAGCGGCAGTACAAGCGCTGGTTCCTGCAACGTCTGCCGTCGGGCACGAGCCTCGACATGCCGATGAGCGCGCAGCTCGAAAGCATCATCGAGACGATGGCGGGCGGCGAGGCGCAGTGAGCGCGCGCCGCTATTCGTCCACCAGTTGGCGCACGCGCGCGGCGAGCGTTTCGATCGCGAACGGCTTGGTCAGCACCTGCATGCCGGGCTCCAGCCGGCCGTTGCCGATCACCGAGTTTTCCGCGTAGCCGGTGATGAAAAGCACCTTCAGATCGGGGCGCGTCTGCCGCGCGGCATCGGCCATCTGGCGGCCGTTCATGCCGCCGGGAAGCCCGACATCGCTGATGAGCAAATCGACCCTGACATTCGATTGCAACAGCTTCAGCCCGGCCACGCTGTCGGCCGCTTCGATCACCTGATAGCCGGCCTCTTCGAGCACATCGACGATCAGCATGCGCACGCTCGGTTCATCGTCGACGATCAGCACCGTCTCGCCCGCCTCCGCGCCCGAGATGGGCGACGCGGCGTGATCGGCGGCGTCGCCATCGACACCGCCATAGAAACGCGGCAGATAGATGCACACCGTCGTGCCCTGCCCGGCTTCCGAATAGATCCGCACCTGACCGCCCGATTGTCTCGCGAAGCCGTAGATCATCGAGAGTCCGAGGCCGGTGCCCATGCCGATCGGCTTGGTGGTGAAGAACGGATCGAACGCCTTCGCGATCACGTCGGGCGTCATGCCGGTTCCGGTGTCGGTCACGCACAGCGACAGGAACTGGCCTTCGGGCATGTCGTGGGTCTGGGCCGCGCGCCGGTCGATCCATCTGTTGGCGGTTTCGATCGTGATGCGCCCGCCGTCGGGCATCGCGTCTCTGGCATTGAGGCACAGGTTCAGCAGCGCGTTTTCGAGCTGGCCCGAATCGACCAGCGCGGGCCACAGACCCGCCGCGCCGACAGCCTCGACCTTGATGCCCGGCCCGGCCGTGCGCTGGATCATATCGGTCATGCCGTTCACGAGCGCGTTGACATCCGTGGGTCGCGGATCGAGCGTTTGCCGCCGCGAAAACGCGAGCAGCCGGTGTGTCAGTGCCGCCGCGCGCCGCACCGCGCCTTGTGCCGCGACGACGTACTTGTCGACCTCGGCGATGCGCCCCTGGCTCAGCCGGATGCTCAGCAACTGCAGCGAGCCCGACACGCCCGCCAGCAGATTGTTGAAGTCGTGCGCGAGGCCGCCGGTGAGCTGGCCGACCGCTTCCATCTTCTGCGCCTGTCGCAGTTGCTCTTCCGCGCGCATCAGCTCCGCCGTGCGCTCCGCGACCCGCTGTTCGAGCGTTTCATTGAGCGAGCGCAGCGACGCGTCCGCGCGATCGCGTTCCTCCTCTGCATGCTTGCGCGCCGAGATATCGCGAAACAGCACCGATACCTGCCGCAGGCTTGCCGGTTCGACGCGCGCCGCCGACACCTCGATGTGCCGGCCCGCTGTCAGAAAGTAGCGCTCGAATCGGGTTGGGACGCCGGTGCGCAGCACGGTGCCGTAGAGTTCGATCCAGTGGTCGGCCTCGGTCGGATCGATCTCGCGCAGGGTCTTGCCCATCACGTCCGGAATGCCCGTATGCCGCTCGTATCCCGAGTTCGCTTCGACGTGAACATAGTCGCTGAGCGGTCCATGCGGGCCGTCGAAGAATTCGATGATGCAGAAGCCATCGTCGATTGCGTTGAAGAGCGCGCGATAGCGCGCCACGGCGGAGAGACGATGTGCGTCGGAATCGGGGACTTGGGTCATCGGAGGGAATACGGTTGATCGCGCGGCGAGAGCTACGGCAACCCTAGCACACGGCGCACCCGATAAAAACGTCCTGTGCGCGCGACGAACTTTCGTCCAGTCTTCTGCGGTATTTCAGGCGGGGCTCGCCAGCATCACCCGATTGCGGCCGCGTGCCTTCGCGTCGTAGAGCGCCTCGTCGGCGGCGCGGATGAGCGCGCTCACGTCGTCATCGCGCTCCGGCCGCCAGCTCGCGAGGCCGATGCTCGCCGTGACGCGGCCGAACTCGCTGCCCGCGTGCTCGATCGACAGATCGCTGATGGCCGCGCGAATCTTCTCCGCGATTTTCGCGGCGCCGTCGGCGGGGGTGTCGGGCAGCACGACGACGAATTCCTCGCCGCCATAGCGCGCCGCGGTATCGCCGGGCCGCCGGATGTTGTCGCCGATGCAGCGCGCGACGGCGGCGAGCGCATCGTCGCCGGCCTGATGACCGTAGGCATCGTTGAACGCCTTGAAGCGATCGATATCGACGAACAGCAGGGAAAAGAGACTGCGCGTGCGACACGCCCTGCGCCATTCCTGATCGAGAATCTCGCCCAGCGTGCGGCGATTGTGCAGCCCGGTCAGTCCATCGGTACGCGCGAGCAATTGCAGTTCGGATTCCGCGCGCATGCGCCGTCTGAATTGCGCGGCGAGCACGAACGACAACGCGATGAAGCCGGCCGCGAGCACGCCCATCGACGAACCGATGATGAGCGCGCGCCGCCGCCACGCCGCGTAGATGTCCTCTTCTCCTTCGGCCACCATGATGATCAGCGGCAGGCTCGGAAAGTTGCGGAAATAGTAGAGGCGGCGCCGGCCGTCGATCGACGATGTCTCCGTGAAGCTGCCCTGCTCGGCCGCGCGGAAGTGCCTGAAGGTGTCGGCCTTGCTGATGTCGCGGCCGATCACGAGCGGATCGAAGGGTTGACGCATGATCATCACGCCGTCGTGATTGATCAGCGACACGGCGCCGTGCGGCCCGAGCGAAAGTCCCGCGAAAAGATTGCGAAAGTATTCGAGGTTGATGGAGAGCATCGCGACGCCCGCGAACGAGCCGTCGGGATGCGAGAGCCTGCGGCTGAGCGCGATGCTGGGCGCGCCGCCGCGCAGTCGCGACGTGTAAGGGCTGCTGAGATAAAGCCCGGTGTCGGGGTTGTCGCGCTGAACCGTGAAGTAACGGCGGTCGGCAAAGTTACCCGCTCTGGGCGGCACGCTGCCGGAATCGATCACGATTTTGCCGGTCTCGTCGAGCACGAGGATCGAGCCCAGATCGCGGGCGGTCGCGGCCCGGTCGAACAGCACGTCGTTGCGCAGCCGGGGCGACAGGCTGATCACATCGTCGCGCTGTACGCCCTCGACGACGGCTTGCAGCGACAACTCGTACAACTCGAAATTACGCTCGATATCGCGTTCGGCGAGCAGCGCCAGATTGCGCGACGTGTCGCGCGCGCGATCGAGCGCATCGACTCTGCCCTGATAGAGAACCAGCGCGCAAAGCCCCATCATGACGAGCGCGATGAGCGTGCCGCACAGCACGATGACGTTCGGCGTCGATGTTCGCGCGCGCGGCGGCGGCTGCGTGTTGAGACTCGGGTTGTAGATTTTTTCGGTTGCCACTATTTGGGTGTCCCCGGAATCCTGACTCGCGAGTTTTTGTTTGCTCTGAACGGTCCTCGGTCAGCGAGCAGGTCGTTATTCTCTCCTATTTGTCTGATTCAGGTGTAGGGAAGGGATTTTGGACGCATCGCAATACAAACCAACGATATCTCAACGACGCCCCTCCGCCCGCTTGAGCCTGCCGCTGTAATACCGCTCGCGCGAAACGCGGATCGCCGTGTCGAAGTCCGGTTCCGTCGCGAGATGCTTGTGATCCACGCTGACGAGCCATCCTTGCGCGGAACGGCACCAGCGGATTCGGCCTTCGTCGTAGAGTTCGGAGAACCAGCGCCAGAGCGTCGCGTCCTCCTTGTCGGCGAGCTTGGCCGCGTCGCTTCGCACCTTGTCTTGAATGATCGCCAGCATGGTTGTCGTGGCCTCAGGCCAGTTCGTTCGCGAGTTCCGGCACGACCGTGAAGAGATCGCCGACGAGACCGTAATCGGCCACGCTGAAAATCGGCGCTTCCGGGTCTTTGTTGATCGCGACGATGACCTTCGAATCCTTCATGCCCGCGAGATGCTGAATCGCGCCCGAGATGCCGACCGCCACGTACAGTTGCGGCGCGACGATCTTGCCGGTTTGACCGACCTGATAATCGTTCGGCACGTATCCCGCATCGACTGCTGCGCGCGATGCTCCCAAGGCCGCGTTGAGTTTGTCGGCGAGCGGTTCCAGCGTTTTCGTATAGTTCTCGCCGCTGCCCAGCCCACGTCCACCCGACACGATGATGTGCGCGCTCGTCAGTTCCGGACGATCCAGCTTCGTCACTTCACGGCTCACGAACTGCGAGATGCCTGCGTCGGCAGCGGCTTCGATCTTTTCGATCTGAGCGTTACCACCTTCCGCAGCAACCGGATCGAAACCCGTCGCGCGAACGGTGACGACCTTGATCGGATCGCTCGATTGCACCGTGGCGATGGCATTGCCCGCGTAGATTGGACGCTCGAACGTGTCGGCGCTATCGACGGCGGTGATATCGCTGATCTGCGCGACATCGAGATGTGCGGCGATACGCGGCGCGATGTTCTTACCGTAAGCCGTCGCGGGCGCGAAGATGTGCGAATAGTTTTTCGCGATGTTCAGTACAGTGCCTTCGATGTTTTCTGCGAGGCCGTCAGCGAGTTGAGGCGCATCGGCGAGCAGCACTTTTGCGACGCCCGCGATCTTCGCTGCCGCATCCGCCGCGCCTTGCGCGTTCGAACCTGCGATCAGCACATGCACATCGCCACCGATCTTCAACGCAGCCGCAATCGTATTCAACGTCGCTGCCTTGATCGACGCGTTGTCGTGTTCAGCAATAACTAAAGTCGTCATCAGATTACCTTCGCTTCGTTCTTCAGCTTTTCGGCCAATGCCTTCACGTCGGGAACCGTAATGCCCGCGCTGCGCTTCGGCGGCTCGACAACCTTCAGCGTCTTCAGACGCGGCGCGACATCGACGCCCAGATCGGCGGGCTTCACCGTCGTCAAGGGTTTCTTCTTCGCCTTCATGATGTTCGGCAGCGTCACGTAGCGCGGCTCGTTCAGGCGCAGATCAGTGGTGACCACTGCGGGAAGCTTCAAAGAAAGCGTCTCGGCGCCGCCATCGACTTCACGCGATACAGTCGCCTTGCCATCCGCGACCACGACTTTCGATGCAAACGTCGCCTGCGGCAGACCTGCCAATGCAGCAAGCATCTGACCGGTCTGATTCGAATCGTCGTCGATAGCCTGCTTGCCGAGGATGATCAAATCAGGCTTCTCCTGATCGACTAGCGCCTTCAACAGCTTCGCGACGGCCAAAGGCTGCAACTCTTCCGACGTTTCCACCATCACAGCGCGATCCGCGCCGATGGCCAGCGCGGTACGCAACGTCTCCTGACACTGCGTCACGCCGCACGACACAGCGATCACTTCCGTGGCAACACCCGCTTCCTTCAATCGCACAGCTTCTTCAACAGCGATCTCGTCGAACGGATTCATCGACATCTTCACGTTGGCGATATCGACGCCCGTGTTATCCGACTTCACCCGGACCTTCACGTTGTAGTCGACCACGCGCTTTACAGGCACAAGTATCTTCAAATCCATCTCCCGGTTCGTTTTTGCATGACACGCGCTCAAGCCAGCGAAGCGCGCCCCAGTTCGATATATCGGGCGAGATGATGATCTTCATCGCCCAGTTGATGATCGATCATCACGAGCCGCTTCGCGTAATGCGCGAGCGGCAACTCCCACGTCATGCCAATCCCGCCATGCATCTGAATCGACTCTTCCGCGACGCGCGCGCCGATGCGCCCGATCGAATACTTCGCCGCCGACAAGGCGCGTTCACGCGCGACGCCCGATTCACCGACCGCCGCCGCCGCATTGATCGCCGCCGAGCGCGCCTGCTCGATTTCGAGCAGGACGTCGGCCATGCGATGCTGCAGCGCCTGAAACGCGCCGATGGGCACGCCGAACTGCTTACGCGTGCGCAGATATTCGAGCGTGTGCTCCTTCGCGACATCCATCGCGCCGACCGCTTCCGACACGAGCGCGACGAGTCCATAGCCGAGCGCATGCGTGAGCACGGCGTAGCCGTCGCCTTCCGTGCCGACGAGCGCATCGGCTTCGAGCCTGACCTTATCGAGCGACACTTCCGCGGCCCGTCCGCCATCGATCTTGCGATAGCCGCGCACATCGACGCCCGCTGCATCGCGCGGCACCACGAAGAGCGAAATGCCCGCTTCGTCATGATCGTCGCCCGATGTGCGCGCCGACACGAGCAACACATCCGCATGCTCGCCCTGCTGCACGACGCCCTTCGCGCCGTTCAGCACCCAGCCGTCGCCGAGCCGCGTGGCGCGTGTGCTCACGCGGGCACGTTCGTAATGCGAGCCGGGTTCGTCGTGCGCGAATGCCGCGATCGTCGCGCCATCGATCATCTTCGCGATGATTCCGCGCTGCATATCGCTGCCGGCATATGCGAGCGCACGTCCGACGATCAGCGCATCGAGAAACGGTTCGACGACGAGCCCTCGCCCGAGCGCCTCGAACACGACGCTCACATCGAAGCCATCGCCGCCGAAGCCGCCGGCCGCTTCATCGAAGAATGCGCCGATGATGCCGAGCTCGCAGAACCGCAGCCACATATCGCGGCTATATCCTTCTTCGGAACGCGCGATCTTGTCTCGCGCATCGAACCGATATTGCTCGGCGATGAAGCGGTTCAGCGAATCCGCGAGCATCCGCCGGTCTTCCGTGTGCTGGAAATTCATCGTGCGACTCCTTTAAAGCCCGAGCATCATCTTCGAGATGATGTTCTTCTGTATTTCGTTGGAGCCGCCGAAGATCGACAGCTTGCGATTGTTGAAGTACTGCGCCGCCGCGTTGGACGCCTCGTCGTCGCATTCGTCTTCGATGAATTGCTGCGCATACGGACCCATCGCGCGACGCATCAGCGACGAGATCTCCTGACGGATTTCGGTGCCGCGAATCTTGAGCATCGAGCTTTCTGCGCCCGGCACGCCGCCGCCCGCAACCGCCGCGAGCACGCGCAGATTCGTCGTCTTCATGTTCTCCAGATCGATCTCGACACGCGCAAGCCGCGCGGCGAACAAGGGATCGTCGATGAGCGCGCGGCCATTGCTTTGCAGCTTGCTCGCCGCCGCCTTGAGCCGGCCCAGCGCCGCCACCGAGAAGCCCACGCCCGCGATGTTCGTGCGCTCGTACGTCAGCAGATACTTCGCATAGGTCCAGCCCTTGTTCTCCTCGCCGACGAGATTGGCGGCAGGCACGCGCACATCGGTGAAGAACACTTCATTGACTTCGTGCTCGCCATCGAGCGTGATGATCGGACGCACTTCGACGCCCGGCGTGTTCATGTCGATCAACAGGAAACTGATGCCCTCCTGCTTGCGCACATCCTGCGCCGTGCGCACGAGGCAGAAGATCATGTTCGCGTAGTGCGCGAGCGTGGTCCAGGTCTTCTGGCCATTGACGATGTAATACGTCTCGCCGTTCTCGATCGTGCGCACGGCTGTCGTGCGCACCGATGCCAGATCCGAGCCCGCGCCCGGTTCCGAATAACCCTGACACCACCAGTCGGAGCCATCGAGAATGCGCGGCAGCCAGTGACGCTTTTGCGCTTCGCTGCCGTACTTGATGAGCACCGGCCCGAGCATGTTCACGCCGAAGGGCACGATACGCGGCGCGCCCGCAATCGCGCATTCGTTCTCGAAGATGAACTTCTGTATCGCGGTCCAGCCGGGTCCGCCGTATTCCTTCGGCCAGTGATTCGCGAGCCAGCCCTTCGCGTTGAGAATGCCGTGCCATTGCGCCATGTCGTCACGCGTGAGGCGCTTGCCCGTATGCACTTTTTGCGCGATGACTTCCGGCAAGGACGTGCGCAGGAAGTCCAGCACTTCGGTGCGAAACGCCTCTTCTTCTGCGGCGAATTTCAGATCCATGACTGCGGTTCCATGATGAGTTTGACGAAGCCCACGGCTCAGGCTGTCTGATTGAGGCTCGCGAAGTTCTTGCCGCGCGCGACCAGATCGACGATCAATGGCGACGCGCGCCAGAAGAGCGGATCTTCCTTCGCGAATTCGCGGATATCGGCGAGGACGCTGTCGAGGCCGACGCTATCGGCGTAATGCATCGGGCCGCCGCGATAACGCGGAAAACCGAAGCCGTGCATCAACGTGGCGTCGACATCGAGCGGACGCTGCGCGATACCTTCATGCACAATATTCGCGCCTTCGTTGATCATCGCGGCCATGTAGCGGCGCACGATCTGCTCGTCGTCGAACGTGCGCGGCTCGACGCCCGCACGCACGCGCTCGGCATCGATGATCGCTTCGACTTCCGTATCCGGCGTGCCGGTACGCGCGCCGTCTTCATAGCGATAGAAGCCGCGTCCCGTCTTCTGGCCGAACCAGCCGCGCTCGCATAGCTCATCGCCAATGCGCACATAACGCGCATTCGGATCGCGCGTCGCGGCGCGGCGCTTGCGCGCGGCCCAGCCGATATCGCCGCCCGCGAGATCGATGACCTGATACGGTCCCATCGGAAAGCCGAAGTCGCGCACAGCCTTGTCGATCCGATACGGCGACGCGCCGTCTTCCATCAGATGATCCGCTGCCGCGCGATACACCGCGAGCATGCGATTGCCGATGAAGCCATCGCACACGCCCGCGCGCACCGCGACCTTCCTGAGCTTCTTCGCGAGCTCGAAGCCGGTCGCGACGACATCGGCGGCGACACGCGCGGGCACGACCACTTCGAGCAGCTTCATGATGTTCGCGGGCGAGAAGAAATGCAGCCCGAGCACGTCTTGCGGACGCGAGATGCTCGCCGCGATGTCGTCGATGTCGAGATAGGACGTGTTGGTCGCGAGCACCGCGCCGGGCTTGCACACGCGATCGAGCTCTGCGAACACGGCCTTCTTCACGGCCATGTCCTCGAACACGGCTTCGATGACGAGATCGGCATCGGCGAGCGCGTCGTAGGTCGTGTCGCCATTGAAGCGCTGCAACGCGCCCGCCTTCGTTTCGGGCGTCATGCGGCCTTTCGCGATCAGGCCGTCGTAGACCTTTTCGACATGCGCGCGGCCGCGTTCGAGCGATGCGTCGTCGCGTTCGATCATCGTCACAGAGAGACCGGCGTCCAGCAGCGCCACCGCGATGCCCGCGCCCATCGTCCCGCCGCCGATCACGCCGACTACGCGAATCGCGCGCGGTTTCGCATCGCGCGTTTCGGGCGACTTCTGCGCCTCGCGCTCGGCGAAAAAGGCATGCACGAGTCCGGCGCGCTGCGGGCTCTCGCGGCATTCGAGGAATCGCTCGCGCTCGAAGCGCAGGCCTTCGTCGAACGGCAGATTCAAGGCCGCTTCCACGCAATCGACGATCTTCTGCGGCGACAGCAACCCCCGCGATTTCTTCTGCGTCTCGGCGCGCGCGGCGGCGATCGCGGCGGCGCTCGCTTCCTTGTCCGCGAGACCGCGCGCGTTCTTCGTGCGGCGCGGCGCGGCCTGCGTCGCGAGCAGTTCGTGCGTGTAGGCGAGGCCTTCGGCGAAGACGTCATCGCTCTGGCCGACGCGATCGACGAGACCGAGTCGCAGCGCTTCCTGCGCGCCGGCATGACGGCCGCTCAGCATCAGCGACAACGCCGCCTGCGCGCCGATCAGACGCGCCGAGCGCTGCGTGCCGCCCGCGCCGGGCAGAAGGCCCAGTTGCACTTCGGGCAGACCGAGCTTCGCGCCCTCGACGGCGATCCGGTAATGCGACGCCAGCGCGACCTCCAGCCCGCCGCCGAGCGCCGCGCCGTGAATCGCCGCGACGACCGGCTTGCTGCAAGCCTCGATGCGATTGCACACCTCCGGCAGCGAGGGCGGTACCGCGGGCTTGCCGAACTCGCGGATATCCGCGCCGGCAATGAAGTTGCGGCCCGCGCCCACGATCAGCACCGCGCGCACGGCGGCGTTCGCATCGGCGGTTTCGATCGCATCGATGAGGCCGCGCCGCACGTCGGCATTGAGCGCGTTGACGGGCGCGTGATCGATCGTCACGACGAGGACGCTGCCACGCAATGCGTGCTGGACAGCTGCGGTTTCGGGCGCGCTCGAAAGCGTCATGGATGGCGACTCCGGTTGAGTATGTGCAAGCATTCTCGCGGGGACAAGCTTCCTTGACAATTACAGCGGCCATTGACAGACTGTCAAATCGCATTTGACAATCGGACGTACCGTGGACGTCAACGAACTCACGCTGCTGGTCGAAATCCTCGATGCGGGCAACCTCAGCGAAGCGGCGCGACGCCTGAAAATGAGCCGCGCCAATGTCAGTTATCACCTGAATCAGCTCGAAAAGTCGGTCGGCCTGCAACTCGTGCGGCGGACTACGCGCCGTGTCGAGCCGACCGAACTCGGCCTCGAACTCTACGAGCATGGCCGGTCAATCAGGAACGCGCTGCTCGCGGCGCAGGAATCGGTGTCGACATTGGGGCAAAGGCTGCAGGGACGGGTGCGGCTATCGGTGCCGAGCGGCTACGGGCAGCTCGTGATGTCGGAATGGCTGATCGCGTTCAAGCGCGAGTATCCGGATATCGTGCTCGACGTGATGTTCGAGAATCGCGTCGAGGATCTGCTGCGCGATGAAGTCGACATCGCCGTGCGCGTGATGCCGGAGCCGCCGCCGAGTCTCGTCGCGCGCGACATGGGGCCGGTGCGTTACGTCGCGTGCGCATCGTCCGGTTATGCCGATGCGCACGGCATGCCGACGCGGCTCGAAGAACTCGGCGTCGTGCCGGTGATCACCGCGTCGGTGGTCGGCAAGCAGACGCGCGTGGCCGCCTATCTCGACGACGAGCGTCACGAAGTGCTGCTGGAGCCGAGCGTGATCTCGGAGAACTTTCTGTTTCTGCGCGATGCGATTCTCGCGGGTCTGGGCGTCGGGATCGTGCCGGATTACGTCGTGGCGGACGACATGCGGCGCGGCGAGGTCGTCACGGCGCTCGATGAATGGCGGCTCAGCATCTTCGGCACGCATATGTACATGCTGTATATGCCGAACCGGCATCACACGCGCGCGACGCTGGCGTTTATCGAGTTCATGCTGGATCGGTCGCGGAAGGCGGGACGCGGACGGCTTCTTCCAGGCACGCACTAACCGAAACGTGCGCGGTCAATAGCCACCGAAAAGTCGGTCCCGCGCGTCAGCGATCAGGCCGCGGAATTCGGCAAGCGAACCGATCCTCTTGCCAAGCGCGCCGGCCGGGATGGCTGCCATTGCCGGCGTGTCCAGAAAACAATCTTCACCGTCGATCACGAAGCTCGGGAGCAGATCGGATGGTGTACCTGAATAGCCCAGGACTTTCGAGCGTCGTAGAGGAATCACCACGCGAGTGGGCAGGCTCCCGACATGATCGCTTTGCAAGTCGACCACGTAAGGCGTGCTTTTCCGCGAATCTTCGTTGGGATTGATGTAAAGGTCAAAACGGGCCATTTAAAACGTCCGATACTTCGCCAGCGGCAGGCCTTCGCGTTCTACCATCACGGTATACGCCTTGACGAGTTCGGCATTCTGTTCTGCCCACTGGCGGGCCTCAACTTCCTGAACCTCTTCACGCAACCCTCTCTCGCTCGCGCGGGAAACATTGACGTTCAGTTCCTTCGCACGCTCCAACAAATCCGAGGGTAGCGAAACATTGGTCGGCTTGCGCGTGACCTTTAAGCCCTTCTCAGGCTGGCTTGCCGAGGCAAGCTCGGTGCGCGCTGCGAGTGCGCGAATCATGTTCATCTCCTATGCGCATAGACTATGTGCATAGTATCTCACACTGCTTGCTGCGGCGTCACCCATGCCGCCTCCGCTCCGCGAACCACATCGCCACCGACATCAACGCAATTCCCGCCATCTGCACGCCGCTCAGACGCTCATCGAAAACCAGCCAGTCGATGACGATCGCCACCGCCGGATAGACGAACTGAAACACCGCGATGCGCGCGGTATCGAGCCGCGCCATGCCGATATACATCAGCGTGTACGCGAGGCCCGTGTGGATCAGCCCGAGGCCCGCCAGCCACGCCCACGACATGCCCCACGCGGGCCAGCCATGCTGCATCGGCCATACCCACAGCAGCATCGTGCCGACGGCGCACTGCCACCACGCGAGAATGCCGGCGGGCATGTCGCGCAGACGTTTCGCGATGATCGTCACGCACGCCATGCACAGCGAGCCCGCCAGACACGCGGCAACGCCCAGCCAGTATCCCGGCTGCAGCGCGCCGCCCGCCGCATGCTCGACGATGCCCGTCGCCAGCACGAGCCCGCACATCGCAAGCGAAACCGCAGCGACGCGCTGCCCGCCGATCGCCTCTTTCAGCCACAACGAGGCGAACAAGAGTACCCACATCGGCTGCACATGGAACAGCACAATCGCGACGCCCGCCGATATCCGCTCGACCGCGCCGAAGAACAAGGCCCAGCTCAGGACCATCAGCGTGCTGGCGGCCAGCACCCACGGGCCGTTGGCTCGCGTGAGAAGCAGAGCGCGCGTTTGCCGCCGAGCGATCACCCACGCGCTCATGCCCAACAGCCCGAATGCGCAGCGAAACCACGTCGCGGTCAGCGGATCGGCGTTTGCCTCGTGCAGAAACACGCCGATCGTGCCGAGCAGCGCGCAGCCGGCGATGAAGGGCCACGCGCCTGCCGTGCGTCGAGCCTCGCCCTGCGCAACGAAAGATGATGAGTTCGTGTTCATGACCGCAGTGTGTGCCGCGACGCGTCGAACGAAAAGCGCATAATTCGAACTTCATCCATTCGATTTTCGAAAGCGACCTGAAGCCGATGAAACATCACGATCTGCAAACGGACTGGCTCAAGTGCTTCGTCGCCGTCGTCGACGCGGGGTCGCTGTCGAGCGCGGCCAGTGAAGTGCATCGCTCGCAATCGGCGGTGAGCATGCAGTTGAAAAAGCTCGAAAGCGCGCTGGGGCTGCGGCTCGTCGAGCGCGGCTCGCGCACGCTCGCACTGACTCACGACGGACAGACATTGCTCGGCTATGCGCGGCGCATCCTCGATCTGCACGCGGAAGCTCAGGTCGCGCTACAGGGCGAGCAACTCACCGGCCGCGTGCGGCTCGGCGTACCCGACGACTACGCGGCAAAGTATCTGACGCCCGTGCTCAAGCGCTTTGCGCCGCGACACAGCGGCGTCGAAATCGAGCTGATCTGCGAACAATCGACGTCGCTCATTCCGCGTGTCGCGAATGGCGAACTCGACATCGCGCTCGTGTCGCGCGACCACGGCCGGCGTGGCACGCCGCTTTTTCATGAGCCGATGGTCTGGGTCGGCGCCGCGCAGTTCGAGTTATGGCGGCGCGATCCGTTGCCGATCGCCGTCTACGAAAGCACGAGCCTCGCGCGGCGCAGTGCGATTCATTCGCTCGCGCAACAGGGACGCCGATACAAGGTGGTCTACAACAGTTCGAGTCTCGCCGGGCAGATCGCCGCCGTCGAAAGCGGCCTGGCCGTGGCGGCGCTGACGCAATGCAGCGCGCCGGAACATTTGCGGATTCTGGGCCGCGAAGAAGGTCTCGGGCCGCTCGAACCGATGGAAGTCGCCGTGTACCGCAGCCGCGATTCGCGCGGCTCTAAAGCCGTCGATAGCCTGCACAGCCTGCTCGTGAAGACGCTGCGGCAATCCGCGTCAGTCTGAGCGATGCCGATGTGACGCGATCCCCTCGATCTCGACGAGCAGATCGCTGCGGCAAATATCGACCTTCAGATAGCGAACGCTCGCGTCCGGATGAAACGTGGCCTGCGCCAGTTTCATCACGCGCGGCAGATCCGCCGCATGCCGGTAGTACACCTTGATCTGGTCCAGTTCGCGCAGCGTATAGCCGCCCCGCGAACCCTGCGCTTGCAGATTCTCCGCGCCGATCAGGTGCTCGATATTGCCGGTCGCCACGCTCCACTGCTTGTCGAGATCGCCTTCGTGCACGGTCTCGTGTCCGAGAATGCTGGCCGTGCCGGATACGAAGAGCGTATCGCGCAATTGCGTGCCGCGCGCGAAGCTCGGCGATTTCGGACCGTAACGCTGCGGATACTCGTACGCGGGCGTCTGTCGCGAGTTCTCGATATGCCGCATCGGACTCTCGCGGCACGCCAGAAAATAGAAGCCGACGCCATCCCCCCATGTGCCGATGCCCGTCGCCGCCGGCATGCCCGACGCGTGAGCATAGTCCTGCTCGAATGCGACAGCGCGCCCACGGCAGAAATCGCGATACACCTCGAGCCCTTCCTGATTCGCGCCGTTGATGTGCGGAATGAAGTTCCACATGCGGAAAATCTTGGGGAACTTCAGTTCGCCAACGAGCGCGAACGCATGGCCGTAGGTTTGACGCGTGGCTTCGGTGTAGCGGTCGGAAACGGGGATGAAACCCGCGCAAAACAGGAACTCGTCGTCGTACGCGAAGACGAGGTCGTTGAAGCTGCCGCTGCGGATCGGTCCGGCGCTCTTCCAGATTTCGGCGAAACTGTCGCGCGCGTCGTCGCACATTCTGAGGCGCAGCGTGGGCACGCCGTTTTCGATGCACGGCGCGCCGCTCGCATCAGCGAAGACGATGCGCGCGAGCGAGTCCTCGCTGCATGGGGCGTCGATGGCGATGAAGCGGGACTCGATCGTCGCGGTCATCGATTATTCATCGGCCTGATCGCCGAACAGGTCCGCGGTCGCGACCCGATCCTGCAAGGGCGGCAACGCGCCGCTGCGCACCTGTTCGAGGACGGCCGGCGGCAGCCAGGTTTCTTCCATGGCGCTGATGCCGTTCTCGATCATCTGCTGGAGGAAGAACGATTGCTTGCGCCCCGTCACTTCCGCCAAGAGTCGCAGCCGTTGCTCGAATTGTGGATCGACCCGCACTGCGACCACCTTCAGCTTGTTTTCGGCGGTCCTTCTCACTGCATGCTCCTGTCACGTTCGTGCGCGCCGCAAGCGGGCGCGCGCATGCGGTGCTTATACCACAGCTCATCTACGGCACGACCGTGCGCGGCGCTGAAGCACGTGCGTGCTACCATCGAAACGGCGTATCGCTCGCGTCCGACAAGACCCGCGCACGCCCTACACAGCGTCATGAACGAACCAGAAGAACACTCCGGACTCGGCACCGCAGAGCCGCTGCCTTCACTTCCTCCGCTCGACTTTCGCGCCGCGCGCAGGCGGCTCTTCGCCGCGCTCATCGCGTCCATCGTCATCCCGTTCGCGTTTTTCTGCCTGTACGGCTACTACACCTATGAACGCGCGCTCAGCGAAACGGGCCAGTCGCTCGAACGGCTGGTGCGCATCATCGACGAAAAAGCGAACACGGTGCTCAGCATCAATCACGAGCTGATTGCGCGCATCGACGAGATGCTCGGCAATGGCGACGAGGACTTCATCGCGCGCAGCCAGCCCGAGCTGCACGACAAGCTCGCGCGTCTCGCACAGAGCCATGCGCAGATCGCCGCGCTGTCCGTGCTCGACAGTCACGGCAGGCTCATTCTCAGCAGCCGCTTTTTTCCGGCGCCGAACGTGTCCATCGCCGATCGCGCCGATTTCATCGCGACGCGCGACACGCGTTCGACGTTCCACGTCTCCATGCCCGAACGCGGGCGCGTGAAGAACACCGACATCATCAATACGCTGAGCGCGCGCTTCGCGAACGACGGGCGCTTTCTCGGCGAGATTTCGATCTCTGTGCGGCGCGATTATCTGATCGGCTTCTATCGCGAACTCGCCGCGCGCGATCCCGCGCTCACGCTCGCGCTGCATCGCGACGACGGCGCCGTGCTCGCGCGTTATCCGCCTGCGTCCGTGCCCAATCCGCCCGATCGCCATCTCGTGCTCGCCGACGCATTCGCGCAAGGCAAGCCAACGGGCCTCATGCGTTACCTGTCGCCGCTCGACGACGACGAAAAGCTCGCCGCCTGGCGGCGCGTCGGCGACTATCCGGTTTATGCCGCCGCAGGCTTCTCCATCCACGACATACGGCTCGCATGGTGGCGGCGCGATGTATCGATTGCATCGATCGGGCTGATTCCGTGCATCGCGCTGTGGGTGCTGATCGGCTTCTCGCTGCGCCGCCTCAAGGCCGAAGAAGCGGCGTGGCATAACTGGCGCGGCGAACTCGCGCTGCGCCGCTCGGCCATCGCCGCGACGAGGCGATTGCAGCGCATGGGCGCGCTCGGCACGCTGGTTGCGAACGTCGCGCACGACTTCAATAATCTGCTGATGGTCGTCACGGCCAACATGGAGATGGCGCGGCGCAAGGGCTTCAATGACCTCGAAAAAGAAGTCAGCGCGGTGGAGCGCGCCTCGACCAATGCGCAATCGCTCGCGCGTCGTCTCCTGAGCGTCGCGCGCCGTCAGCCGTTGCAGATGCAGGTCATAAGGCTCGATCGCTGGATGGCGGAATCGGAGCCGCTCGTGCGCGCGTCCGTGGGCGACAAGGTGACGCTCGGCACGCGCGTACCGGATGCGACGTGGCCCGTGCGCGTCGATGCGACCGAGCTGACATCCGCGCTCATCAACATCGCCGTGAATGCGAAAGACGCGATGCCCAATGGCGGCGATTTTCAGATCGCATGCAGCAACGTGCGCTATGCGGAAGCGCACGACGGTCTCGGCGCCGGCGATTATGTCGTGATCTCGTGCAGGGACAGCGGCATGGGTATGCGGCCCGATGTCGCGAGGCAGGCGTTCGAGCCGCTTTTCACGACCAAGGGCGCGGGCGCCGGCACGGGGCTCGGCCTCGCGCAGGTGCTGGCGATGGCCGAACAGGCGGGCGGCACCGCGCGCGCGAATTCGGCGTGGGGCTTCGGCACGACCATCGATATTTATTTGCCGCACTGGACCGGCGAAGCCGAAGCGCTCGCGGAGGCGCCGCCTGTCGAGGCCATCGAACACACCGCGCTTTCGTCCACCGTGCTCCTCGTGGAAGACAACGAGGAAGTCGCGGCCGGACTATGCGCCGTGCTCGACGTGCTCGGCTGGCAGACGCGTCACGCAGCGTCCGGCGATGCCGCGAAGCAGATGCTGGAAGCGGGAAACGCGTTCGATCTCGTGCTCTCCGACATCCAGATGCCCGGCAATTACGACGGCATCAAGCTCGCGGAATGGATCAAGACGACGCGCCCGACGCAGCCCGTCACGCTGATGACAGGCTACGCCGATCAGCTCGACGAGGCGCGCCGCACGGGCTTTGCGATTCTCGCGAAACCCTTCAACATCGACGATCTTCAGCGGCTGCTCAACGGTCTCTCGATGCGTGCCGCGAAGTGAGTTCGATCATCGGGTTTCGCGCCACGCGCCGAATTGCGCGATATCTTCGAGCGACAGACGCGCACGCGGCGCAAGCTCACGCTCGGCCAACGATGCAGGCAGCGCGCGGGCGTCGCCATGATGCGCAATGGAAATCACCGAGAGCGCCGTGAAGCGCTCAGGGATATCGAACGTTTGTTTGAGGCCGTTCGCGTCGAATCCACCCATCGCGTGCGCGGCGAGTCCCTGCGCGTGCGCCTGAAGCAAGAGCGCCATCGCGGCGGCGCCCGCATCGTAGGCCGCGCTCGCGTTGATCTCGCCTTTCGCGTTCAGCGTGTCCGCGAGCACCGCGATCAACACTTGCGCATTCTCATTCCATGATCGATTGAACGGCACGAGCAATTCGAATGCGCGCGCGAAGGCTTCGGGATCCTGCGCCTTCTCGAACACGACGAAGCGCCAAGGCTGCACGTTATACGCCGACGGCGCCCAGCGCGCCGCTTCCAGCAACGCGACCACCTGCGCATGCGCGACGGCGCGATCCGCATAAGCGCGCGGGCTCCATCGTCCCGCGATCAGCGGATGAATGGCGATATCGGTCGGAGCGGGTCGATGTGTCATGAATGAATCGAATAATAATTAAGTCATAAAACGCGATGACGCGCGCCCGGATGCGTTTCGTTGAGACGCGGCCCGCGCCCGGCAAAGAGCTTTTCGCGCAACGTGCCCTCGGCATATTCGGTGCGATAACGTCCGCGACTCTGCAACTCGGGCACCACGAGATCGACGAACGATTGCAGGCTTTCCGGCATCACGAGCCTTCGCAGGTTGAAGCCATCGACGCCGGTTTCATCGGCCCACGCGATCAGTTGATCCGCGACCTCGCGCGGATCGCCGACGATGAAGGGCCCGCGCCCGCCGATCTGATCGAAGCGCGTCATGTCGCGCGGCGTGATCGGGCGGCCCGCGCGTTTCGTGAGATTCTCGACCGTCGATTGCAGCGCGTTGCTCTTCACATAGCGAATCGGCTCGTCGATGCCGAGCGCCGCGAAGTCGATGCCCGTCCATCCCGAGACGAGCGTGAGCTGCCCGAGCACATCGACGTATTCCGCGTACTCGGCGTGCAGTTCGCGCGCCTCCTTCGACGTGCGCGCGACGACCACTGTCGCGCCGAGATACAGCAGGATGTCGTCGGCGGCGCGGCCGGCATCGAGCGCATGCTGGCGGATATCGCGCGCGGCCTGCGCGACGATCGCGGGCGTCTGTCCTTCGAGGAACACGCATTCGGCATGCTTGCCCGCGAACGCCTTGCCACGTCCCGACGCGCCCGCCTGATACAGCACCGGCGTGCGCTGCGGCGACGGATCGGCGAGATTGAAGCCATCGACGCGGTAATACGGCCCCTCGTGCCGCACACGGCGAATGCGCGACGGATCGGTGTATTGACCCGTCCGCCTGTCGCGCACGACGGCGCCATCGGCCCAGCTTCCTTCCCATAGCTTGTACACGGCTTCCAGAAAGTCCTCGCCCGCCGCATAGCGTTCGTCGTGCTCGCGCGCCGTATCGAGGCCCATGCCGCGCGCCGCGCTCTCCAGATAACCGGTGACAACGTTCCAGCCCGCGCGCCCGCCGGTCAGATGGTCGAGCGTGGAAAAGCGCCGCGCGAACTGATACGGATGCTCGTACGTGAGGTTCGCCGTCACGCCGAAGCCGAGATGTTTCGTCGCGTACGCCATTGCGGGCACGGTCAGCATCGGATCGTGCGATGGCGATTGCGCTGCGGAATGGTGCGTCGCGTCGGTGTTGCCGCCGTAGACATCGTAGATGCCGAAGACATCGGCGAGAAACACGCCATCGAAGAGACCGCGCTCGGCGGTCTGCGCCAGATCCACCCAGTAGGCAAGCGTGTTGTGCTCCGTCGAGCGGTCTCGCGGATGCCGCCAGAAGCCCGCCCACGAATGCGCAGGCGCGTTCATGTGAAACGCGTTGAAGTGGATGTGCCTGCTCATGTGCGCAATGCGTCGCCGGATATGCCGAAGAAAAATCATAAGAGCGATGTCCTTCGGCACAAACCAATTTACGCTGCTAAGCAAATGAATACGTTTCGCACATACGCAGCTATTCAAAGCATCGAATCGTTCGAAAGCATCGCTGAAAAGATCGGTTTGTGACGACTGTGCGCGCGACGAAGATAAGTTTCTTTTCTCTGACGTCGAGGCGCGCACATCATGAGTTCGACTTTCGAAGATCGCGTCTATTGGGTGACGGGCGCATTCGGCGCATTGGGCGCGGCCACGGTAGAGCGCCTCGCGGATGCGGGCGCGCACGTGATCGCGTCGTCACGCAACGTCGATACGGAGCGCTTCGCCGATGCGCCGCGCGTCGTGCCGCTTTCCGTCGATGTCGCCGACGATCACAGCGTGCGTTCCGCGTTCGCGCATATCGAAGAGCGCTTTAATCGTCTCGACGGGCTCGTCACGAGCACGAATGTCGCCGCGTTCGGCGACTTTCTCGATCTCACCGACGACGACTGGCAACGCGTGATCGACGCCAAGCTGCTCGGCTCCGTGCGTCCGATTCGCGCCGCGCTGCCACGCTTCATCGAACAAGGGCGCGGCGCGATCGTCGCGATCAGCGGACGTGGCGGCATCGCGCCGCCGCCGAATCACTTTCCCGGTTCGAGCGTGAATGCGGCGCTCGATCTGCTCGTGCAAGGGCTCGGGCGCAAATATGGACCGCAGGGCGTGCGCGTGAATGCGGTCGCGCCCGGCCCGATCCGCTCGCCGCGCTTCGATGCGATGGCGACCGCGCAAGCAGGCGACGAGCCCACGCGCCTCACCGCGCTCGACGGCCCCGGCACGCCCGAGGACGTCGCGGCGGCGGTCGCCTATCTGCTTTCCGACGACGCGCGCTTCGTCACCGGCACGCGGCTTTATGTCGACGGCGGCGGGCCGCCCTACGCCTGATGCCATCTTCCTGACTACGCACAAAGGATTCATCGCCCATGCCTCGCTTCGTTTCTCCCGCGCAATTGCGCACGCTCATCGCTCAACGTTCCGAACTCGCCGTGCTCGACGTGCGCGAGGAAGGCGTGTCGGCAAGAAGGCGTCTTTTCTATTCGTCAGTCGCGCCGGTCGGCCGGCTCGGGCTCTTGATCGAACGGCTCGTGCCACGGCGCGGCACGCCCGTCGTTCTCGTCGATACGAATGGCGAGCACACGCCGCGCGCAGCCGCCCTGCTCGCGCGCTGGGGCTATACGGATGTGTCGATACTCGAAGGCGGTGTCGATGGCTGGGCGAACGCAGGCTATGAAGTTTTCAGCGGCACCAATGTGCCCGGCAAGGCGTTCGGCGAAGTGATCGAACACGAACTCCATACACCGAACATCGACGCGGAAACACTGAAGGCGCGCCAGGACGCGGGCGACGATCTCGTCGTGCTCGACTCGCGTCCCTTCGGCGAATTCAACACGATGAACATTCCGGGCGGCATCGACTGCGCGGGCGCGGAGCTCGTCTATCGCGCGCTCGCGGCAGCGCCTTCGCCGGAGACGTTGATCGTCGTGAATTGCGCGGGCCGCACGCGCAGCATTCTCGGCGCGCAATCGCTCATCAACGCGGGCGTGCCGAATCCGGTCGCGGCGCTGACGGGTGGCTCGATGTCGTGGCTGCTCGCGGGTCTCGAACTCGAACATGGCGAAATCCGCACCGCGCCGCGCCCCGACGCCGCCACGCTCGCCGCCGCGCGCGAGCTTGCAATCGCGGCCGCACGCAAGGCCGACGTGCCGATCATCAATCGCGAGACGCTCGCCGCGCTGGAGCGCGAGAAGGGCGAACGCACGCTGTATCGCTTCGACGTGCGCGATCCGCTCGAATACGAAGCGGGTCATCCGACGGGCTGGCGTTCGGCGCCGGGCGGCCAGCTCGTGCAGGCGACCGACGAATACATCGGCACATTGCACGCGCGCGTGGTGCTGCGCGACGACGATGGCGTGCGCGCGCGCATGACCGCGTCGTGGCTCAGGCAGCTCGGCTATCTCGACGTGCGAGTGCTCGACGACGACGCAAGCGCCGCGCTAAGCGCCGATGCGTTCGAAGCCGGTCCCGAGCCGCTCGCCGTGCGTCCGCATGGCGCGCGCACGCGCTGGATCGAGGCGGATCAGTTGCGCAAGTCGATCGAAGAAGGCACGGCGCAAGCGATCGATATCGACAACAGTCTCGCGTTCAGGCGCGGCCACGTGACGGGCGCGCGTTTCGTCGCGGCGAGCGAACTGCTCGCGCGTCTCGACGACTTCCCGAACGACAAGCAACTCGTGCTGACTTCGGACGATGGCGTGCTCGCGGGTCTCGTCGCCGCCGAGCTTGCGCGCGAAAAGCCGCACATCGCCGCGCTGATCGGCGGCACGCGTCGCTGGAGCGCGCTCGGGCTGCCGCTCGAATCGGGCGACAACAACAACCTCACCGGCGACGACGACGCCTGGTACAGCCCGTATCACGCCGCGCCGGATCGCGTCGCCGGGCAGATGAACGCATACCTCGAATGGGAACTGCAACTTGTCGCGCAACTGGAGCGCGACGCGATCGCATCGATCGACGTGCTCGACTTCGAGACCGCGACCGCCGCTCGTAGCCACGAGCGTTTGAGCGCGCTGAAGGAGAGCGCCCTGTGACGCCTGCGTTCGACGGCACCACGAGCCCCGCCGACATCCCCGGAAGCCCATTGCACGCGGCGTTTCAGCAGCCGCTGATGCTCGGCCTCTTCCTGCCGGTCCAGAACGGCGGCTGGTCCATCTCGACGCTTCCGCGCGGCACCGACTGGCGCTTCGATTACAACGCGCGTCTCACGCAAAAGGCCGAGGCGCTCGGCTTCGATCTCGTGTTCGGCCTCGCGCAATGGCTCGGCAAGAACGGGCACGGCGGCACGCTCAAGTATCGCGAGCAATCACTCGATGCGTTCATCGCGACGAGCGCGCTCGCCGCGATCACCGAGCGCATCGTGCTCATCTCGACGGTGCACGCGCTCTATGGCCCTTGGCATCCGCTGCATCTCGCGAAGTTCGGCGCGACGCTCGATCATATTTCCAACGGGCGCTGGGGCATCAATCTCGTGACGGGACATGTGGCGAGCGAATGGGCGATGTTCGGCCAGCCGATGATCGAGCACGACGAGCGCTATGTGCGCGCGGCCGAGTTCGTTGGTGTGCTCGACACGCTCTGGCGCAGCGACGCGAACCTCCATATAAGGACGAAGCACTGGCAACTGAACGATGCGTTCGTGAGCCCGCGCCCGCGCTTTCATCGGCCCGTTCTGGTGAACGCAACGGGCTCGGCGGCAGGCATCGATTACGCCGTGCGGCATTCGGATCTCATCTTCATCACGAGCCCCGCGGGCGCGGATTTCAACGACGCCATCGGCGCATTGCCCGCGCATACCGCGACGATTCGCGAAGGCGCGCAACGCGTGAACCGGCGCGTGCGCACGCTGATCAATCCGACCATCGTGTGCCGCCCGACCGAGCGCGAGGCGCGTGCGTATCACGATGCGATCGTCGCCCATGCGGACGAAGGCGCGCTCGATGGCTTCGTCGGCATGCACGGACGCAGCGATGCGAAGGCGTGGGCGAAGCACAAGCGCGAGCAGCGCATTCTCGGCGGCAATCTGCATCTGATCGGTTCGCCCGAACAGATCGTCGGGCAATTGCTCGCATTGAAGCATGCCGGATGCGACGGCGTGCAACTCACCTTCTTCGACTTCGAACCCGATCTCGCGTATTTCGGCGATGCCGTGCTGCCGCTGCTCGTCGAGGCGGGCTTGCGCATTCCGGCTTCCGCTCATCAACCGCTTCTTCATACGACATCATGAGCCACACGCGACAACTGCATCTGAACACCAACGTCACCGGTGTCGGACGTCATCCGGCAGGATGGCGCACGCTCGACAATCCACGCTCGATCATCGATCTGAATTTCTTCAAGGAGATCGCCGCGATCGCCGAGCGCGGCAAGCTCGATGCCGTGTTTCTCTCCGATCTGCTCGCGCTGCGCAATCACGCCGAAGGGCCCTCGCAGGCGCTGGAGCCGACCGTGCTGCTGACCGCGCTCGCGGGCGCGACGACGCATATCGGCCTGATCGGCACGGCATCGACGACATTCAACGATCCGTTCAATCTCGCGCGGCGCTTCGCATCGGTCGATCATCTGAGCGGCGGGCGCATCGCCTTCAATGCGGTCACGACCTACGATGCCGCAGCCGCCGCGAACTTCAGCCACGACGTGCCGCTCACGACCGAGGAACGCTATGCGCGCGCGCAGGAGTTCGTCGAAGTGGTGACGAAGCTGTGGGATAGCTGGGAAGACGAAGCGGTTATCGCCGATCAGAAGGCGGGCCGTTATGCCGATCCATCCCGTGTGCATGCGATCGAGCATCGCGGGACTTACTTCTCGGTGCGCGGGCCGCTCACCGTGCCGCGCAGCCCGCAAGGGCGGCCCGTGCTCGTGCAGGCGGGCTCGTCGGAAGGAGGCCGTGCGCTTGCCGCGCGCTTCGCCGATGCCGTGTTCACCGCGCAGACGACCTTGCCCACGGCGCAGGCGTTCTATGCCGAGATGAAGGAGCGCGTGCGGGTGCATGGACGCAATCCCGATCACTTCCTGCTGTTGCCCGGCTTGTATCCGGTGATCGGCGGCACGGAGCGCGAAGCGCGCGAGCGCAAGGCCGAGCTGGATGCCCTGCTCGATACCGATCGTGAAGTCGCCCGACTTGCGGGCGCGCTCGGCCTCGCGCCGGATGATCTGCATATCGATGCGCCTTTGCCTTATGAGCTCATCGCGAAGGTGAAACGTCCGGATCTCTCGCGTGGCTTCATCGATTCGACTGTTGCGCTCGCGAAGAGCGAAAGCCTCACGGTACGCGGTCTGCTGGATCGCAACCCGGGAGCGCACCGGATCATCGTCGGCACGCCGGAGCAGATCGCCGACGATATCGCGCTCTGGTTCAACGAGCGCGGCGCGGATGGCTTCAATCTCAACGCGGACGTGTTTCCTTCCGGACTCGCGGCGTTCGTCGATCATGTCGTGCCGTTGTTGCAGAAGAAAGGCATTTTCCGGCGCGATTACGAAGGCACGACGTTGCGCGAGCATCTGGGCTTGCCACGGCCGGAGAGTCAATATGCGCGCGCGGCGCGGGCGGCGTGACATGCATATCAATCTTATCCGGTCGGACAAAGAAGCACTCGATATCGCGCGCCGTCTTGCGAGCGAATTCGCCGTCGATGCAGCGCGCCGTGATCGCGAGCGCCATCTGCCTTCGAACGAAGTCGAAACGTTCAGCGCGTCGGGATTGTGGGGCATCAACGTGCCGCGTGCGTTCGGCGGAGCGGATGTTTCGGTTGGCACGATCGTCGATGTGTTCGAGATCATATCGGCGGCCGATTCATCGCTTGGACAAATTCCGCAGAATCATTTCGCCACGCTCGAACGGTTGAAACATGACGGAACGCCGAGCCAGCAGGACTTCTTCTTTTCACGCGCGCTTGCGGGAGAGCGCTTCGGCAATGCTACCGCGGAACCGGGCGACAAGTTGCCGTCGGAACATGAGACGCGTGTGCGTCGCACCGGAAGCGGTTTCGTGCTGTCGGGGCGCAAGGTCTACTCGACGGGCGCGCTCTTCGCGCACTGGATACCGGTGGCCGCGCGTGATGACGATGGCTTGACTGTTACCGCATTCGTCGCACGGCATGCGCGTGGCGTCGAAGTTATCGATGACTGGTCCGGCTTTGGGCAGCGCACGACGGCGAGCGGTCAGGTGCGGCTCGATAATGTCGAGCTGGACGAGTTGCAGATCGTGAAGCGCGGCCGCCGCGCGAATATCGATGCGGCGAACGCGGTCTCGCAACTTATTCATGCGGCGATCGATCTGGGAATCGGGCGCGCAGCGCTCGACGATACGAAGCGGTTTCTGAGAGAGTTGTCGCATCCGGCGCGTGGAAGTGCCGTGACACGCGCGGTCGATGATCCGTTTTCGCTGCGTGATATCGGCGCGCTGACGGTTGAATATCATGCGGCGCAGGCGTTGACGATGCGCGCGGCGGCGCTTGTCGATGCCGCGCGTGGCGAAGCGGAGCGGAGCGATGTGGCTGCTGCTATCGTCGCGACGGCCGAGGCCAAGATACTCACTACGCAATTCGCGCTCGATGCGTCGAACAAGCTTTTTGAATTGGCGGGTACGCAATCGACGCTGGAAAAGCATAACCTCGATCGGCATTGGCGCAATGCGAGAACGCATACGCTGCATGATAGCGTGCGGTGGAAGTATCACGCGGTGGGGCAGTTTGCGTTGAATGAGATGCTTTGTGATCCGTTTACTTATGCGCATCCGTATAGCGCGATTGAGGCGGGAAATGAAGATTGACTGGTGCTGGCGCCAAGTCAACCAAGTTCTTCTCTGACATCGTCCGCTGTCAGGATGCCGCTACTGCAAAAGAGACGCTGTACGCCGTCAGGTCCCAGGGTCAGCTGGTTAGGATCGCGCATCTTTTCATCGACAATCGCAACGATGGCCTCTGCCGTCACCAAGCGAACCTCGCTGATATCGGTCTCCATCTTCAGCTCGCGGATGAGGTCATCGAACTCATCCTGGAACGAACTGGAGATCAAGACATAGTAGAGATTGCGTAGATGCCGATGCCTTTTCAGTTGCCTGCTTTGAGTCGTAATATATTCACGGATGGCCCGATCGTCCGTTCCCATCGTATAGCCACGTTGCCTTGCTTTAGCGTCCCACAGAATTGCATAAGAATAATCCGCCGAGATTGCGAGACCATCCTGCACTCGCCCCTGACCCTGCCCCAGAAGCTGAGCGTCATAGCCCAGTATCGTGAATGCCGCGTGGATACTCTTTTCGAGCGCGCGCGCAATGCTAATACCAGACGTTGCAGCTGCTGTTTCGAGCAATGAATCATTCAGGGCCAGCCGAGGGATGATGCTGACGATCGGGGGAACATAACTGTCCGGCAACTGCGATAGCGCCAGTTCCTTGTCCTTCGCGACCAGTGTCGCGCTCGGCACAGTTTCAGCAAGAGCGATACTCGCAGCAGGGATCACTGCTTTATCGGCATGCTTCTTCGTGTACCACCACACATGCTCCACGTCGTAATACGTGACCGGTCTTCCGAGCGTTTTCGCGAACAGATCACGAACCTCGACATGCAGCTCGACGTATTCGATGTAGGCATCCGCCGGATCGTCGGCAGGCTGATAGAGGTTAAGATCCGAAAGCACCTGCACGCTGTTCGTGTAGTAGATCGGCCATCTCTCCGGCGAGAAAACCTGCCAAAAATAGCTCAGGAAAAACGGAATGCTCGAGATCTTCGGGCGAGCATGTTTGCTGGCACCACCGGCAACGTAGTCCTCTCCGATACGCCTGACGTAGCTCGCAAAGTTACGGATGCGACTTTTCGCTATCGCCTCATCGGCAGGCGCCTGCAAAGCCAGCTTCAACTCCGCAGCGAGTTCGGCTTCATCGACGCAAGCGTTGTATAGCAGATTGAAGAACATCTGCCCTTTGATGCCCTTGAACCCCCAATATTCGTGCCGCTTATTGGTGCGATCGATCTCTGGCTTGAAATCGGCGAGTGACATTGCACCGTCAAAAAAACGGTCGAGCGCGGGACGCAAGATCGAAGCGATTATCGCTCGGCGGTTCTCATCCAGATCGCGGCATTCTTCGACCGGCGTCTTGCCAGTCACGGAGTCGGGCGACGCCGACAGGAAAGCTTCAAGTTCCCTGACGGCGAGCGCCTTTTGAGTTTCGTTCAGTGCTTCCATGGCTCGGAGTGAATCGAGGGCTGGGTCGGTCCGGTAAAGTATCACCTTTGCAACGCCCAGTCATCCCTCCGAACCTGGCAGGACAGAATATCGCAGCTTCCCTCACCGCCCCGCCATCGCCTGCGCATCGAACACCGGATTGAACTCCACATCGACCTTGATCTTGTTCTTGATATCCCCCGACCGGTAAAGCGTATCCGCAATCCGCTGTTCTCTCGCGACGAGCTGCTTATCGAGCGGATAAAAAACCGACCTTCCATTCTCCGCAGAAAACTTCGCCCGCGCCGGGCTCTGCTTCATCTTCTCCAGATAGATCTTCTCGACCGCCGGCACGTTCTGCGACCACCACGTCCACGAATTCTTCAGGCGCCCGAGAAAATCACCTAACGCCTGACTCCTAACCGGATCGCGCAGCACTTCCGTACGCGCCGTGAACACCGACAACGCCGGAATATCGAGTTCATCGCTCTTGATGACGACCCGCGCATCGCCCTTGTCGACGGTCTCCTTCACAGGTCCGAATCCGCCCGAATACACCGCAACCTGCCCCGCATTGAACGCGGACGCCGACACGTTCCCATCGCCGAACTTCACGCCCTGAAAATCCTTCGGCCGCAGATCGGCCTTGTTATACGACAGCACGTATTGCAGATAATTGAAGCCGCCGAAGTTATAGCCCCACGTCTTGCCGCGCAGATCGGCGAGGTTCTTCACGTCGGCTTCCTTGCGCACGACCGTGACGATAGGTGGATAGCTGCTATCGGGATTGCGCCATCCCGCGATGATCTGCAACGGAGCCGTCTCCGGCGTCCAGGCTGCGCGCGCATTGCCCTGCTCGATGATGAGCGACGTATCGCCCATCAACCCCACATCGAGCACTTTCGAATAGAGCGCGGAGAGCTGCGCGGCAGGCCCGGTCAGCACGGCCCATTTAACCTTGTACGGCGCGCCGTCGAGCACGTGCGATGCCTCGACGATCAGCGGCCAAGCGGCGTCCTGCGTGCCGATGGTCAACGTGAGCGGTTCGTCGGCGAATGCGGACGCCGACACGCCGAAAAGACTCGCGACGAATAGCGCGGTAAAGCGTTTCCTGATGCGCATGGATGTGTGGTGAGTGAATGAAATCGTTATGCCGCTTTGCGCGGCGAATCTTGCGTGACGCCGAGTTCGGCGAGCAGCCGCGTTCTGAGCGCAATGGATGCTTCGTCGCTGCGCGAGCGCGGACGCGGAAAATCGACGACCACATCCGCGCTGATCTCGCCTTGCGACAGCACGACGATACGATCCGACAGCAAAATCGCCTCGTCGATGTCATGTGTGACGAGCACGACCGCCGGCGTATGTGCGCGCCACAAGCGCGCGACGAGTTCGTACATGCGGATGCGCGTGAGCGCGTCGAGCGCGGCGAAGGGTTCATCGAGCAACAGCAGCTTCGGCTCTCGCACGAGCGCACGCGCCAGTGCAACGCGCTGCGCTTCGCCGCCGGAAAGCGTCTTCGGCCAGCCATCGGCATGGGTCGCGAGTCCGACTTCATCGAGCGCGGCCAGTGCGGAAGGCTTCGCGGCGCTGAGGCGGTCATGACCGATCACGACGTTCTCCCACACGCGCTTCGCCGGCACGAGACGCGGTTCCTGGAACACAACAGAGCGCGCACCCGCGACACGCACACGGCCGCTGTCGGCCTGATCGAGGCCTGCAAGAATGCGCAGGAGCGTCGTCTTGCCCGCGCCCGATGCGCCGAGCATCGATACGAACTGGCCGCGTCTTACGTTGAGCGATACATCCTTCAGCACCGCGCGGCCCGCGAACACGCGGCTCACGCCATCGAGTTCGAGCGCGGTCTCGCGTTCGTCGCGCACGGACCTGGCGTATGCGTTATCAGGCGAGTTCAAAGCGCGGCCTCCAAGGAAGAGCGAGATGTTCGAGCGCACGCATGATGAGATCGGTCACGATGCCGAGCGCCGCATACACGAGAATGCCCGCGATGATGATGTCCGCGCGCTGGTTCTGGTTCGCGTTCACGAGGATGTAGCCGATGCCGTTCTGCGCGTTGATCTGCTCCGCGACCACGAGCGCGAGCAACGCCACCGCCGACGAGTAGCGCACGCCGACGAGTATCGAAGGCAGTGCCGTCGGCAGAATGATGCGCAGCGCGATCTGCCGGCTCGACAGACCGAACACGTTCGCCGCTTCGAGCAGTTTCGGATCGACACCGCGCACGCCCGCATAGGTGTTGAGATACATCGGGAAAATGGTGGCCGCGAGGATCACCGCGACCTTCGCGCCTTCGCCGATGCCGAACCACGTGATAAAAAGCGGAATCAGCGCGATGAACGGAATCGTGCGCAGCATCTGCAATGGCGCATCGACGATTTCCTCACCCACACGCCACAGCCCCGCAAAAAGACCCGCCAGCAAGCCGATGCCGCCACCGATCGCGAGGCCCGTCGCCGCGCGCACGAGCGACACGCCGATCGCGCTTTGCAATTCGCCATCGGCGATCAGTTCCTTCAATGCTCCGATGATGACCGTGGGCGACGGCAAGGTTTCAGGCGCGACGAGTTGCAGCGACGACGCGAGCTGCCACAACACGATGATCGCGAGCGGCACGCCGACACGCAACGCCCGCGAGCGCAGCAGGGACCATTGCAGCACGGTGCGGCGGCGCACTTCGCGCGTCGGCAGATCGATGAGCGCGCGTGGATCGACGGCGCGTGCATCGGCGCCATGAGTGCGATCAGGCGTCGTGCCCGGATCGAGCCCGAGCGCGGCGGATGGAAAGCGTGGGACGTTCATGGGCGTTCGTCGGAATCCGAAAGGAATGGAACATCCGATGGTACGGTCGCATGTCCTCACGTCAAACGAACGCTTTGCAAGATGCTATGCGCACTCCGCGTCATTTGGATTCCAACGATCCGATAAAGGCGCGAACCGTGCATTGCTTAGCAGATTCGCTTCGTTGGCGAATGTGGCGCGCTCCCCTAACGTATGCGGATGATGTCTTGGGGATATCAGACAGCCTATTTTCAGGGAGTATCGATCTTGTCTCGATTCATTTCATCGCGCGGGCCACGGGTGGTCGGCATCGGCGGCACGACGCGGCCTCAATCATCGACCGAACGGGCACTCGCATTCGCATTGCGCGGCGCACAGGAAAGCGGCGCGAGCGTGCAGCTGTTCGGCGGCGCGTTCCTGCATAGCCTGCCGCACTATGCGCCGGAATCGCGCGAACTCACCGACGAGCAACATGAACTCATCGAGGCCGTGCGCGCGGCCGATGCGCTCATCATCGCGACGCCCGGCTATCACGGCGGCATCTCGGGCCTCGTCAAGAACGCGCTCGATACGCTGGAGGAACTGCGGCTCGACGAGCGCCCTTATCTCGACGGACGCGCGGTCGGCAGTATCGTCACGGCATATGGATGGCAGGCGGCGGGCACGGTGCTCACTTCGCTGCGCTCGATCGTGCACGCGTTGCGCGGCTGGCCGACGCCTTTCGGTGCGACGATCAACACGCTGGAGACGCGCTTCGAATCAGCCGATACCTGTTCAGATCCGAAGGTCGTCGAGCAGCTTCGCACCGTGGGGAAACAGGCGTCGAGCTTCGCGCTGGCGTTCGGTGCGGTGCGGGCGGACGCGTATCACGAAGTGGAACTCGCACAGCATTGAGTCACCGACGATAAAGCTGCGCATCGCGCGCAGCTTGTCTCTTTCGTTTCAGTGCAGCGGCGATTCGCTGGGCAACTGGAACGCATCGACGGTATAGCCCATGTTGAAATAGCCCGCGCGTGCATAGGCAGAGATGTGTTCGAGCTGTTCCGCGCGCGTGGTTTCGCTGACGGCGTGCGCGTCCTGCGCCGCCGATTCTTTCGTGAAGTGCTTACGCACGCGCCCGGCCGGCGCCGATAGCGCCTGCCAATAGTGAGTCAGGAATTGCGGCATGGCTCGCCCCCTCGGTGCACGAATAGCTCAACTCTAGGCTGTCAAAATCGTTTGGACAAACAAGGTTTTCTGCAATGCATTGCAGGGCGCACCGGGTTGGCGCATGGGCCGTAGTTCAAATGATCGCGCGTATCACTTCGCACCATCAAGAATCGGATGCGACTGCCCCGCTATCGGCCGCCCGCGATTATCGGTCGGCACGAGTTGCGTCTGGAACGCGACGAAGAGCGCCTGAAACTTGCCATCCACTTCGATCATCACCGCGCCGTCCTGAAACACGCCGTTCTCGTTCGAATGGTCCTTGATATGGCTGCCCTTGCCCGGCTTCGGGTTGCCCTGATTCATGTGCGTTTCGTGCAGCCCGTCTTTGCCCGGTTCGAACAGGAAGCCGAAGCCGTAGACGGTGACTTGTTTCGCGGGCTTCCATCCGAGGCGATCGTCGCTATAAGCGGGCGTCTTGTAGACATAGTCGATGCCGCTCGACGACATATCGAGTTGCAGCATCTCGTTGAGCAGCGCGTTGATATCGTTGTGCTCGTCCTTGGTGTCGAGCGGAATTGGACGCATCGCCGTGAGATCGAGAAGGCGCTTGTCGTGCACGTAATCGAGCTTCGGGAAATTCGATGTGGCGATGCCCGCAGGCAGCCTGGCGAGATCGGCGGTCATCGGATGATCGAAATATTGATCCCACAGATACAGCACGAGATAGCCCGCCGGGCCCGTCAACGAGCTGTCCGATTTCACATTGGTGACGATGTTGAATGGCTTGCCATTCGTGTCTTCACCGACGATCACATAATGCGGATCGCCCTTGTAATTCTGGAGATAGGGAACGCCGAGCGTGACCGTGCCCTTGAACAGAACATATTCATTGCGCGCCATGATGCTGCTCCATGAAGTGAACGATCATTTGATTCGACAAGTGTGACATTCCTGCGATCGAAACGTGATTGAGCGGAACACGTCTTGCTGAAACGCAATTCGGAAATGCCGCCGTCATCGAGCGCTCCACAATGAAACTGTCATTGGGTACACTAGGATCCGCCTGCACGACGCACCGCGCACATTCACACGAACAGAAAAAAAGTCGGAGCCAGTTTGAGGAAGCGAGCCACGGTCATCTGTCGAAAAGGCAACCGGATATTGCTGGTTGCGCGACGTCGCACCAAATGGGCGCTGCCCGGCGGCATGCTCAAGCGAGGCGAGCATCTGCCGGACGCCGCGCTGCGCGAGCTCAAGGAAGAGACACGTCTCGCAGGCAAGTCGGCAAAATTTCTGTTCCACCATCGGGGACGGCAGAAGCACCATCACGTCTTCTTCTGCGATGTGCCGAAAAGCGCGAAGCCCCGCGCGAGCAACGAAATATCGCGGTGTCGCTGGGTCCACGTATCCGAGATCCCACGGCTCGCCACCACTGCGCCGACCAGGCTGATCGTCAAAGCGCTCGGCGACGAAAAGCGCAAGCGCTGAGCCTTCATCGCTCGCGGCGACGAAATCGTCAAGCGCCCTGCTGTTTCGCATCGCCGTACACGACGCGCACCGCAGGCACGAACCACGCGAGACACAAGCCGACGAATGCCGCCATCGCGGCCACCACGAGCCCGACGTGAATCGATGCGACCAGCGCCATGCGCGCCGAATGCATCATCGCATCGCCCGACTGGCCCGCGGCGACGAGGCGTTCGATCAGCGCCGACTGTTCCGCACGATCGATCAGCAGATCCGGGCTCGCGAACGATTTGAGCCACTGCGTCGCCTGATACGCATCCAGCGGACGATGCACGTTGCGCGCATAGAAGTGCCCGAGCAATGCGCCCGTGATCGCGGTGCCGAGCATGCCGCCGAAAATGCGCAGCGATTGCAGCAATGCCGTGACCGCGCCGATCTGATCGTGCGCGACGATCTGTTGCGAGCAGATCGTGAGATTCGTCGCGACGAGCCCGAGGCCGAGTCCGCTCGCGCCCATGCACGCCATCCACACGGCATGCGGCTCATGGCCGTTGAGCGACACGAGCGCGAGACAGCCTGCCACGCACAGCGCAAAGCCCGCATACATCAGCACGTTGGCGCGCGGGATGCGGGTGACGATGCGATTGTTGAGCATGCTGCCGACGCTGGTGCCGAGCAGGAGCGGCGTGATCAGCATGCCCGAATCGTGCGGCGACATGCCGTAGCCGCCCTGAAACAGCAGCGGAATGTAGAAGGCCATCGAGAAGAGCGCGAAGCCGCCGAGCACGGAGATCGCGAACAGCGCGGCGAGCTTGCGGTCGACGAGCACATCGACGGGCACGACGGGATAGCCCATGCGCTTTTCCCAGAAGTACAGCGTCGCGCCGAACACCAGTGTGATGAGCGCGAGCACGATCGTCATGCCGCTCACGCCTTCCTTCGGCAACAGTTCGATCAGCAGTTGCAAGGCGCCGAGCGTCACCGCGACGACACACGCGCCGAGCCAGTCGAGCTGAATCCGTCCGCGCGCCTTCAGACGATGCAGATTCGGCACGAACAACAGCACGAACATCAGCGAGACGATGCCGATGGGCACGTTGACGAAGAACACGAGCCGCCAGCCGCGCATCTGCGTGAGCATGCCGCCGAGCGTCGGGCCGATGACGTTGGCCACGCCGAATGTCGACGTGACGAGCACGAGCCAGCGCAGACGCAGCTTCGGATCGGGAAAGAGATCGGCCACGGCGGCGAATACCGTCCCGAGCAGAATGCCGCCGCCGATGCCCTGCACGCCGCGCGCGATCACGAGAAACAACATGCTGTTCGCGAAGCCGCACAGCACGGACGCCAGCGTGAACAGCACGATGGCCGCGAGCAGAAAAGGCTTGCGTCCGTACAGATCGCCGAGCCGCCCGAAAATCGGAATCGTGATAACGGATGCGAGCATGTACGAGGTCGCGACCCACGCGTACAGATCGAAGCCCTTCAGTTCCGCGACGATGCGCGGCATCGCGGTGCCGACGATGGTCTGGTCGAGCGCGACCAGCATCGTGACGAAGGCGATGCCGAGCATCGCGAGCAGCGATTCGCGAAACGGCAGACGCTGCCGTTCCGGATCGTGAACGTCAGCGAACGAGTTCATGACGGGCGCGAGCACGCAAGTTGTTACGCGCTCGCGAGCGGGAGCTTACTGCCCGCCTTCCTGAATCGTCAGAACATTCTTCACGGACGTGACGCCGCTCACGCCTTTCGCGATCGACACGGCCTTGTCGATCTGCTCCGCGTCGGCGGCGTGTCCGGCAAGCGTGATCGCGCCGTTCTTCGCGATCACATCGATGCCGTTCAGATCGACGCCTCCTTTCTGCATCGCCTGCGACACTTTCCTGCTGAGCGCATGGTTGGCCTTGCGGGCCGCCGATTTCGAGCTTCCGGCGCTCGCCGAAGGCGTTGCGGACTGGGTCGGGGCCGCATCGCTGGTCTGGGACCATGCGTTGACGGAGAAGGCAATCGCTGATGCAACGGCGGCAAGTCTGAGCGCATTGATCGTTTTCATCGCTTGGCTCCAGGTTGGCTTCATTGACTGTGGTGGCACGAGGGCACGATGCATTCTAGTCGCGGCTTCGCCATATCGCAGGAATTCGGGCCATTCATTTCGCGAACGCGCGCAATTCGGCGGATGACAGGAACAAATCCCCGTTGTCCGCGAGCCTTTCGACCATGAAGTCAATGAACGTTCGCACTCGAAGCGGCTGCTCCGTCCGATGCCGGTAGTAGATGTAGATCGATTCGCGCTGCGTCAGATGCCGCGTGAGCAAAGGTACGAGCCGCCCTTCGCGGATATGCGTGACCGCCGAGAAACTCCCGAGCTGGCCGATCGCGAGACCGGCGAGCACCGCGTCGGCTTCCGCATCGATATCGTTGGTGCAGAGCGCCGCCGCGATCTCGCGATAGACGATCTCATCGCCGATCATGAATTCCCACGGCGCCTGCTTGCCCGTGTTCGCGCGGCGATAGCCGGTGCAACGATGCGACGCGAGATCGTCGACGGTACGCGGCGCGCCGTGTCGTTCGATATACGCAGGCGACGTGCACACGATGAGCTGGATCGGCACGAGCCGCCTTGCAATCGCGCCGCCAGCGGGCGCCGAGCCGCCGCGCAAACCGACATCGGCGCGTTCCTCGACGAGATCGGTGAAATGGTCGTCGAAACGCACATCGAGTTCGACGTCCGGATAGAGCGCCGCGAACGCCAGCACCGGCGGCCACAACGCGCGCCCGAGCGCTTTCGGCGCGCTGATGCGCAACGGACCGGCGATGTCTTCCTTTGCGCTCTTCGCATCCGCGATCGCCGATGTGAGCATCGCGAGGGCCGGCTCGACGTTCTGCAGGAGCCTTTGCCCTTCCTCGGTCAGCGAGAGCTTGCGCGTCGTGCGATGAAACAACCGCACACCGAGCGACTTTTCGAGCTGCATCACCGCGTGACTCGCGGCTTGCGGCGAAATCCCCTGATCAATGGCCGCACGCCGCAGACTACCGAGCGTGGCGGCGCGCACGAAGATCGATATCGCGCGGACCTCGTTCATGGACGCCCCGATTCGCAAATTAAAGTTGATTATCAGTCTAGCGTTTGACGGCTAGTTCGTGCGAATCGGACGCCCTATGCTTCGTTTCACGTTCACCACCACCGACACAACGGAGCACATCATGAGCAACGCAACCCAACAGCAATACAAGCGCGTCTGGTTCATTACGGGCGCATCGCGCGGCCTCGGCGCGCTGATCGCCCGCGCGGCGCTCGACGACGGCAACGCGGTCGTCGCCGCAGGCCGCAATGTCGCGGCGATCGTCGAGCGCCTCGGCGAATCGCCCGCGCTGCTGCCGGTCGCGCTCGACGTCACGAGCGAAGCACAGGCCAAGGCGGCCGTCGAAGCCGCCGTCGCGAAGTTCGGCCGCATCGACGTGCTGATCAACAACGCGGGCTTCGGGCTGCTCGCGGCCGTCGAAGAATCGAGCGACGCCGACGTGCGCCGCATGTTCGACACCAATGTCTTCGGCCTTCTCAACGTGACGCGCGCCGTGCTGCCCGTGATGCGCAAGCAGAAGAGCGGCCACGTCGTGAACATGTCGTCGATAGGCGGTTATCGCTCGGCAGCGGGATTCGGCGTCTATTGCTCGACGAAATTCGCCGTCGAAGGCATCACCGAAGCGTTGCATGCGGAACTGCAACCGCTCGGCATTCACGCGACAGTCGTCGAGCCGGGTTACTTTCGCACGGACTTTCTGGATGCGTCGTCGCTTCTCGTGGGCAAGGAAATCATCGACGATTACGATGCGACTTCCGGCAATGTGCGGCGCTTCGCTGTGGGCATGAATCACAATCAGCCGGGCGATCCCGAGAAGCTCGCGACCGCGCTCGTCACGCTCGCCGATGAGCAAACGCCGCCGCTGCGTCTCGCACTCGGCACCGACACGCTGAAGGCCATCGCGGAAAAGAACGCGTACGTCACGGCGGAAACGGAAAGCTGGCGCGCGTTGTCGGCTTCGACGGACTTCGCGGCCTGATCGATTGCACATAACACCGCGACCATTTTCAGCATAATTCCGCGGGCATGAATCAGGCGGCATAAGGCTTGAGCGGCATCGTCGGAAAAGGCCCTGCGTTGACCATCGCAATATCCGTCCGTATATTGCGATGACACAGGGCCACGACGAACGACAAGATGCCCCCCACGCCAGAGGTCAAGCCGCACGATGTCCAGGGAAAGCATCGACTCGCACATGATTCGTGTGCTGCATACGCTCCTTACCGAGTCGAGCGTGTCGCGCGCCGCCAGTCTGCTCGGACAATCGCAGCCTACGGTAAGCATTGCATTGCGCCGCTTACGCGAAATCACCGGTGATCCTTTGCTGGTGCGTAGCGGCAGCCGCATGGTGCCGACGAGCCACGCGCTCACGCTGATCGAGCCGGCCGCGCAGGCGCTCAGCAACATCGACGCGATCCTGCATCCGAACACCACGTTCGATCCCGTCGCGAGCACGCGCACGTTTCGCATCGGCTCGCCGGATTATCTCGACGTGTTCTTCGTGCCCGCCGTCATCGATGCGTTTCATCAGGCCGCGCCGCTCGCGAAGCTCGAATTCAAGCATCTGATGATGGTGGACGGCGGCTATGAGAACGGGCTCGAAACGGGCCTGCTCGATCTCGTCATCGGCAACTGGAGGACGCCGCCGGAGCATCTGCATCTGCAGCCGTTGTGCAAGGACGAACTCGTGTGCCTGATGCGCTCGGATCATCCCATCGGCAATGGCGCGCTCACGCGCGATGCGTACGAAAGCGCCGAGCATCTTTCGGTCACGACGTACAACACGACGGCATGGGGCACCATCGACACGGAACTCGCGCGCAACGGCCTCACGCGCACCGTGACGACCACGCTGCCCTACTTCGGCATGGCGCCGTATGTGCTCGTGCGTTCCGATCTTCTCTTCACGACGACGCGCGCGCTCGCATCGCACTATGCGCGCATTCTGCCGTTGCGCATCGAGCCGATTCCCGGCGAAACGAATGCATTGACCTACTATCAACTGTGGCACGAGAGAACGCATCGCAGTGCCGCGACGCGCTGGCTGCGCAAGCTCGTGACGACCGTTTCGCGCACGCTCGTCAGCGACGTCGCCTGAAAAGCAAAAAAACGCCGCGTACAAAGCGCGGCGTCAATGCGTTCAACCGATGAACAAAGCGACAGGCCCTCGGTGCATCATCGGTGAACGCGACGCGGGTCGGTCAGAAGCAAGCTGCGTCGTTATCGTTGTTCGATCGTCGGTTCAGAAGCATCCCGCCGCCATCGCCTTGATGAGCGCGGCCTTGCCTTGCGTCGCCGCGCCGAGCAATGCGAAGCCGAGCGCGCGCTTGTCGGCGGCGTGTTCGCACAGCGCGGCAAGGCCGTCGAGCGGATCGTCGCTCGCGGGAGCAAAACGCCATGTGCCGGATTCATTCGGTGGCACGACGACCGTCGGCGATGCGGGCGATTTCACCGTGATCGGCATGACCGGAAAATCGACGCGCGTCGGCTCGCCGGCGAGCGTGCGCGCGAGTGCGCGCGCCGCATGCATGATCGGCAGGACATACGGCTGCACCTTGCCTTCGATCGCCGCGCAATCGCCCAATGCATAGATATCGGGCGCGCTGGTTCTGCACCACGCGTCGGTGCGAATGCCGATGTCGATATCGAGCCCCGCCTGCGCAGCCAGTTCGGTGCGAGGGGCAAGACCGATCGCCGATAACACCACATCCGCGGCGATGACTTCGCCGTCGTTAAACGTGACGTCGTAGCCCGATTCACGCCTGTTCACGCTCGCAACCGATTGTCCCAGGCGCAGGCGAATACCATGACGATCCAGCGCTCGCGCGAATGCGTCGCCGGCGAGTTCGGGAAGCAATCGCGACAGCGGCGTGGCCGCGGGATCGATCAGGGTCACGTCATAGCCCGCGAGCGCGAGATCGTTGGCGAACTCGCAGCCGATCAATCCCGCGCCGAGCAGCGCGATCGATTTCGCGCCTTCGATACGCGCCCTGAATCGCGTGTAATCGTCGAGACTGTTCACGGAAAGCACGTCGGACGCGCCATCGCCGACAAGCGGAATACGGCGTGCGTCCGCGCCCAGCGCGAGCACGAGTTTCGCGTAACGAAGCGGCGCGCCGTTGACGATCACCTCATGCGCGTCGGCTGCGATGCGCTCCACCTTGCGATGCGTGATGATGCCCGCGTTCAGTTGCGCGCGCATCGCGCCGGCATCGAACGTGACGAGTTCGTGCGGCGCCTTCTTCATCGCGAGCGCGTTGGAGAGCGTCGGCTTCGAATAGAAATCGCCGGCATCTTCGCTGATGAGCACGATGGGCACGTTCTTGTCGAGCTTGCGCAGTTCGCGCGCGACCGTATAACCGGCGATGCCCGTGCCGACGATGATCACGCGATCTTCAGTATCAGTGCTCATGCCGTCACCACCTGCATGTCGAAGTCCTGCTTGCCGGTGCCGCAATCGGGGCAGAGCCAGTCGTCGGGCACGTCTTCCCAGCGCGTGCCCGCCGCGATGCCCGCTTCGGGCAAGCCTTGCGTTTCGTCGTAACGAAAGCCGCAAATCACGCATTCCCAGATCTTCATGATGATGTCCTCGGTATGCGTTTCAGCGGACGTAGTTCTGGCCAAGCCCGATCTCGGCGAGCGCGCGGCGATACGCACCCGACGAGCGATCGGCGAGAATGGGCGCTTCGGCGGCGCGATCGATCGGCAAGTCTTCGGGACATTGCAGTTCGACGATCGCGCGGTCTTCTTCGAACACCTGCCGGTTGAACGCGTAGACGTCGTCGAGAGGCAGGTTCTTGTCGAAGTTCCGCGCGATTGGCACGAACAGACGCGTGAGGCGCGCGGACACGGGGCTCGCCGCATTGAGGATCGCGAGCCGACCGCCTTCGGGAAACTGCACGGTGAGACGCGCGAAGAACGGTACATCGACTTCGAACACGCGGCGCCACAGAAAGCCATCGGGCGCGCGATGCTGCATCGACTTCGGGAAGTTGCTCACGGTGCTCACGTATTCGGCGCGCATGCCGTTGTCGCGACGCTCGACCGTATAGTTCGGCACGACGGGATTGCGCCGGTCCGCAAAGCTGTGATGATGAATCCACGCGAAGTGCGCGACATCGATGAAGCCTTCGGTCTGACGCCCCGCCGATGCCTTGATGTCGATGGAAGGTGGCAGGATCTGCTGGAAGCCTTCGGTGTTCCAGGCGGGAAAGTCGGGCAACGGTTGCGCGCCGCCGCCGAGCGAGACCCAGACGAGGCCGTAGGCTTCCTGCGCGGCATACGTCGTCAGGCACAGGCGATCGGGAATCGGGCCGCCTTCCTGCGAAGGAATGTGGTTGCACTTGCCGTTCGCGCCATACGAGAGGCCGTGATACGGGCACACGAGGTTGCCGTTCTCGACCCAGCCCTGGCTCAACGGCGCGCCGCGATGCGGACACACGTCGCGGGCGGCCACGAGCACGCCGTTCGAGCGGAACACGACGAGCGATTCATCGAGCAATTGCGCTCTGAACGGCTTGTCCGCGATATCCGATGCGAACGCGACTGGGTGCCAGTACTGGCTCAGGATCTGCCAGTCATGCGGATCGAACGTGCAGTTGCGAGGAAGGTTGGGTGCGCGCTGGAAGGTGAGCGGCGCGACGGTGGGGGTCGCCATGATTGTTGTCTCCAATCTGCTGGGTCTTGATGGCGGTCTTGCACGGTGCGACCGCCTGGAGATAACGATATCGGTGTGTGGCGTGTCGCCCAATCGCTGGGGGGACATTGAGTCTATGTTTGGGAGGGAATGCGAGAAAGGGAAAGAGCGTTACTCATTGACTGATCTGCTCCCGAACCACACTAACGGGGTCCGTCGGAAACTTCGCTGGATTCTGCGCAGCCGTGCGCTGGTAGGGATCGGACGCATCGATCCGGCACTTCGCCTCGATCGCTGCAGGCCATTGCGGAATCTTGCTGGTCCTGATTGCGAACACGCGACCAATCGAAATGAGCCACACCACCGGCGCGGAGATGTACTGGATGAGCCTCGGCAGTCCGTTGAGGTTTAGGTTCAGCGCGAACAATCCTTCGCGAAATGTTTCACGTCTGCTTGCAACGTCATGGCACCAGTGGACATCGCTATAGACGGCCTTCGGGCCCTCTTCCATGTAGCGACGGACGAACTCCCAGCAGTTTTTAAGCTGGCGAGGATCTTCACTGTCGCCATGCAGGGCAAAGGTCCACTCCACCGTCTTTCGGTCTGCCTTGAGCGCGTGACCGCGAATGTCCCAGATCTGCGGTCCCGAGCCCGGCGTGTACGATCGCCTGCACCGACTGATCGTAAAGAAGAGATCGTCCCACTTCGCCGAGCGAATCACACCGTCAAGGCAGAAGACGTACACCATGCGCTTGCGGTAGTTGAACCGGATGGGGTAATGCGTCCAGCGGAAAGATTCTTTGAGTAGCATCCAGACTAAATAGGCCCAAAGCGGCGAATAGGCGATACACACGATTCCGATCACCATTAGCTCTTGACTCGTCAACGTGAAGTGCCATGTTGGATAAAAGAATACCAGCGACAATAATACAATAGGGAAACAACTGAACAGCAAGCTACCGAACGTCACGTAACCGCGATAGATAAACCATCTATCGACCAGCTCCATGTAGGTGGAGTTGAATTTGACTGTCGACGCGTTATAAAACGGCGTAATATCCAAGCGTTCTTTCTGGCGTAGTTGGTTTTGCCGCTCCTCTGCGGTCAGCATCCTGTTTACAGGATAGCTTTTTTGCGAAATGTCTTGGTAGTTCATTTAAGATCCCGAGAGCGAATG